>DKVK01000101.1:0-23371 GCA_002491165.1 Porphyromonadaceae bacterium UBA7180
ACGGAAGTTTGGCAATGTCCCGAATAAATACCTAACTAATTGAATCAAAAGACTTATAGCCTTCGCAAAACCACTTCAACGAGGAGGAGTACTAAGCCTCGATTTATAAATAAATAATCTAATAATCAGTCTTATAAACAATGTGAATTTGTTTGTATGGCTGATATTTTTATACTCTATAATGGTGTTTTATCGCCTCAGATGGTAAAATTTGTTTGTATTCGGACAGCATAATCAGTTATTGTTTGTATATAATCCAAAATCTATTAGTGGAAATATAAAGTTGCTACAGCAATTATTATTAGAAAACCCTTGGCATTGTCACAAAAATACCGTAATTTTGTGACAGTTAATTGTGATATCAATGAATGTTGCTGACAATGTAGCACGTGAAAGAATTTTGGGTCTTGAACGAGGTACAATATTCTTTCCTTCAGATTTTGATGATATTGCCACAGACACAGCAATTCGTCAACCGCTGAGCCGTATGGCGAAATAATCAGAGTGAGCCGGGGTATTTATTGTTATCCGCGTTCAAATCCTTGCGGCGTCGTCAGCCGGGGGTTACTTCGGTGAGGTCTACGAGGCGGTGGAGGATGGCGAAGACTATCAGGCCGGCGGGGGTGTGGATTTCCAGTTTGGCGGCTATGTTGCGGCGGTGCGTGGCCACAGTGTGCACCGAGATACACAGACGGTCGGCTATCTCCTTGTTTACCAATCCTTTGGCCACGCAGCGGATTATATCCTTCTCGCGTTCGCTGAGCAGGGCGAGCTGCGGGTCTGCGGGGGCACCGTCCGCTGTTTTCTCCTTCTTGAGGTCGCGTCCGTTGTCGCGCAATTGCTTTTCAAGGCGGCGCACCGCCGGGACCAGCAGCCGGCTTTCCACGTCGAAGTGGCTGAGCATGTCGCGCTCACACGTGATGATGTCGAAGAGCACGCCGCTGAGCCGCGCGTTGTCCTTCTGCTTGTAGTGATAGATGAAGAGGTCCTTCAGTTCCTTGAGTTTCTCGGCGGTGTCCACGTGGCTGTCCGAATAGCACGATATATTGTAATCGCTGTCGAGTTCACCTTCGAGAAGCCGTTCCACATACTTGAAAATCACCTCGTTTTCAAATTCCATGTGCTTTTTCACCTCCACCACATAATCGTCGTAAAATTTCATCAACAGGGTGGTGACTTCGTTGGAGTCGGAGTAATTAATTGCTTCGATGAGGTTGCGGCGAATCTTGATAAGTTCGATGTCCAGGAAATAGGAATGTGCGTTCTTAAGGTAACGCATCAAAGAGGAAAGGGAGATGTCGGAGTCGCTGAAGGGGTATCCGCTGAGCAGGTTGCACACACACAGGAAGGTGCCGGCATGCACATTGTTTTCGCGGCAGACGAGCTCCACGGAGCCGTCGCCGAAACCGAACGAAATTCCGAAGCGGCTGATGGCGGGCAGCAGCATCGCGTTGTCTGAAATCAATTCCCGCATTTTGTTGGAAGCGCGGTATCCTCTTTGTTTGTCTATCATGGTCATGGTCAGTTTTTCCCATGCAAAGTTACTTCGATTAATCGGGCGGTACAATACTTATTTGAAGTGATTTTTCAACCCGGAGCCATATTTTCACACCTCCGGCACCCTCTGCCTTCACTTGAAATATGGTCTTTTTCGGGTATTGCACAGCCTTTTCAACGGCAGTAACTTTGCATCGTAAAAACTCAAACCGCACATTAACCATAATAGCAAAGATAGAAATGAAACAAGTGAAAAAACTGTTCGGCGCACTGCTGGCGGTGCTCCTTATGACCACCATCGCAGCTTGCTCCGACGACAAGAAGAACGATGAACCCGCAGCCCCGGCGGCCAAGAGCATAGAGGGCAGCTACACCGGCCCGATGTCATGCACGGTGATGGGCAACGAGAGTGTGTTCGATGACCTGACATTCGAGGTGGAGGCCACCGACGATGCCACCGTATCGGTAACCATTCCGAGCTTCGGCGAACCGCCCATGAAGATGCCGTCAATGACAGTCAGCGGCGTGGCCGTGAGCGGAACCGACGGCTCTTACACCCTGAGTTCCACCGAGTTCAAGGGAACGACCGCCGACGTCAAGTCCTACTCCGGCACCCTGACCGGCAACTCCGAAAACGGCACGCTGACCCTACGCTTCAACCTCAACTACGGGGCCATGCCGATGCCGCTGATCTGCACTTTTACCGCCGACAAGAAGTAAATATCTGTTCTCACGACCGCATCTGCCCGGTACATGTTTTTACCCGCCGGGCAGATGCTCCCGAATATCCTGAATACTCTGTTCGCTATCTAAAACATTCATGACAAAGAAGAAAATCATACTGCTCACAGCCGCCTGCGCCGTTGTCGTCGCGGCGGGCTTCGTTTTGTGGAAATGCCTTGCCGCCCCCACCCGCATCGCCTTTGTCAACTACCAGGCCATAACCTTGGGGCAGATTTCCAAAGCCAACGACAACAGCTTCGTCAAGATAGAGGAGCTCCCGGCCGAAGAGCTGGACAAGGCCGGGAAGTACGACATGGTGATGGTCAACGGCATGGGGCTGCGCATCACCGACGAGCAGCGGCAGGCACTCTCACAAGCCGCAGACGCCGGGACGCCCGTCCTCACCTCCGCTGCCACGAATCCCGACAATCAGATAAATTCCGTCGATTCCGTGGACTATGAATACCTGAAGCAATACCTCACCGGCGGCCACGGCAATTATCGCAACATGCTGCGCTACGTGCGCCGATTCATCGACGGCAAAAAGCTCTTCGCCCCCATCCCGGGCGACCCCTTTCCGGCCGCCTCTTCGCTGCTTTACTACCCTTCGGAGGAGGATGAGCTGAACTTCAATTCCGTGGCCGAATACGAGGCGTGGCTTCGCAAGGAGGGGAAATGGCGCGAAGGGGCGCCCCGCATCATCCTCACCGGACAGATGGGAGTCCCCGACAGCCTCGTTAAACGCCTCGAAGCCACCGGAAACATGGTCTACCCCGCCGCCATGCCGCAGACTCTCATCAACAAAGGTCACGCCGACTCCATCCACGCCTCGGCCATAATAAACATGGCGCACGGCCGAATGGGGGACGAGGTGACCGACTGGCTCCGCAACCGGAATATCCCCCTCTTCTCAACCGTCAACGCCAACCGCGACTACAAGGAATGGATGGCCGACAAGATGGGGATGAACGGCGGTTTCCTCTCGCAAAGCATAGTGACGCCCGAAATTGACGGCGCCATACGTCCCTTCACCCTTTTCGCCCACTTCACCGGCCGGGACGGTCTCCCGGGCGTCGAGGCTATCCCCGACCGCCTCACCGACTTCGTGGCCACGGTGAACAACTACATCTCGCTGCAACGCAAGGACAACAAGAACAAGAAGGTTGCCATCTTCTACTTCAAAGGTCCCGGGCAGAGTTCCATGGTGGCCGAAGGGATGGATGTGGCGCCGTCGCTCTACAACCTGCTGGTGAAGATGAAGGAAGCAGGCTATACCGTGACCGGGCTCCCCTCCTCCGCCGCAGGGCTGGAACAGATGATAAAAGAGCGCGGCCGCATCTTCAACGGCTATGCCACCGGCGCCATGGAGGAGTTCGTGAAGACGTCCGGCCCGCAAATAGTGGGGAAAGGTGACTACGACAAATGGAGGAAGGCGGCACTGTCCGAAAAGATGTCGGCACAGGTCGACAGTGTGGACGGTGCCTTTCCCGGCCACGGTCTGAGCGACGGCCGCGGCAACCTGGCGCTGGCACGCCTCGACTTCGGCAACGTGGTGCTAATCCCGCAACCGGCCGCCGGACTGGGCGACGACGATTTCAAAATGGTGCACGGCACCGATGCAGCGCCGCCCCACCAGTATGTGGGCGCCTATCTCTGGGCGCGCTACGGCTTCAAGGCCGACGCGCTGGTGCACTTCGGAGCACACGGGTCCCTCGAGTTCACGCCGCGCAAGCAGGTGGCACTCGGCAACGAGGACTGGCCCGACCGCCTCGTGGGGACCCTGCCTCACGTCTACGTCTACTCAACCTCGAACGTCGGCGAGGCCATGACGGCCAAGCGTCGCAGCTACGCCGGGATTGTGAACTACCTCACGCCTCCCTTCATGGAGAGCAACGTCCGCGGCATTTACAAAGACCTCTCCGACGTCATAGCCGCTTATAACAAGGCTCCCGGCGATGCCGCCGCGGCGCGCGTCAAAGCTCTGACGCTGAAGCTCGGCATACACCGCGAACTGCGCATCGACAGCCTCAAACCCTTCACCGCCGACGACATAGCCCGCATCGAGAGTTTTGCCGAAGAGCTTGCCAATGAAAAGATTACCGGCGCGCTATACGTGATGGGCGTTCCTTACGCGCCGAATTACATCCAGTCAACGCTCAAGGCCATGACCGTCGACCCGATAGCGTACAGCCTTCAGAAACTGCACGGCGGCGACCTCAACGCGTGGCGAACACGTGCCATCGCTCTGGTGGAAAGCAATGCCGCAATCGACGATGCCGCCATCTGTAACCTCGCCGGAATCACGCAGGCGCAGCTCGACAGCGCTCGCAATATCCTGCATGAAACGGACGGCTCGCGCGATATGCTTTCGCGCATGATGGTGATGGGCGCCATGATGCCGCCCGAGAAACAGCAACCGCTCAAAATCGCTGACCGCAAGGCGCCGAAGAAGAAGCACTCGATGATTCCGGGCATGTCCCCGGAGAAAGCCCTTGCCATGGCACGCAAGATGGGCGCCGACGAGGCTTCGCTCAAAAAGATGGAGAGCGCCATGAAAGCCAAGAAAGCCGGCGCCCGGCACGGCAAATCCAAAGCGCCGCAAGGCCCGGCATACTCCAAGCAGCAGCTGGAGCGCGCACTTGCCGTCGGCGAGGTGGAACATGCACTGACAAACATCGCCAAATACCGCGACGGCCTGGTGACCAGTCCTGCGGCGGAACTCGCATCCATCCTCAACGCCCTGAGCGGCGGATTCATTACCCCCACTCCGGGCGGCGACCCGGTGCTCAATCCGGGAGTCCTCCCCACGGGGCGCAACATGTTTGCCGTCAATGCCGAGGAGACGCCTTCCCTCGCCGCGTGGGAGAAAGGGAAGGAATTGGCCGACAACACCTTGGAGATGTACCGCAAGGCGCACGGCGACTCGCTGCCACGCAAGGTGAGCTACACGCTCTGGAGCAGCGAGTTCATCGAGACCGAAGGCGCAACCATAGCGCAAGTGCTCTACATGCTCGGCGTGGAGCCGGTGCGCGATTCCTTCGGCCGAGTAACAGACCTGCGCCTCATTCCCTCCGCGGAGCTGGGTCGTCCGCGTGTCGACGTGGTGGTGCAGACGTCCGGACAGCTCCGCGACCTCGCCGCCTCGCGCCTCTTCCTCATCTCGCGCGCCGTGAAGATGGCCGCGGAAGCCAAGGATGACAAGTATCCCAACTTCGTGGCCGAAGGCGTAGTTGCCTCCGAAAAGCACCTCGTGGACAAGGGCGTATCCCCCAAGGAAGCCCGCGAGATGTCCACCTCGCGTGTCTTCGGCGGCGTGAACGGCAACTACGGCACCGGCATTCAGGCCATGGTGGAAGCCGGCGACCGCTGGGAAAGCGATAAAGAGATTGCCGAAACTTACCTCAACAACATGGGGGCGTCATACGGCAGCGAGGAAGACTGGGAACAGACACGGCAGTATGCCTTCGAGGCCGCGCTTACGCGCACCGACGTGGTGGTGCAGCCGCGGCAGAGCAACACCTGGGGCGCCCTGAGCCTCGACCATGTGTATGAGTTCATGGGCGGAATGGACATGGCTGTGCGCAACGTCACCGGCAAAGACCCGGACGCTTACCTCAGCGATTACCGTAACCGCAGCCATGCCAAGATGCAGGAGGTGAAAGAGGCCATCGGCATCGAGAGCCGCACCACCATCCTCAACCCCACTTACATCAAGGAGAAGATGAAGGGTGGCGCCGCCGACGCTGCCGCCGTCTCGGACGTGGTTAAGAACACCTACGGCTGGAACGTGATGAAACCCGACGTCATAGACGACGAACTCTGGAACGACATCTACGACACTTATGTGGCCGACAAGAACCGGCTGGGCGTGCGCGAACATTTCAAAGACGTCAATCCCGCCGCCGTGCAGGAGATGACCGCCGTGATGATGGAGACAGCCCGCAAGGGGATGTGGCACGCCTCGCCCGAGCAACTCCGCGAACTTGCCAAGCTCCACACCGAGACGGTGAAGGAGACCGGCGCCGCCTGCTCCGGTTTCGTCTGCGACAACGCCAAGCTCCGCGATTTCATCTCCTCGAAGGTGGACGGCCGGACGGCCTCCGAGTACAATAAGGAGGTGGCCGAAGTGCGGGCCGAAAATGCCTCCGGCGCTGGTGACGGCATGGTGATGAAACGCGAGGAAATGAATCCTACCGAAACCGTCACCAACCATATCAACGGTATCATCGTGGGCGCCGTGGTGCTCCTGCTGCTCATCGGACTGGCGCTCCTGGTGCGACGCCGCAAGAAAAACATTGCCTGACATGGAAATAGTTGTTGTGATAATCATGCTGCTGGTCAGCCTCGGTTTCCTGTTGAAACTCAGCACATTGGCGCGATACGGGAGGATTGGGGTCGCCACTGTGGCCGCGCTCTTCCTCTTCGCCACTTACGACGCCGCCACCGGACAGTCGAAGACGCAAATCGCCGACTGGCTCACGCAGCCGGAGCTTATGCTCGACAGCTCCATTCTGCTCACTGTGGACGTGGCCTTACAGCTCTGCTTCTGCGTCCTGGCGGCAAAGGAGCTGACTTCTCCACTGCGCCGCGCGAAACGGTGGGCGCTCGCCGCGTGCCGCTATGTGCCGGGAATACTGATTTTTCCGGTGCTCTTCGCCGCGCTCACCGAGCTGGTATTCTCCCTGCCCGGCACCGATTTCGCACTGCTGGGAAATGCCTCGGCAGTCGTCGTGCTGATGCTCACGCCGTTGCTCGCCGCCGCCATTAAATGGCTCCTCCCCGAGGAGGACATACGCATCGAGCTCATCTTCATGCTCAACCTAATCATCGCCGCACTCGGCATCGTGGCCACCGTCAACGGCCGCACCGCCGCCACCGGAACCAACGCCGTGGACCTAACGGCACTTCTCGCCGTAACCGCACTGCTCCTTGCCGGAACCGTGGGCGGCATCGTCTGCCATAAAATCTTAACCGCCAAAAAGATAGCCAAATTATGAACGTTATTTCAAATATCCTTTACTGGATTTCAACCGGGTTGCTCGTTCCCGTCATAGTACTTCTGATTTTCTTCTTCATACGGGCCCTCATCCTCATCGGCGCCTTCTTCGGCCAATACCTCGGCCAAAAGAAAACCGACGGTGCCCTCAACGACAAAATCAAGAACCTCACGCCCGCGACGCTCCCCGCATTCGCCTCCTCGCTTCCGGAGAAACGCTCCTCGGTGATGGGCGCTTACGTCAAGAAAATCATAGCCGAAGGAGCCGTCGAAAGCAAAGCCGAGCTACTCTTAGGGGAATATGAACTCGACGCCGACAAAAACGTGGCAACCTCGAAAGTGCTCACCAAAATGGGTCCGATACTCGGACTGATGGGGACGCTGATTCCCATGGGACCGGCCCTCGTGGGTCTCGCTTCGGGCGACATCGCCTCGATGGCCTACAATATGCAAGTGGCTTTCGCCACGACCGTCGTCGGCCTGGTGGTCAGCGCCATAGGTTTCCTCACGCAGCAGGTCAAGGAACGCTGGGCCGTTAAGAACCTGACGATGCTCGAATACCTCGCAGAAGTAGTGAAACTCTCTAACCGCCAAGCCGCATGAGACGCCGCCGTTCACTGCTCCGCCGTAGCGAAGACAGCGACCCCATGAGCGTGGTCAGCAACCTCTTCGACGTGGCCATGGTCTTCGCCGTGGCACTGATGGTGGCCCTCGTGAGCCGCTACAATATGACCGAAATGTTCTCGCAGGAAGACTTCACGATGGTGAAAAATCCCGGCAAGGAGAACATGGAGATAATCACTAAAGAGGGAGAAAAAATAAACCGCTACACCCCCTCCGAGGACAAATCAGCCTCCCCCCGGAACCGGGGCAAACGCGTAGGCGTAGCCTACCAGCTCGAAAACGGCGATGTAATATACGTCCCGGAAGGCGAAACCCCGGGGGAAGGAACCACCCCCGCCACGTCGGGATCCTCCGCCTCTCCCTCCCCAAAATAATCCGAGCATTTCCAATTAATTTGCCATAAGTCTTACCCACAGCCGGGCGTGCCGCGAGCCACGCCCGGCCTCTTTTTTCATTTCCTCAAAGATTCGCTCATTTTCTCGCGAATTTGAAATAAAAATTCGTATCTTTGTGCCGGGGCTACCGGTTTGACGGCGCTGGGAGCCGAAGCTCGACCGCCACCTGCTTTCAGCTTCATGATGCAATTCGGACTTATTCGGTTATCTGTTCCGTAGGCCGGGGGCTTTCCCTCCATATTCGGCTTATTCCGGGGCTTTCCCTCTGTACTTTGGGGCATAAAAAAATTGATTGTCGTCGCGACAACCAATCTTCCTGTTAACCTTAAAATCTAATACCATGAAAAACTCACTGCAAAGTTACTGCTTATTTTTGAAAACAATGTTATATAACATAAGAAATTTTCGCTATTTAACTCTATTTAACTCTTTCGGTATATTTTATTATATCTTATGATATTTCAGTTATATTTATAATAGGCATATACTGCTGATTGCGCACGGTACGTCAAGCGGCGACGGTGAGACAACGGCACCCCGGTCGGTGCGTCGTGAGAAATTTTGCAGCATTTCTGAAAAAAATTTGTTTATAACGCGGCAATTTAGTAATTTTGCCATAAGAAGCGCTTACCCGTAAGCGCCGATTGCCCGCACGGCCCCTTTCACTCGCCCTCGGAGCCTGCCCTTTAAGATTAACATCGAGTATTATGGAGAATAAAATTACCGTTAACGGTCTCTCTTTCAAGCCTTTCATAACGCAGCGCCAGATAGCCGGGCGCGTTGCGGAGCTCGCCGCCGAGATGCGCCGCGACCTGGAGGGGAAACACCCCGTGTTCCTCTGCGTGCTCAACGGCGCTTTCATCTTCGCGGCCGACCTTTTCCGCGAGCTCGGAATCAACGATTCCACCATCAATTTCATCCGCTATTCCTCTTACGCCGGCACGCAATCCACCGGCAAAGTGAAGGAGCTGATGGGTCTGACCGAGGACATAGAAGGGAAGGATGTGGTCATCATCGAAGACATCGTGGACACGGGTCTCACGGCGCAACACATGGTGGAAGATTTGCGCAAACGCAATCCGGCATCCATCAGCTTCGCCACGCTGCTCCACAAACCGCAAAGCTCCAAGACCGGCTTCCAGCCCGATTACGTAGCTTTTGAAATAGACCCGAAGTTCATCATCGGCTACGGCCTGGACCTGGACGGCAAAGTGCGCAATCTCAAAGATATTTACGTTGTAGACGAACCTTAAAATTTCTATACCACAAACGAGAAGGCCGACACCGCCCCAACACCACGGCTCGGCAAATCCCCAGACAACACAAAAACTGACTGTTATGATGAATCTGGTATTATTCGGCGCACCGGGCAGCGGAAAGGGCACCCAAAGCGCCAAAATCATTGACAAATACGGCCTTTATCACATCTCCACCGGCGACGTGCTGCGCGACCATATAGCCCGACACACCGACCTCGGTCGCCTCGCCGACAAGTATATCAGCAAAGGCCAGCTTATCCCCGACGCCGTCATGATCGAAATCATCGACAATGTGCTCGAAGAGAAAGCCAGCGGCAAGAACGGCGTGGTCTTCGACGGTTTTCCCCGCACCATAGCGCAGGCCGAAGCCCTCGAAAAACTGCTTAAGAAACGCGACGCCAAAATCGACGGCGTCATCGGACTCGAAGTAGCAGAGGATGAACTCATCAAGCGTATGCTGCAGCGCGGCCGCGAAACGGGACGTACCGACGACAACCTCGAGACCATTACACGGCGCCTCGAAGTGTACCGCGAGTCCACCAAACCGCTGAAGGACTATTACGCCGAACTCGGCCTTTACCTCTCGGTGGACGGCCAAGGCAACGTAGATGACATCTTCGGCAACATCACCAAAGGAATCGACTCGATGGTGAAGAAGTAAGACACAACAGCGGCCGCGCCATCTATGGCGCTACCGCAACGACGATAAAAGGGCAATCCAATTGCCTGAACCTGAAAAAAAAAATTTGTTTTTTCATAAGCTAAAAATCCGGTGCCCGCGACGGGTCCCGGATTTTGTTTTACATAGCGTTTTCGTCTTTGGCAAAGCGGCGGCTGCACCTATCGGGCTTATTGGTTCTATCCGGCCTATTGTCGCCGTTTGACAAAGCCCCTGCATCCCTATTGGGCCTGTCGCCGGGAGCGTGCGGCGTATCCACTTTTACTTGGCGGTGCGGACGTAGTGGGGCATCTCCTCGGGGAGCACTATCGAGAACTCCACGAGGCCGGCCACTTCGCCGTCGCGGCGCCACGGCGTCTGGTGGATTATCTTCTTCTGGCCGTTTTTCTCGATGGTGTACGAGTTTGAGGTGCCGTTGGCAAGCATCTCGCGGATCTTTGCGGCGGCATGCTCGGGATGATACTCGAAGAGGGAGTGCCCGATGATGTCGCCATGCTTGGCAAAGGTCTCGCGTGACCGCTGGTTCATATATAGTATTTTACCTTCGCGGTCGCAGATGGTGACCGCCATATCCAGGCCCCGGGCCCAGTCTGTTCCTTCAAATCCTTCCATTTCCTTGATTAATTATAGTTACTACATCCCTGAAAAGGCATGATGCAATAGAAAATCGGTGCTATTTTCCGGAGAAAATGCACCGATTATTTCGTAACGTTTGTTACTCGCGTTAAGATTGCTTACTTCTTGGCGCTGTCAGCCTTAGCGGGTTCTTCAGTCTTAGCGGCTTTGTCGTCGGTAGCCTTAGCGTCAGCAGCGGGAGCGGCCTCAGCGGCGGGAGCTATTTCCTGAGCTTTAGCTGTGTCTGTGTCAGCAACGGCTGTGTCTTCTGTCATTTCAGTTGCGGGAGCCATTGTGTCAGAGTCAGCTGTTTCAGCTTTTTTGTTGCCGCAAGATACCNNATTTTCCGGAGAAAATGCACCGATTATTTCGTAACGTTTGTTACTCGCNNGAAAGTGCGATTTTTTTCATTTTTCTGTTGTTGATTAAAATAATAAAACAATGTTTGCTATCAAAAACAGCGCAAAATTAACGCCATTTTTTCGCGTGTCAACATAAAATCCGTTAAATTTTCAAGCCTCACTCCAGATTCCCGTGATTTTAACACTGAAATGTTAATTTTAATACCAATCCTTAAATCCTATACCGATTACACCTTATATAAAGGGGAACTTCAGAGAAAGAAAGCCATATCCGCAGGACCGGCGTTTGCCTGTTTCGCGAAATATTGCTAAATTTGCGCGCCGTTTCGCCCGGGATACCCTTCCCTGACACGCAACGGCACCGTAAAAAAGCCCTCGCAACGCCGGCAACGCGCCGGGATAAGACACTTTATGACCATGGATTTTTCAAATATACGGAATTTGGTTTTCGACCTCGGCGGCGTAATCATCGACCTTGACCGCGACGAATCGGTACGGCGCCTCCAGGCCATAGGCCTCACGCAGGCCGACGCCCTGCTCGACCCCTACAAGCAGAGCGGCGTCTTCCTCGACCTCGAAACCGGCCGCATCACCGCCCCGCTGTTTCTCGACCGCGTGCGCACCATGATAGCCGAAAACGGCCACGCCGTGCCTTCCGACCTCGAGATACAGGATGCCTTCAACGGTTTTCTCGTCGGGCTTCCTGTAGAGCGTCTGCGCGCCCTCGAAGCGCTCCGCAAGCGAGGATACCGCCTCTTTGCCATCAGCAATACCAACCCGCTGATGTTCCACAGCCGGATAGAGAGCAACTTCCGCGCCGACGGCAAGACCATCCGCGACTACTTCGACGGCATAGTGACCTCCTTCGAAGAGGGGGCCTGCAAGCCCGACCCGCTTATTTTCAACAGATTGATGAACCGCTACGCGCTGCGTCCCGACGAGACGCTGCTCTTCGACGACTCCCCCGCCAACGTGGAAGGAGCGCGCCGCCGGGGACTCAACGCCGTCCGCGTGGGGTACACGCCGCAAGACGATATGCTTCACTACGCCTCTCTGCTGAAATGACCCTCCCTGCTCCCGCCATCGTCACCGTAGGCACCTTCGACGGGCTGCACCGCGGCCACCTCGAGGTGATAGCCACCCTCGAAGAGACAGCCGCCGGCCTCGGGCTCGCGCCGTTGCTCATCACCTTTGCCAACCATCCCCTCGACGTAGTGGCGCCGGCCCGTGCCCCGAAACTGTTGATGACTCCGAAGGAAAAGAAGGAAGCCCTCCGGGCATTGCCGGTGCGCAGCGAGATGCTGCGGTTCGACCGTGCCCTATGCTCGCTGACGGCACGGCAGTGGCTCGAACGGCTGCGCAACGAGTACGGCGCACGCGCCATCGTCGTGGGGTATGACAACACCTTCGGCTCCGACGGCCGCTTCCTCACGCGGCACCAACTCCGCGACATAGCCGACGATCTCGGCCTGAAGTGGGTGGAGCCGCCCGTACTCGAGGGCATCAGTTCGTCGCACATCCGCCGCACCGTCGCCGCCGGACTCCTGCCCGAAGCCACCGCGATGCTCGGCCGGCCCTACACCATCCACGGCCGCGTGGTTCCCGGCAAGCAACTGGGGCGCCGCCTCGGTTTTCCGACGGCCAACCTCGCCGTCGACGCATGCAAACTCCTCCCCGCGCCCGGCGTTTATGCCGCCGACGCCGAGTTGTCCGATAACACCGTGCGCCATGCCGTCCTCAACATAGGAAGCCGCCCCACCGTCGACGACGGCAACGCCCTCAGCGTAGAAGCGCACATCATCGGCTACCACGGCGACCTTTACGGCAAAACACTAACCCTCAATCTGTTGCAACGTCTGCGCGATGAGCGCAAATTCCGCAACCTCGACGAGCTGCAAGCCGCCATAGCCGCCGACGTCGCCGCCGCCGCCGAAGCCGAAGCCGAAGCCCGGTAAGTAACTATACAATATAAAAAATTTAGACAGGCTGTCAACTTTCGGTAGACAGCCTGCCTCTTTTTCTCATCAGAGCAGCGAGTCGTAGTCGGTAGCGCCTCCGCCCGAACGGCGGTAAAAGGCCGCGGCAAGGCGCGCCACGATGCGCGGCGCGAGCCACGGTGCCGCGAAGCGGAATCCTGCATAGAGGCTGCGCACATCCTCCTTCTCCACCACCTCACCGTCGCGCAGCAGCGCATTGAGGATGTCTATCCATTCCGAGAGCACATCAGTGTCCGGGGCGAACCAGGGGCGGTCCTCCTCATCGTAGACAAGGCTCGCGCCGGCTTCGGCGAGCGCCGCCGAGCACCAACGGGCGTGTGTCCGTTCCTCCGGAGCGGCGTTCTCTACAACCATCAAGGGTCGTCCGGCGGCGCGCTGAAGGCGTCCGGCCCGGTTCACCGCCTCGCCGAGAGGAACCGCCATTTCCATTTCACTGACAACCACAAGCCGCGGCCTGAGCGCAAACTCGGCCAACACATGCGGCCGCTTCCCCTCGCCGGGGATGAAAACGGCCAGCTGCGCTGCCGGCGCCGACACTTTCTCCTCCGCCGCAGGAACGGTTTCCGGAGCGAACACCGGCTGCCGGCTCGTGCTGAAAGCCTCCTCCGCCGTGCTCGGAAACTCCGCCATCATCGCCTCGTGGCTCTGGTACTCCTTGCGCTTGTCGTGATACCACGCCACCGCCTCCAGCTCCACGCCCCGCTCCAGCAACGCACGTTCGTAATCGTCGAGCGAGGCCAGGAGCCGTCCCGTCTCGGCGCGCGTCACCGGCCGGCGGTAAAGCTCTATCTCGTGCCACGGCACGAAGACAGCCAACTTGTCGCTCTTGCCGCTTACGGCGCGCTTCCACTCCTCGTAGAAATAATTCTCCTTGCCGTTAGCCGTCGACTCCATCACTATCACCGAGTCCGGGCAGCGAAGCACCGAACCGCTGACCGTGCGCACTATCTCCTCGGCCGTCCCGGCGTCGCCGTCGCCCCAGAACGCCACCTCGCTGAGATGCGCCATGGCGAAGTTGGAGCCGCGCACGGCATTGGGCGAGAGCGCCGTGGCGATGGCCACCTGGCAGTCGCGCGCCGTCACGTAGCCCACGGACGCCGACTTCTCGTAAGGCACCAGTTCCCAGTCCTTCGGCTTACCGGGCTTCAGCTCCGGCGGATAGCAGCGCAGCAGCCGCGTGTACATGCCGCGAATGGAGCCGGCGGCATCCTTTACATGGGCGCACGTCACCGAGTTCCAGCCGCGGCGCACCACCAGCTGCATCCACGCCATATATACCTGCACAAGCGTGGAGCCGCCCCACTGCCGTGCCTTCAAGAGGATGACGCGCACCGGGAGGCGGGCCCTGCGCTGCTTCTCCATCAACGCCGCCACGCGGCGCTGCGGAGCGTTCAGACGGAACGGCACCTCCCGGCCGCTCTCCTTGTCTATAACCTTGACACATTCCTCTGCCCACAACGAAAAGTTTTCTGCATATCGTTCCATATTTTCCATCTTTTTTTCAGCAAAGTTAGCCATTACCGCCGACACGAATCCGCCGCCCTCCCCTCGTTTTTAACATTTCAACTCACAGACGTTTTAAAATTGCAAAATAACGGATAAAATTTGGCGGAAAAGAAAAAAGGTGCTAACTTTGCACCACAAACAGGGCGTGTCGGCACGACAGCCGTCCGCACCTCCGAAAAACAGAGAATTTATCCTCTCCCGGCCGAACCAAACGTCAGCCGGGGGAAATTAATTTTGTAATAAACAAAACCACATAACGAATATGGCAACCTATCTCACACAAGAAGGGTACGACAAGAAGATGGCCGAGCTGTCGGCCCTCGAAGCCCAGCGCCCCGCCATCAAGGCCGCTATCGCAGAGGCCCGCGACAAAGGCGACCTTTCGGAAAACGCCGAGTATGACGCCGCTAAAGAAGCGCAAGGCATGCTCGAAATGAAAATCGCCAAGATCAAAGACCTTATCGCCAACGCCCGCATCATCGACGCCTCCAAACTCAACACCGAGGAAGTGCAGCTGCTCAACAAAGTCACCATCAAGAACCTCGGCAACGGCATGGAGATGACCTATACCATCGTCACCGAAAGCGAAGGCAACCTCCGCGAGCACAAACTCGCCTCAAACACTCCCATCGCCCAGGGGCTGCTCGGGCACCGCGTAGGCGACAAAGTGGCCATCAAGGCACCCGCCGGCATCATTAATTTCGAAATCATTAAAATCGAAATCTGATGACCATCTTCTCACGCATAATCAACGGCGAAATCCCCTGCTACAAGATAGCCGAAAACGACAAGTTCTTCGCTTTCCTCGACATCAACCCCGTCAACTGGGGCCACACCCTGGTGGTGCCTAAAAAAGAGACGGACTATATCTTTGACATCGATGACGACGAGCTGGCAGAGATGACCCTCTTCGCCAAGCGCGTGGCCCGCGCCATCAAAGCCGCCCTCCCCTGCCGCAAGGTAGGAGTGACGGTGCTCGGCCTCGAAGTGCCCCACGCCCACATCCACCTCGTGCCCCTCAAGCACGAAGGCGACATGGACTTCAAGCACAAAATAGACAATCCCGACGCCGAAAAGATGAAGCAGATAGCGGCCGCCATCCGCGAAAACTTCGAGTAACCCTCCCCTTCCCCCTGAAACAAAAGGTGTCACCGACACGGCAACACCGTACAACCAATAAACAAGGACCCCCGAGAAGCCGACGCCAGCGCGCCGGCTTCTTATTTTTGCCACATAAGACCAATAATTCATTGCCATATAGATAGTTATACCACTATTTCTATGAAAAAGCTGTAGAGTTGTTTGTTTAAATCAATTATATGTCTTAACTTTGCACTATGACTAAGAAGGAGTTTATTTCACAATTGCGCAATGAGGTTAGTAATTTTGCTTCGTTTGTATCCACAAGCGACGGACAATGGGTAGTGAAAGGGTTTATTGATGTATATAAGAACATCTATACGATTTCAGCCGATACAAAGGTTATATCCAAAATCATAGAGTTATACATATTCCCGCTCCTCTTCAAATTTGCGCAAGACAACAGTCTGCAACTTAAACTCACCAAAGAACAAAACTTCTATCCCGACATCACTTTCATAGACAATGACGGCCACAAGTTTGCAATAGACCTCAAAAGCAGCTATCGCACATCGTCAACCAGAATTCGCGGCATGACGTTGGGAGCATTCACAGGTTATTTCCGTAACCGCGAAAGCACAAAAAACATAACTTATCCTTATTCTTAATATCAGGCTCATGTGGTTTTGGGGATGGTATACAGCGAGAACCGTCAAGCCTCCGATGAACGTAAATCATACTGTATCGACGAACTTGACGATATTGTTTCAGTAGCAAAAGATATAATTTTCTTCGTTCAGGAGAAATGGAAAATCGCCACTGACAGACCCGGTAGCGGAAACACGAAAAACATCGGATCCGTATCTTTGATAGAGGACTTGATAGACGGCGCCGGACCTTTTTCAAAACTGGGAGAAGAGATGTTCAATGATTATTGGATGAATTATCTTACGCCGGACATGGCCAAGAAAGCAGAACTTGCACAGCCATACTACAGTAATTTGGAAAGCTATAAGAAATTCAGGAATCTACTATGAGACAACTCTCCCTGTTTCAAGATGTTGAAATACAACGCAAGAACAAGTTTCCCTCGACCCGCTATCAGGGGAGCAAAGCTAAGTTCACCGATTGGATCTGGCAAGAAATCGCCGACATCCCTTTCCGCTCGGCCCTTGATGCCTTCGGTGGCACGGGTAGCGTGGCTTATAAGCTGAAAAATCACGGTAAATGTGTCACTTACAATGACATTCTCCCCTTCAACGCCGTTATCGGCAAGGCGTTGATAGAAAACAGTTCCACGCTTTTGAGTGAGCGTGACGTTGATTTTATTATTGCTGAACACCCCGGCATAGTTTATCCCACTTTTATCTCCGACAATTTCAAAGACATCTATTATACAGATGCAGAAAACCGTTGGCTCGATGTTGTGAGATTCAACATTGTCTCTCTGCAGCATCCCTACAAACAGGCTCTTGCATGGTTCGCACTTTTCCAATCCTGCATCATAAAGCGGCCGTACAACCTCTTCCATCGTAAAAATCTATATGTCAGATTATCGGACGTACAGCGCACTTTCGGCAACAAGAAAACATGGGATACTCCATTTGATGTCCATTTCCGCGCGTTTGTAAAAGAAGCCAACAATGCCGTTTTCAACAACGGTACCCGCTGCCGTTCCCTAAATATGGACGCCATACTCATACCCGACGATTATGATTTGGTGTATATCGACACCCCATATATAAATGAAAAAGGGGTTGGGGTGGATTACGCGGATTTCTACCATTTCCTCAACGGACTGCTCGACTACGACAATTGGCCAGCTTTAATCGACTATTCCAGCAAACACCACCGCCTCAAACGCAGCTACAATATCTGGAACGATAAAGACCATATAATGGAAGGTTTCGACAGATTGATAAAGCAATTCAGCAACAGTGTTTTAGTATTTTCATACCGTTCAAACGGCATTCCGTCGATCGATTCACTGATGAAACTGTTAGAGCGACACGGACGACACAACCGATTGCACTACTCCGGCGAAATCAAATATGCCCTGAGCGAAACGAAGTCCCGCGAAACCCTCATCATTTCATTTCCGCAGTAACACTTGTTAAGTTATTTATTGGGGATCAACTTTCTCATAAAACTTTTATCTCACATCGCCTTTTGTCCCGCAGCGTCCAAAGGCGTATTGGGCTACTGCCCATACGGGATGCTTTCGGCCGTTACAGGCTTCGGCGGAGGTTCAGGGTGGAGTCAAGGAGGCGGGGGGCGAGGCGCGTCTGCGGCTTGGCGTAGCGGCGCACGGCTGCGGGCATGGCGTCGAGGTAGCGTTTGTATTCGCGGGTACGCGCTATCTCGGCGTCGAGCAGGTCGCTGGCGTAATTGCGGAACTCTTCTCGGTTCAGGCGTTTGCCGAGTTCAAGGTAAATTTTGGCGAGAGTCAGCGCTTCGCTGTACGGCTCACCGTGCTCGGTGCGCGTGGCGTACGGAACCGCCTCGGGCGGGAATATGCGCTCGCTGAGTTGCACTAATTCAAGTGCCTTCCGCGTCCCTTCAGGTGTGTTGAAACGCAGTTGCGCCTCGGCGGTGCGGAGCATCAGCAGGCGGTATTGGTACACGAAAATGCGACCGGGAGGATCTACGTAGCTGCCGGCGACGTCGGTGGGCAGACCTCGCAGTTTCAGCAGTGCTTGCGTGTCGAAGGCGGTGCTGTCCTGTGTGCCGCAGAGGCGGTAATTGAAGAACTCGCGGCGCACCAGCGAGTCGAGGGTAAAGAGGCCGTTCGAACGCGCCGAAGTGTTCCACACTATCGGGCGGTCCGGGTTCGACGCCAGCATGTCGAGTGTCAGCAACTGGCCGATGCGCAGGTAGGAATGGCCGCCGGAGGCCTTGCGCAGGTCGATGGTTATGGAGTCCTTCATCCCGTAAGGGAGGAGGCGCACACGGTCCACCGGCAACGAAGGGCGTTTCACGCTGTCAGGTGTCGTCTCGAAGAGGCGCTTCAGCACCTCCCGCGCATCCCCGGTCCCAACTCCGAGATACACTATCTCGTAAGGCTCGAGCGACGCCTCGTTGAGTTTTTCCTTCGGTATAGAAAGGCGTATCGGCCGGGCGCCGTCGGTCGCGGTGGCGAGTTGTGGCGCCAGCCACGTGGTGCCCAGATATGCGAGGTTAACGGTGCGCACGTCGCGGCGAATGCCCTCCACCTCCTGCAGGTACCACAGCGGGAAAGTATAGTTGTCGCCGTTTACGAAGAGGATGGCGTCTTTCGGCAAGTTTTCGAGCATGGGGATGGAGAGTTCGCGCGTCAGGCGCCGCCCGGCGCGGTTATGGTCAGGGAAGTTTTCCACGGCCATCAACACGGGCACTGCGACGGCGAAAAGCACGCCGGCGACGGCCAGTGCGCGGCGCCATTTCCCTCCCGTGCGCCAGCGGTGCAACGCCTGCCCGGCCAGCGCCGCAGCACCGCAGCCTGTCCACAGCGCGAAGGCATAGAACGATCCCACGAAGGAGTAATCGCGCTCGCGCGGCTGCCCGGGAGTCTGGTTCAAGTACACCACGATGGCCACACCGGTGAGGATGAAGAGCAGCATCACCACAGCGAACTGCCGCTTGCCGCGCCGTCCGCGGTTGAGCTGGAACGCCATGCCGAAGCATCCCAGCAGCAGCGGCAGGAACCAATAGACATGGTGTCCGGCATTGCCGCCGCCGATGTCGCGCGGCATCGGTTCCGGGCTGGAATAGATGAGGCCGTCCACCGGACCGATACCTGTAATGAAGTTTCCGGCGTCAGGCTCGCCCTGCGCGTAAACGTCGTTCTGCCTCCCTACGAAGTTCCACATCAGGTAGCGCAGGTACATATACGACACCTGGTATCCGCCGAGCATCGCAAAGTTTTGGAGATAAGTGGGTTTCGGGAGTTTTTCGCGTGAACGTTTCCCGGTTTCCGGGTCGAGGCGTCCCACGGCGTCGCCGAGCGAGTCGACGGCATAGCTTACCTCCACGCTGTCCATGGTTTCGGGCGTCATGCCGGTCCAGCCGCCGTATGCGTCGATGTCGGCGCCGGAGTAAATGCGCGGCAGCCACATATCCAGTTCCGGCGGATAGCGCAGCCGTCCGCGGTCGGCCAGCGGAACGTATTTCACCACTCCACCCTGCGCCAGAGGCATATAGCGGCGCGGCGCCGGGTCGCGGTAAAATTCTGTGTACGAGACTTTAAGTTTGCCGGTGAGGGTATCACGCTTAACATCCTCGCGCATGAGCGGCTTTGAGTAAGGTGTGCGGCCGCGCAGCAGCGGATTTTCGCCGTACTGGTCACGCTCTATATAGGAACGGAGAGCAAAGATATTGTCGGGCGTTCCCTGGTTCATGGGGGGATTGGCGGCTCCGCGAATCATGATTATGCCGTAGCTGCAATACCCCAGAAAGAGGAACAGCACGCCGAAAAGGGTTATGTTCAGCCCCGCCATGTTGAGCCGGCGGCGCCGGATCATCCCCGCCACGCCGAGCAGGGTGCCCAACGCGAGTCCGACCCATATTTTGCCGCCGAACGAGAGTACGCCACTGAGGAAAAGCGCCACGGCGCCGACAATGATTACAGCGGTTCGGTGCCGCCCGCGACAGCCTAGCAGAGCGGACGTCAGCAGCAACGCCACGGTGAGCGCGACGTAGAAAATCAGTCCGCTGTGCAGCGGCAGCCCGAGGCGGTTTACGGCCAAAAGTTCGAACTCCGCGCCGAGGTTCAGCACGCCCGGCATCATGGCGAAGAGCACCGCCGCTATGACGACAAGCGAGGCCACCATGCACGCGGTGAGCACGCCGCGCCGCAGGTTGCGGTTTTCGTAAAAGACTATCACCAGAGCGAAGGCCGGGAGTACCAGCAAGTTGAGCTGATGCACGCCTATCGAAAGGCCCGTGACGTAGGCCGCAAGTACCAGATAACGAGAGGAATGTGGTTCATGCCGCTTCTCGCCCCACACGAAGGCGAGCCATAGCGAGAGCGCCGTCAGCAACGCCGAAAAGGCGTAGACCTCGGCCTCCACTGCGGAAAACCAGAAGGTGTCCGAAACGGCGAAAACCAGCGCCCCGATGATGGAGCCGAAAAGTATCGTGAATGCGCGCCGCAACGGCACGCGGCGCCCGTGTTCCGGCTCGTTGGCGGCATAGTCGTCGCGCCACGCCGTGAGACGCCGGAGCATGATGAAGAGTGTCAGGAACAGCAGCGACACCGCCCCGGCTGAGCACACGCCGCTCATAAGGTTGACGGCGAGCGCGGCTTTCTCAGCCGGCACCAGCAGCGTGAAGAAATGCGCCGTCAGCATCCAGATAGGGTTGCCGGGGGGATGTCCCGGTTCGAGGCGCACGGCCGACGCTACATATTCCGGGCAGTCCCAGAAGGAGACGGTAGGTTCGGCGGTAAAGGCGTAGAGCAGGAAGCTGAGCAGTCCCAGCGTCCAGGCCGTGATGGTGCGTATGCGGAGCAGCCGGCGCGTCTCCAGCGTCTTTTCCTCAAGCATCATTTATCCTCTTCTTTAAAACTTCCGGGCGGGAACAGCGAGGCCGCGCAGGGACCGAACGAGCGTCGGTGGAGCGGCGTGAGGCCGAGGCGCGCCAGCGCTTCGAGATGCTCCCGCGTCGGGTAGCCCATGTTCCGTTCCCAGCCGTAGCCGGGATATTGCTGCGCGGCAGCGAGCATGAACTCGTCGCGGTGTGTCTTGGCCAGCACCGAGGCTGCCGCTATGGCCATATACTTCCCGTCGCCCCCCACCACGGTGGTGTGCGGGATGCCGGGATGCGGCGAAAACTTGTTGCCGTCCACCAGGATATGCTCAGGCTTAACCGATAAGGCGTCTACGGCACGGTGCATCCCCTCGATGGAGGCACGCAGTATGTTGATGCGGTCTATCTCGTCGGCCGGTACCATCACCACAGCCCAAGCCAGCGCGTTTTCCTCGATGAAAGGACGCAGACGCTCGCGCTGCCGTGCGGTGAGCTTCTTGCTGTCGTTGAGCTGCGGGCAATCGAAGCCGGGAGGCAGAATCACGGCGGCACACGCCACCGGGCCGCACAGGCAGCCGCGGCCGGCCTCGTCGCATCCCGCCTCCACAAGTCCCGGATTCAGCGATGACGCAAGCATGGCCCCATTATTTGTTTCGGGAGATGATATACTCGAAAATGTCGCGGAATGAGCGGCGCGCCTCGGTGTCGGGGTATTGCTCCAGGATTACGTCGGCCTCCTGTTGCATGCGGCGCATCGCGGCGAAGGCGTAGTCTATGCCGCCGTGCGCTTTCGCGAACTCTATGAGGCGCGTTATGTCGGGAGCCTCGAGTTCCTGTTTCTCAAGGAGTTTCACCATTTCGTCGCGTTCCGGGGCCGGAGCCGTCGCCAGGGCGTGGAGCAGCGGCAGCGTCACTTTCCCTTCGCGCAGGTCGTTGCCCGTCGGCTTCCCTATCTCCGGGGAGTCGAAGTAGTCGAAGATGTCGTCCTTTATCTGGAAGCAGAGTCCCAGCAGGCGGGCATATTCTATGAGCGGGCGAGCCTCTCCGGGCGCGGCTCCCACGGCGTCGGCGCCGATGCGCACGCAGTTGAGGAACAACGACGCCGTCTTCTTCTCTATCATGGAAAAATAGCTGGCCTCGGTGAGGTCGTGGTCGCGCACGTTGCAGATCTGGTCGATTTCCCCCATGGAGAGTTCGCAGCCGAGCTGCGAGATGGCGTCCACTATGTCGATATGCCCGGTGCTGATGGCCACTTTCAAGGCGTTCGACACGAAGTAGTCGCCCACGAGCACGGCGATTCGGTTTCCCCACCGGCTGTTGATGGTGGGATAGCCCCGGCGCATGTCGGTTTCGTCCACCACATCGTCGTGTATCAGCGAGGCGTTGTGCAGCATCTCCAGCGCCGCGGCGCCGTCGATGACCTTGCGGTTCACCTCTCCGAACATTTGCGCGCTCAGCAGCACAAGGATTGGACGTATCTGTTTCCCCTTCACTCGCAGGTACGACGTCACCACCCCGTTCATCAGCTCGTTGGGGGTGCGCAGCGTCGCCGCTATTATATCGTTGATGCGCCCCAGCTCTTCCGAGAGGCGCTTATGGATGGTTTCTATTGATGTCATATCTCAAATCAAGCACAAAATTAATAATATTTTTCGCAATTTGAGCTATTGTGTGCCGCAAATTTGTTAACTTTACAGAAATTTTTGTGCCCATGGACTCCAAACGACTATTCCTTCTGGACGCTTACGCGTTGATTTTCAGGGCTTATTATGCCCTGATACGTATGCCGCGCATTTCGTCGAAAGGTTTCAACACTTCAGCCATCTTCGGTTTCGTGAACACCCTCGAGGAGATTCTCCGCAAAGAGGCTCCCACTCACATGGCCGTATGTTTCGACCCTCCCGGTCCCACATTCCGCCACGAGGCCGACGCCAAATACAAGGCCGAACGCGCACAGACGCCCGAGGACATCAAGCTCTCCATCCCCTACATCAAGCGCATCATCGAGGCCTACCGCATCCCCGTCGTGGAAATTCCCGGTTTCGAGGCCGACGACGTGATAGGTACCCTCGCCACGCGAGCCGCCACCAAGGGCTACACCACATACATGATGACCCCCGACAAGGACTTCGG
>DKVK01000101.1:23663-42459 GCA_002491165.1 Porphyromonadaceae bacterium UBA7180
GATGACCCCCGACAAGGACTTCGGCCAGCTGGTGGGGCCGTCGGTGCTGCAATACAAGCCCTCCTACCGCGGGCAGGACTTCGAGTTGCGCGGCGAGCGCGAAGTGTGCGAACGCTATGGAATCCAACGCACCGGGCAAGTAATTGACCTGCTGGCGCTTATGGGCGACAAAATTGACAATATCCCAGGTTGTCCCGGCGTCGGTGAAAAGACCGCCGTGAAGCTGATAGCCGACTTCGACAATGTGGAGAACCTGCTGGAACACACCTCCGAGCTGAAAGGCGCTCTCAGAAAGAAGGTGGAGGAGAACGCCGGGCAGATACGTTTCTCCAAGTTCCTGGCCACGATACGCACCGACGTTCCCATCGACATCGACGCCGACACCCTGCGCGTGGAGGAGCCGGACCGCAACGCCCTCTTCGAGGTGTTCCGCGAACTGGAGTTCAAGACGCTCGAAACGCGCGTGGCGCGACGCCTCGACGCCGCTTCAATCGAAAAGCAGGCCGGCCCGAAGGGTCCCGTGCAGCCTACCCTCTTCGACGCCGTGGATGAAGCTCCCACCGCGCCTCAGGTCACAGACGCCGAACGCGTGGAGGTAAAAACCGTCGCCACAACGGAGGACGCCGACACCCTGGCGCGCCACCTTGCCGACGCCGCACAGGGCGCTTTCGCCGCCGTTACGGAGGGGGATTCCGACATGGACTGCCGGCTCCTCGGCGTGGGGGTAGCGCTCCCCTCGGGCGAAAACTGGTATGTCCCCGCCGCGCAGAAGGAGGGAATGGCGCAGGTGCTCGACGCCTGGGCACGCCCCGACCTTGAAAAGATTACCGCCGACGCCAAGCGCGATTACGTGGTGGCACGGCGTCTCCGAGGCGATAATGAAGTGCCGCTCACGAACTATTACGACGTCTCGCTGGCGCACTACCTCCTGCAGCCCGAGACGCGCCACACGCTGCCGGCGCTTGCCGAGACACTGCTCCACCGCCGAGTGGAGCTGAACGCCGACGCCCTCGATGCCGCGGCATGTGCCCGCGCACTGCTCGACATGACGCCCGGCCTGCGCGCTGACATCGAGAAGGAGGAACTCATGCCGTTGCTCCGCAACATAGAGTTGCCGCTGGCCGCCGTGCTGGCAGAGATGGAACTCGCCGGCGTACGCATCGACGTCGAAGCCCTCGACAAGGCCGCCGACGGCATGCGCCGACGCATCGCCGCCCTCGAAACGGAAATCTATACCCTCGCCGGAATGGAGTTCAACATCGGCTCCCCCTCGAAGGTCGGGGAGGTGCTCTTCGACGTACTGCACCTCGACGACAAGGCCAAGAAGACCAAAAGCGGCAAGTATTCCACCTCCGAGGAGGTGCTCGCCAAACTGGTGCCTAAGCATCCGGTGGTCGGCAAGATACTGATGCACCGCTCGCTGCGCAAGTTGCTCAACACCTACCTCACGACGCTGCCGACGGCCATCAACCCGGCTACCGGCCGCGTGCACACCACTTACAACCAGACGGTTACGGCCACCGGGCGCCTGTCCTCGTCGAACCCCAACCTGCAGAACATCCCGGTGCGCGACGAAGAGGGACGCGACATTCGCCGCGCCTTCATCCCCTCCGAGGGGAACCTCTTCCTCTCGGCCGACTATTCGCAGATAGAGCTGCGCCTCGTGGCCGACTTCGCCGGTGAGGAGACGATGATAGAGGCCTTCCGCCACGACCGCGACATCCATGCCATTACCGCCGCGAAAATCTATCACGAAGACCTCGAAAAGGTGACTGCCGACCAGCGGCGCCACGCCAAGACAGCCAACTTCGGCATCCTCTACGGCATCTCGGCCTTCGGCCTCTCGCAGCGCCTCGGCATACCGCGCGCCGAAGCCAAGGAGCTGATTGACGGCTACTTCGAGACCTTCCCGAAGGTGCGTCTATACATGTCGCAGGCCGTGGAGCACGCCCGCGAGGAAGGGATAGTGCGCACACGCATGGGGCGCCGCCGCATGCTCCCTGACATCAACAGCCGCAACCCGACGGTGCGCGGTTACGCCGAGCGCAACGCCATCAACGCCCCTATCCAGGGCACCGCCGCCGACATCATCAAGAAAGCGATGGTCGACATCGCCGCCGAGCTACGCCGCCGAGGCCTCAAAACCAAGATGATAATGCAGGTGCACGACGAACTCAACTTCGACGTGCCCCCCGGCGAGGTGGCCGAAGTGCAGGAACTCGTGGCGCGCATGATGCAGCAGGCCTTCGACGGCGCCGTCCCCCTCACCGCCTCCGTAGGCGTGGCCGACAACTGGCTCGACGCCCATTGACCCCTCACCCCTATGGCAAAGATAGTTTACGCCCTCGTTTACCTCGTCTCTCTGCTGCCGCTGCGCGTGCTCTACCTGCTGGCCGACGTGCTGGCAGGACTCATGCACACCGTAATACGCTACCGCCGCCGCGTCACCCGCGACAACCTCACGCACTGTTTCCCCGAAATGTCTCTGAAAGAGATACGGCGCACCGAACGCCGCTTCTATCGCTTCCTGGCCGACTACTTCGTGGAAACGCTGAAACTCGCCTCCATGTCGGAGAAGGAGATGCGCCGCCGCATGCGGTTCGAGGGCCTCGACGAGGTGAACGCCGACCTGCGCCGGGGGCGTTGCGTCTCGCTCTTCCTGGGGCATTACGGCAACTGGGAATGGGTATCCTCCATGCCGCTGCATTTGTGGCGAGGGGCGCATCCCTGCCAGATTTACCACCACCTGCACAACCGCACCGCCGCCTACATCTTCGAGAAACTGCGCACCCGCTTCGGCGCCACAAACATACCGATGGAGGATACTCTGACGGTCATCGGCCACGACTGGCGCGACGGCGTACCCAACATCTGCGGATACATCGCTGACCAGTCGCCCAAATACGCGTCGCTTCACCATTTCGTGGACTTCTTCGGCCGCGAAACGGCGGTACTCACCGGCACGGAACGCATCTCGCGCCTCGTCCATGCCCCGGTCTATTACTGCGAGATGACGCGCCCGCGCCGCGGCCGCTACGTCTGCCGCTTCATCAGGATGACCGATGACGCCTCGGCGCTCCCAAAATTTACGCTGACCGACGATTACTGGCGGCGCCTCGAGGCGCAGATACGCCGCGAGCCCTACCTATGGCTGTGGAGCCACCGCCGCTGGAAGCACACCGCCGCCCGCTTCCGCGAGCTATACCCCGACGACTGGCCCCGCCGCCTCTCCCGCTTGTGAAAAGTTATTCAAACTTTTCACAAAATTATTTACAGGTAACGCGGTAAGTAAATGTGCATCCTGGTTAACCAAAGTTCCAGAAGTATAACGCCAATAGTTTACCATTATATGTATTGCGTAGCGCTTCCGTCAGGAAGCAGATTTTTCCGTAACCCCGTACGCCATCAGGCGTGCGGGGTAAGAGGTGCCACGAAATAAAAAGCCTCCGGAGGAGGCTGATTTGCAATTATTTACACCACTAATAGTTCTTCTTGATATAAATCGGCTTCCTAACGGATGCCTGTATTCATGTGCGCTTTGGTCCCCGCACGCCTGGCGGCGTACGGGGTTACGGAAAAATCAGCCTCCTCGCGGAGGCGCTGACGCAATTCAGGCAACAGAAAAATGCACATTTACTTATTGTACCTACTATAAGCCCTGAATTTAACACCATCGGTTAAATGATGTTAAACTCAGACTTGTTATTTTGAAGAATTGTCAAAAAGCCCTATATTTGCCAACGACAAGAGATAATTGAGTTATCCGGTTCCACTATTCATGGATTATTAAACTGAGACTATTCTACAATCCCTCTATTTGGTTACCCTTTACTCTGTAGCTCATTCTCCCACTTCAAACCATAATAACTAACTAAACTTTACAAAATGAAGAAACTCATCTTTTTTTCAGCACTGCTCGCCTGCTCGATGGCGGTCGGTGCCGAAGTGCGGGTAGACTCGCTGAACCGCCTTGTGCTTGACGGTTTCGAACGGGAAAAGACTTCAAGGTCGAACCCGGCGGAGAATTTAAGATCACAAACCGGTAATCTGAATATCGATTAGTCGGTTGGAGACAACCGCCAACCGATTAATCGCACTTCAATAACCAAATTTAAAAACAGGAAAGATGAAAAAACTTTTACTTTTAGTATCGCTGATCATCAGCCTCGCGGCGCAGGCATACGAGCCGCTCATCCGCGAAGACCGCGTCTGGGAATATATTTCATCAGACCAGCACTGGACTATGCACAGTCATACTCTTTCCACATTCCAGTTTGACGGAACACAAGAGGTGAATGGCAAGACATACCATCAACTAAAGTTGAAAACCGTTTCTTCGTGGGAGATGGATGCTTATGATATTATTGAAATCGGTGAAAAGCATACCGTCGATTCTGTCGAAGCATTGCTGCGTGAAGAAGGGGGAGTTGTCTATATGCTGGTTCAGACACCTTCTATTATGGTTTATGAGGGTCCGGAAAATCAGTATTTCACCGAACAACCGGCCACGGAAAACCAGGAAGTTGTAATTTATGATTTCACGCAAATTCATCCGGGTGATTACTTTTACGCTTCCGGAAATCCATTGCACGGCAACCAGACCTTTGACTTTTACTATAACTGTCCGATGATAACGAAATATTGTGTCGTAGGCGTAACCGATGACGATGGCCGAAATAAGATTACATTACGCAATTGCGCCGTTACTGAAGTTTGCGAGAATCGAGATGGTATCACTCCGGAAGAAACAGCCGCTGATGTAGAGGTGGTGGAAGGAATAGGCAATATCGGGTTAGGCTCGTTTTTAGTTCCCGAAACAGAATGGATGATGATAGCGACCAATGGTTGCAGTTATGACATCAGTTTCAACAACCTCTATGATTTGGAAGGGAATGTGGTTTATCAAGGCGCGAACGTGCAGAAGCCGAGCAGCGGCATAGAAAGCATCGGCGCTGATGCCAAAACTCCCGGCAAACTCTACGACTTGACGGGCAGGGAAATACGCAATCCGCAGCGCGGCACCATCTACATACAGGACGGCGAAAAGCGCATCGCGCGGTGAGTCTTCGTGAGATACTGTTTACGGATGCCCGGGGCTTTGGCTTCGGGTTTCTTTTTAGGGGAGGATTTTACTACTTGGAATCAGAGGAGGTTGCGGAGGAGGGTCCAGGCGGCGAGGAGGGCCGTCCAGGTGAGGATGGACGCGGTGCTGAAGAGGGGGCGGTAGAGGCGCGGCCAGCGGCGACGGTTAGCCTCCACTATTATCATTAGGATTATTACGGGGAGGGCTAAGAGCAGAAAGGCGTTGTGGCGCCAGGCGGCGCCGATGTCGCCGTGCAGCAGGGCGTGGAACATGCGCTGGCTGCCGCAGCCGGGGCAGTCGTAGCCCGTCAGCGTCTTTACCATGCACTTGGGCGCCCACGACGCTTCCGACGGGTCCACGAAAAAACTGTAGGTTGCGCCCGCTATGAGCGCAACCGTTATCATTATCAGGATTATCAGTCGTTTACGGTTCATTCCTTTTGGAGCGCAGTTATATAGCCTGCGGCCATGAGAGGATGTGCGGATGCACTTTTATGCCGCCCCGGTAGGCGTTAACGCAGGTTGGAAACCTGCGCTCCTTATCCGCCGAAGAGCATCGAGAAAGGAAGGTAGAGCGTGGTGGAGAGGACGCCGAGGCAGAAGCTTACTATTATCCAAATTTCGGCGTTGCGGGAGGCCCGTTTGGCGCCTTCCACGTCGCCGGAATAGTAGCGGCTGTTGACCATCGAGGAGAAGACTATTGCCACGATACCTGCGGGCGTGCAGCACAGCAGCGTCATCACTATGCTGAGCACGAAATAGTTGGGCGGCACCGGTTCCGACTGTTCCGGGCCTTGGAGATTTACCGGCCCGGCGGGATTGGGCGGCGGCGTAGCGCCGTTGCCGGCCGGAGTTCCATGGCCGGCGGGAGCGCCGTTCTGCATCTGCTGCTGCGCACGACGTGCGGCCTCCTCGGGGTCGTAGTCCATCTTCAGCTCCTGCGCCCAGACGCTCTCCACTTCGGGGAGGGGTGGCGGCACGGAGCCCTGTTGCGGTGCTTCGGAAGCATCGGCCGGAGTTTCATGCGGTTCGGGCACCGGGGGAGCGCTGTGCGGCAGCGCGGGAGGAATGCCGGTCTTACGAGGCACTGAAGGCGGCATACGGCGCAGCGCTTCGGCTATGGCGCGGGGATAGATGGCATATTCCGCCTGGTGTATCTTGGCTTCGAGGGTCTGCGGCGTCTCCCCTTCCTCTATTTCCACCTCGGCCTGCATCAGTATCTCGCCGCGGTCATAGTGCTCGTCGATGTAATGGACGGTGACGCCCGATTTCTTCTCGCCGGCGGCGATGACGGCCTCGTGCACATGGTGGCCGTACATTCCCTTTCCGCCGTAAGCGGGGAGCAGCGCCGGGTGCAGGTTGAGGATACGCCGGGGGAAGGCCTCCACTATCCTCTTGTCCACGAGCCTCATGAAGCCGGCGAGCACCACGAGGTCTACCCCTTCGGCACGCAGCGCGTCGACCACCAGCCCGGGGTCCTGGCGCCACACGCGCGGCTCCACGTACTCGGTCTCCACGCCGTAGGGGCGCAGGCGCTCTATCACACCGGCGTCCGCGACATCGGTGTACACCTTCACCACACGCAGAAGGTTGCCGCCATGGAAAGTCTTTATAATGTTCTCGGCATTTGTGCCGCTGCCGGAGGCGAATATGGCTATCTTATACATTGTCAGTCACTTAAAATGTTCATAATTTTGTTTTTATCCGAGGAGGAGAGAGTGAAGATCATACTTGCTGGAGGTTTACGAGCTTGGTGTACAGGCCGCCGAGGGCTATGAGCTCTTCGTGGGTACCGCGTTCCACTATACGGCCGTTGTCCATCACGCAGATGAGGTCGGCGCCGGAGATGGTGCTGAGACGGTGGGCAATGACTATGGTGGTGCGGTTTTCCATAAGTCGCTCAAGGGCTTCCTGCACGAGGCGTTCGCTCTCGGTGTCGAGGGCGGAGGTGGCTTCGTCGAGGATAAGCACCGGAGGGTTCTTGAGTATGGCGCGCGCTATGGAGATGCGTTGCCGCTGGCCTCCGGAAAGGCGGCAGCCGCGGTCGCCGATGTTTGTCCGGTAACCGTCCGGCGTTGCCATGATGAAGTCATGGGCGTTGGCTATCTTGGCAGCCTCTATCACCTGCTCTTCGGTGACCCCCTCCATTCCGAAGGTGATGTTGTTATAGAAGGAGTCGTTGAAAAGGATGGCCTCCTGGTTGACGTTGCCCATCAGGGAACGTAGCTCCGAGACACGCAGCGCGCGCACATCCACGCCGTCGACCTTCACCGTTCCTCCCTGCACGTCCCAGAAACGGGGCACGAGGTCGACGAGCGTCGACTTTCCGGAGCCGGAGCGCCCGACGATGGCCACCGTGGAGCCGGCCGGGACGGTGAGCGACACGTTGTCTATGACCTTGCGGTCGCCGTCGTAGCTGAACGTCACGGCGTCGAACTCTATGGTGCAGGCACCCCCTTCGGTTTCAGGGAGGTCGGTGGGTCGTTCCGGGTCTTTGATGGGGTTGTCGGCCAGCAGGATAGCGTCGATGCGCTGCATGGCGGCCATACCTTTCTGTATGGTATATGTGGCTTTAGAGAGGTCCTTGGCGGGGTTGATGATGCTGTAGAATATCACCATGTAGAGGATGAACGTCGGGGCGTCGATGCCGGAGTGGCCCGAGAGAATCAGCGAGCCGCCGAACCATAGCACGATGGCGATGGCCGTGGTTCCGAGGAACTCGCTCATGGGGTGCGCCAGCTGGTTGCGCCGCGCTATGGAGTTGGAGAGGCGGAAGAACTCCTGCGTTTCGTCGCGGAACTTACCCTCCATGTGGCGCTCGGCGTTGAAGGCCTTGATGACGCGCAGGCCGCCTATCGACTCTTCAGCGGTCGAAAGGATGGTGCCGAACATCTGCTGCGCCTTCAGCGACTTGCGTTTCAGCGACTTGCCTATGCGCCCCATCACCAGTCCGGCCACGGGGAGCAGCACGAGCACGAAGATGGTGAGCTGCCACGAGAAGAAAATCATGGTGCCCAGATATACGATGATGAGGATGGGGTTCTTGAAAAGCATGTCGAGACTCGACATTACGGACGCCTCCACCTCCTGGACGTCGCCCGAGAGGCGCGCCATGACGTCGCCCTTGCGCGTGTCGGAGAAGAAACCGATGGGGAGCGAGAGTATCTTCCGGTACATCTGGTTGCGCACGTCACGCACCACTCCGTTGCGCAGCGGAATCATGAAGTACATGCCGCCGTAAGCGGCTCCGGTCTTGAGCGCGGTCATCACCACCAGGGCCAGCGAGAGCAGTGCCAGCGCCACGGAGGCGCCGTGGTCTTCGATGGCAACCTGCACGTAATAGTAGAAGTTGTTGAAAACAACCTCCTTGAAGCCCCCCTGACCAAATGCCATGTAGTGGTACACGGTGTTGTCGATGCCGAATAGCATCTTGAGGATGGGCATTATGAAGGCGAAGGAGAAGACGGTGAGGAAGGCGGTGAGCAGGTTGAAGAGTACACTGAGGGCCACATAGCCTCGGTAAGGCCACGCGAACCGGCGTATCAACGAGAAAAAGTCCTTCATTCTATAATCTAAGGCGGCATTACATCCCCCGGGGGGACGGTGTGCGACCGGGTTTTACATTTTGGGAGTGATGGTGAAGGTGATAACACCTGCCACGGTGCCGGCGCCCTTCATGGGGGTCCATCTGGCGTGGCGGGCGGCCTGCTCGCAGGCGGTGCGGAGATACTGCGCGGCACCGCCGGTGGCGTGGGCCGAAACTACGTTTCCGGCCTCGTTGATGGTGACGTTCACGCTGATGACCACCCTCTGCTTGAGGGCGACGTCAGGTTTGGGGCAACCGAGCATGGAGCGTCCGCGCGACGAGCCGCTTACGCTTGCAGTCCCCGTGCCGCCTGTGCCGGTGCCGCCCGGCTTGCCGCCCACGGCGCCGTTCTTGCCGCTGAAAGCGTTGGCCACTTTGCTGGTGACTTTCGAATCGGGCTTGTCGGTCTTCTTCGGGGGCACCACCTTGACGGGGCTTTCCTTGGTCTGCGTCACCGGCATGGGGCGCTGCACGGGCGGTTGCCTGGTGTTCTCGCCGTTGACCACCACCTTATTGTTCTCCACCGGGGCAGGTTCGGGCTCGCCCTGCTCCGTCGGGGCTTCCTCCTGTTGCTCCGCGCTGTTGTCGATGTCCGGCTCGCCGGGATCTTCGACTATCGGAAGCGGCTCGATGAAGTATTCCTCGTCGGGCTGTATTTCGGGCGTGGAACTCTCTGCGAGGGCCTGTCGGTCGAAGGTCATTCCCCCGACGAAGAGGCCCACGAGTATCAGTGCCGTGAGCAATGCCGTTATTATACCGGCCACGAGCCGGTCGTTCTGTTGTTGCTTCATTTGTTACTTGTTGTTCTCCGGCTTGGAGGTTGGTTCGGCCGGGGCGTCGTCAGCCACGGGAGCAGTCTGGTCGGCGCGTGTGGAGAGCACCATCTTGAGTTTGGCGCGGGCCGCCATGTCGAGGATTTCCACCACGTCGCCGTAAGGGAGCGAGCGGTCGGCATACAGCGCCACGGCGCGCAGCGAGTCTTGCTGTTGCACGAGTTTCAGCGACGACATGAGCTCCTCCCGGCTCACCGTCTTGGGCTGGTTGAGGGTGCCGGTGGAGTCGTTGCGGTCAATGACGAGGTGCAGCTTCCCCACGGAGTCGAGGTACACCTCGGTGAGGGGTTTGAGCTGCGTGGTCTCGGCGCTCTGCGGCAGGTTCACCTCTATGGCGCCCGGGAATATGATGGTCGAGGTCACCATGAAGAAGATGAGCAGCAGGAAGATGACGTCGGTCATCGAAGACATCGAGAAGGTGTCGAGCGATTTGAACTGGGGTTTGAAAGCCATTTTCCTTTTAGCTTGCGGGCTCGTTGAGCATATCCATAAATTCCATGGTGTCGGCCTCGAGTTGGGTCATGACACGGTTCACTCTCGAAACCAAGTAGTTGTAGGCGAACAGGGCGGCGATGCCGACCACCAGACCGGCCACCGTGGTGACGAGGGCCTGGTATATGCCCGACGAGAGCACGGTGATGTTGGCGCTCTGGCCGGCGGCGGCGAGGGCGAAGAAGGCCTGTATCATGCCGACCACCGTTCCTAGGAAGCCGAGCATCGGGGCGCCGGCGGCGGTGGTGGAGAGCCATGTGAAGCCGCGGCCGAGTTTAGACACCTCGATGTTGCCGGTGTTCTCAATGGCGGCCAGGACGTCGCTGACGGGGCGGCCGATGCGCGTGAGCCCCTTGAGGATGAGGCGCGAAGCCGGGGTGTTGGTGCTCTTGCAGAGGTCTTCGGCGCCCTTGAGGTTGCCTTGGTGCACATAGTTGCGTATGTTGGCCATGAAGGTCTTGTCGGTCTTCGAGGCGCGGCCTACGGCTATGCAACGTTCAATGAATATGTAGATGCTGACTATGAGGAGCAACGCAAGGGGAATCATGAGGTAGCCCCCGTCCATTGTGAGCGACCACAGAGACAGCGTTTCTTGTGCGGCGGGTACGGTTTCCATTTCTTAATGTGTATGTGTTATGTATGTTATTATTTCAAAAAAGGTCTCGTTGTCTTAAAAACGTGACAACGGGGCGGTTTCTTATTTCAGGAGGTCGAGATATGAGGAGATAGTCTTCTCGATGCCGAGGTATAGGGCGTCGGAGATGATGGCGTGGCCTATGCTCACCTCGTCGAGATAGGGCATCATGGAGTGGAAGAACGAGAGGTTACGGAGGTTGAGGTCGTGCCCGGCGTTTACCCCCAGGCGGCAGTTGTGGGCCGCCTGCGAGGCTTCCACGAAGGGCGCCACGGCGGCTTCGCGGTCGATCTCGTAATTGTCGGCATACGGTTTGGTGTAAAGCTCCACGCGGTCGGCGCCGGCCTGTGCCGCACGCTCTATCTGCAGTTTGTCGGGCGCCACGAAGATGGAGACGCGCACCGGGATGCGGTGCAGGCGCTCCACCACCTGCGTGAGGAAACGGAAGTTGGCGTTGACGTCCCATCCGGCCGACGACGTCAGCACATCAGGTGCGTCGGGGACCAGCGTCACCTGTGCCGGCTTCACCTTCTCCACGAGCTGCAGGAAGTCATCCGAGGGGTAGCCTTCTATGTTGAACTCGGTGGAGAGGATCGGTGCCAGGCCGTGGACGTCGCTGCGGCGTATGTGCCGCTCGTCGGGGCGGGGATGCACCGTTATACCCTGCGCGCCGAAGCGCTCGCAGTCTTTTGCAAACTTTAACACATCGGGCACATTTTCTCCCCTTGCGTTGCGCAAGGTGGCCACTTTATTGATGTTGACACTAAGTCGGGTCATAAGAGAACCAAGATATAAAAAACGTTAAAACCGTGAAGAATAATGTTAAAGTAACATTTCTTCCAACTTTTTATGGATATTCGGCTCAAAATTTGTAACTTTGAAGCGCGTTATAAAATAAGGGGAAGCGCCGTAAGACGCTTTCATGTGCAAAAGTAGAAAAAATATCTGACATTTACACATCGGGAAACGAAAAATTTAAAGGCAAGATATGACAGCAATGGACCTCATAACCCTCCGGGACGACCTCCAGCCGCACCCGGGACGCCCGAAAGTCAGCAGCGGGAGCACCCTCTACGAGATACTTCCGCGCATGGCCGAGTCGGCCGACTGTACCGTCGACGTTACGCGCGACGGCCTCACGGTGGGATGCATCGACGCCCCGGCGGCGATACGAGCGCTGTCTGAAACTTTCACCCGCAGCGACGAGGCCTCCGTGCTGACGGTGGAATGCGCGCGCGAAGACTATTCCGCTTCCCTGCTGGCCCACGCCGTGGAGGATGTGGATGCCCACCTGCTCAACCTCAGCGTAATGCCCGCCGACGGTGGCCGACTCAACGTGTCGCTGCGCATAGGACACCGCGACCCGCAGGCCGCCATCCACTCCCTGGAGCGATACGGCTTCAACGTGACCGAAGCATACGCCGGGTCCCACGCCTCGCCGACGGCCCTCGACGAGCGACTGGCCGCCCTGCAAGTTTTTCTTAACGTCTGAAGTTCAATGAAAGAGGAAGACCACCGACACCGCACCCTTGCCGTGATAGGCAACACATACCAGGACGGACACCTCCGCCTGCTCCAACGCCTGCTGCGGCTGCTCCACGACAACGGGTTCCGACTCACCGTGCAACGCGAGTTTTACCTGTATCTGGAAGAGCGCACGGTCATCTTCCCCGAAGGCACCTACGCCGCGGAGCGGCTACCCGCCGACTGCGAGGCGGCAATCAGCATAGGCGGCGACGGCACCTTCCTCCACGCAGCCGAGTGGGTGGGCGACTCCGGCATCCCCGTCGTGGGCGTCAACACCGGCCACCTCGGCTATCTGTCACACTTCACGCTCGACGACATGGACACGCTGGCCCGCTCCCTGCGCGACGGCACCCTGCGCCGGGAACGCCGCACGCTGCTGCGCCTGAAAATGCCCGGCGGAGAGTCGCGCTACGCCCTCAACGAAGTCGCAATCCTCAAGGACGAGACCTCCTCGATGATTCATATCCACACCGACCTGGACGGCATCTTCCTGGCCGACTACAGCGCCGACGGCCTCATCATAGCCACCCCAACCGGCTCTACGGGCTACAACATGTCCGCCGGCGGCCCGTTGCTCCAGCCCGTCATGGACGCCATGGTCATCACCCCCGTGGCGCCGCACTCCCTGACACAGCGTCCCCTGGTGGTATCCGGCGGCAGCCGCGTAACCGCCACCACCGAGTCGCGCTCCAGCCTCTACCGCGTATCGGTGGACGGCAGCTCCTTCACCCTTCCCGAAGGCTCCACCATCGAGATTTGCCGCGCACCCTACTGCCTCAACATACTGACGCGCCCCGACGGCGACTTCGCCTCCACACTGCGCCACAAACTCACCTGGGCAACCCCCTGACAGCTCCCCTCACCCCTATAAACTAAATAAACATCTAATTATTAGAACTTTAAAATATCAAAACCGATGGCCAACAACCAACCGCAATTCTGGCTCCAGGTCAGGAAAGACTACATTTTGGAGAATTTTGATTCCCTGCTGAGTTATCTGAAAAATTACTCATACACGGCAGACGATGACCATCCCGACTACAATTCTACATTGAAATGCATGACGGAACTGTCGGAAGACATCGCCGCGAAAATCAACGGAACCCCTTATTACCAGCCTCTTGAACTCGACTACGAACCACGCGACATCCTGCGCCTCTTCTGCGCCACCATCCTGGCGTCGGAGAAGAGCGGCCACACGCCGCGCAAGGTGATAGCCGCACTGGTGGACGTATTCGTCAAAAGCGGGGTGAACTGCAAGGAGCCCGAGCTGCTGAAACTATACGACATAACGCTGCGCAACCTGCTTGGCTACCGCCTGGTGAGCTGCGGCTTCTCCTGGAGCGACCTCACATCCGCTTTCAGCCTCGAAATCCTGCTCATCAAGTTCACCAATTCCCGTTTCCTGAAGCCGGACAACTCCCCCGGACGCTTCATAGAGCATCAGGGACTCTTCCTGGTTCCACCCGAGGGTCTGCCCGTCATCGCACCCTTCAACCGACACTTCTTCATCACCGGCGACCACCGTCCCCAAATCACCCTCCAGGACTTCATGCAGGTGCAGGTGCCCGACAGCGAATATGAAAAGAGTCCCGACTTCGAGGCCCTCTATTCCATAACGCGCAGCATCCTCTCGGCGCAGGAACAGATGAAGGAGTCGCCGCGCATCACCCCGAAGCGCTATGACAAAGGGAACGAAATCCTCATCCGCATCAAGGAGAAGAACGGCTACCGCGTGATAGCGGAGACCGTGGACCCGGCATACGAACGCGTCAGCGGCAAGGTGCTTCTCAACATACGCGACAAGCGCGTGGCGAAAGTGCGCGTAATAGAACGGCTGAAAACCGGCGACTTCCTGATGGCACGCCTGTCCGGCGACCCAGGCTTCACCTTCCAGATCGAAGACAGTTTCGAGAACTTCTACCGCCGGTTCGTGGCGCAGTATGCCGACCACGAGTGCCGAGCCGTCTTCTCCAAAGACTATATGGGGGGCTCCGAATGGATTACCGAAGAGGGATTCCGCGTCAGCATCGACGACAGCAAGTATGACACCCTGGATTTTGACCAGCAGGAGGCCATCAACGAGGCGAAGGAGAACGGCAACTCCATAGAACTGCGCCTCTATAAACAGCCGCCGCGCATGGACCGTCCCTCCTTCTTCGTCTACGCCGACGTGGCCGAAGATGTGGCCGACACCCTGGACCGCCCATTCCGCGCCGACGAAGCCACGGCCGGACTCTTCGACTACTGGCTGAAGACCGTGGGCGAAAAGAGCGAGGAAATGATGGCCAAAGCGCTCGCCAACAGCGGTTTCCAGGTAGCCGACCCGCAACTTTGCGCACCCATTATATCCATACTCGCCGCTGTGGTGGGCATCGGCCTGTCGTCCTGCCGCCTGCGGCTCGAATATCTCACTGCCCTGGCCATGCTGGCCAAAATCCTGGACCGCACCAAGGAACTGGCTTACATTGACCACGAACGCCGCTTCCTCCACCAGCAGGTGCACTTCGCCCAGAACCGCGACCTCAAACCGCTGACCCACAACGCCGTGCTCGACGGCAACCCCGAGGTGGAACGCCGCGAGAAGATAATCGAAACCCTCCGCGGCTATAAGAAACAGCAGATCAGCACCGGATTGCGCCCCGCCTTTTCAAACACCATAACCGAACAGGAGGACGCCCTCGAAAAGATATCCACCCTCGTCGAAGCCTCCAACAGCCTCGTGGGAATCATCGACAACCTCGAACTCAACAACATCAAGCAGGCAATAGCGCGCACCCTCTCCATCGAAGACGAATACGTCTCGATACTCGACGACCGCACCTTCTACGGGTCGGAAAGCATCTCGCTGGAGTTCAAGACCTCCATAGTCTATCCCCCGGCCAACCGTCGCCGTTTCGCCTCGGCCGTCGCCGACCCGGATATGCAGAAATGGGCCGTTCTCAAGACGGTGTGCGGATTCCTCAACTCCCGCTCCGGCGGAGAACTGCTACTCGGCGTCAACGACGCCGGCTACGCCGTGGGGCTAGAAAACGACATCGCCAAACTTTGCGAACTCAAGTACATCTCAACGCCCGACATAGACCATTACCGCACCTACCTGCAGTATCTGCTCGACGTCTCGTTCAAGGAAAGTGACAAGGACGTTGCACCGGAAGAAATCACACGTCCGAACATCGACTACCTGCCGGAGAAGAACGCCGAAGGACTCACCATCATGCGCATCAAGATAAAGCCCTACACGCGCAACGTGGTGGAACTCGCCGCCCCGGCCGATCAGCGCCCGAAGGGGGTGGAAGCCGGCTACGTGCGCCGTTCCGGCCGCACGGTCCCCATTTCCAACGCCCTCCGCGCCGAAATCCTCTCCTACAAAGACTAACCGCCACATAGGCGCAGGCCTCCCGGCCTACAATACATTTAGGCGCCCTGCCTCAAAAAACAGGGTGCCTACGCTATATGTAGAACTCTAAAGACCTAATACACTGAAGTCGCACCAGTCTACATTCTTTTTAAAGTTCTGCCTGACGCCGCTCTCGCAGGATTTCCCATGGCGGCCCATCGACAGGAAATTCAGTCTTCCGTATACAGTCAAGATCAAAAACATAGTTTCGATGAAGAAACTTTGGAAACTTTTTCGTACCTTTGCGTCGTGATTGAGCACGAAAGCAACAATCTAATGCACTTGGTCAAGCGGTTGGATTTTATTCATAACTTTTTGATTTTAAGACTATAAAGTCACGAAGAATACGACACTTGACCAAATTTCCAAGCACTCATTTTGCTGAAAACCAAAGAATTAACCATGTTTTACAACACACCTTTTGGACTTTAAATTTTTAACGAAGTAGTTGAATGGAATATACTCCTAAAAATATTACATCTCTTGGAGAAGACGAGGTTTTCGTGTTCGGAAGCAATCTGGCCGGGAAACATGCCGGAGGAGCAGCACGTGTAGCCCGTGAATGCTTTGGCGCAGTAATGGGTCAAGGAGAAGGTATGCAAGGACAGTCTTACGCAATCCCGACTATGCAGGGAAGCATTGAGACAATCAAGCCCTATGTAGATAGGTTCATTGTCTTTGCAAGGAATCACCCCAAGCTGAAATTTTACGTTACACCCATCGGTTGTGGTATCGCCGGATTTAGGCCCGAACAGATAGCACCTCTTTTTGACGCGGCGTTCGACTTAAAGAACGTCATATTGCCCGAGAAGTTTGCCTACGTCATAAACCATGCGCGGCAACTGGCAAGTGAGACTGCCGGGATGATTTTCCATACCATTCCGCTGAAGTTTTTTGATGAGGATTTGAAGAAGGCCGAGGGAATGTCAGTAGATGAGAAAAACAAGTTCTTTTATAAACTCAAGAAAGAAGGCCGTTATGTTATAGCACATCAGTCTCCGGAAGCAGCCGGCAACATTCTCAACACCGATTATAAAGGACATCATAAAATCGCCATCTCAAGGAACGGTTTTGCCATTGCCGCAGATAAGTGGTTATATTCCAAAGAGTGGAGCTGGGGGCTGGAGTTCAATCATGAAATTCTGTCAGTGATCGACACCGACAAGTTGAAAGATGACCATCTCACCACAGCATACGGCAATTTTGCTGTTTTGCTGTCTGACGGACAGATTTACTATGTCTGGAGCGAGATCAAACTGGAGCCTTTGTTTCCTGAAAAAGATTTTATAGCAGTGGAGTCAGGATGCAATGGTCTTGTTTTCGGTCTTCGCAAAGACGGGACTCTTTCCGTGGCTTTTGAAGAAAATAATCCAGTGGTAGCAGCAGAAGTACGCACATGGAAGCATATCATACGTATTTCAGCCTCGTCACAACATCTTGTCGGGCTGACTGCAGCAGGAACCGTAATAATCGGAGGTAACAAACAATATTGCGAGGAAGCGACTATTTGGAAGAACATCAATAAAGTCTATGCCTTTGATGTTATGCCTTTCGTTCAGTCTCATAATGACCAGATATTCGCCATCGATGAAGAGGGTTGGCTTTATGTCACAGGTTGCCCCTGGAACAATGCCAGACAATATTGGCGCAAATTGCGGGCACAATATGACGTCAGCGATATTGTCAGCAATCATGATGCAACATTGGTCCGTTATACCGACGGAAGTTATAGGCTCTTGACGCCTCACGCCATGCACAACTTTGAGAAGGATTTGGATTTCATTCAAAGATATGAGGGATTCCATTTCCTTGCGGCTCGCGGAGATACAGTCGTGATAGTAGACAAAGAGGGTGAATTTCACATAGATGTGGATAAGCAGGAATGCAAGTGGTGGGAATGAAATTCGTTGCATCCAAATAAGATAACGGCATAGAGGATGCTCTCACTCAGGACTGCGCGGTTCGTCTCTGCGCCGGCTATTACTTCACTATGACTGTGCGTCCATGGTGGATATATAGGCCTTTGGGGAGGTTGTCCAGTTCTTTTTTGCCGGCGTTGCGTTTCACCAACGTTCCTTCTATCGTATAGATATTGCCGTCACGGCTGTCTTTTTCCACCTCTTGTATGCCTGACTGCGCAAGGAGGTCCGCCTTGTTCACAAAGTATAAGTTCTCGACGCCGAAAACTATCAGGTAATCCTCTGTCTGCTTCATGTCGTTATACCAAGGCTGTTCCAAATTAGTATGATGGTACTGCTCGCGCCATATTTCGCCGCCGTCATCGGAAACCATAAATAACCAGCCACCCCTCCCATCGCCACGACTGTTCACGCCGAGCGAATAGATGACATCCGGATTATTGCTGTCATACAAGGTGGAATAATGATAACCCCACGAGTCACCTTTGGCCGACCATGTCGCACCTTTATCGGTGGTCTTGGCTATCACGCCTTCGCCGCCGAAAATCCATGTGTTTATATCCGTTGGATGAAATGCTATGTCATGAATGCAATTTTCGGAATAATCGGGGATATCAGGTATTTTTATGTCAGGGTCAGGATAGCCGTATGAGCCAATCCAATCCTTCCCTCCATTATAAGAAATCTGGATTTGAGGCGACATTCTAAATGACTCTCCATGTTGCAACAATATGTCGCTGTCCAAGGGATGAATTTCAAACCCGCAATATGTCTCATTTTCAAAGATGACATTAGAAACGAGCGACCATGATTTACCGAAATCAGTGGATTTAAGTATTCCGGCATAACCACTGATCATATAGATGACATCCGGATTCTCAGGGTCTTGGCAAAGACGCGCGACATTACGATATTTTGGCTCATGGAAAAAGGAGTATGGAGTATAGTCCTCAAACGTTTTTCCGTTGTCGGTAGAGCGTAAGAGCAGACGCTCGCCGCGGTTACGGGTAATGGCGAGCCATTCATCACCTTTGCGGGCACATTCAATAAGATTCTCACCCTCGAACCCTTGGTGGGTCCATCCCCTCCCAACATCAGTCAGATTGATGGAATAAATTCCGTTTGAGGTCGGGAAGTAAGCGGTCTCACCCTCCACCGACATTTTGGATTGGGTGATGCTTTCTTCATTAATGCCGACAGGGGCAGGCAACGGAACAGATTTGATTTCGACTTGCCGAGCGAAGCCGGAGGCACATACGAGTGCCAGAATCATAATAAAAAACAGTTGTTTCATATCTCCAGATACTGTTTCTTTGAGTGTGT
>DKVK01000021.1 GCA_002491165.1 Porphyromonadaceae bacterium UBA7180
GCCAAGTTTATGATATGTGAGATTAATACTTTCACTTATTATCGGTTTAATTTGAACACTTATTTATAGCCGCTTGTGCGGCTTCAGGCGGAGGCAGGAATGCCTCTACGGGAGGCCTGCGCTCCATATTCATTTTCCGAAGTCGGCTACCTGGCCTATCTCGCTGACAGCGCCGGTGGCGGGGTCGAAGATGGCGTAGGCGGGGTTCTTGCGGTCGGTGAAGAGCAACGGGTTGAGGCCGAAGACTATCCCGTATTGCGCCATGCGCATCTCCGAGTCGAAGAGGTTGCGGCCGCGGTAGGAGAGGGTAACGCGCGCTGCGCCGGGAATGACGTAGCACACCGCATCCTTGGGGAGCACCTTGTCGGCGCCCGTCTTCTCATCTTTGGGGAGCCCGGGGCGGTTGGTCACTTCCACCGATATATATAGTGGCTCGCCGGCATAGTCGTCGGCTTCCGTGAGGCCGTCGAAGTCGCTGACGCGGAGTAATACGGACCGTCCCTCCTTGTCGGGGAGATAGGAGTAACTGCGCGTCAGTGTGAAGCTCTCCGTGTGGCCGAGGAATGCGTCCATGAGGGCTTTCTCCTGCGCGGCGAGCTCGTCGAGGGTATGCTTCAGGGCGTTGCCGTCCGGGGGCATCTCGTCGGCCGTCCCCATGGTGAGTTCCTGGCGGCGTGTGCGCAGTTCCATGATGGCGTCGGCCAGGAGCTGCGCCTGGCGCCCCGTGGACTGTGCCGAGAGGAAATCGGCCGTCACATATTTAAGGTAGGCGTCGGGGTCGAAGTCCGATTCCGGCATTACGGTGCGCGAGGTGACGAGCGGTTCCTGCTCCTGCTCCGGCAGCTCGGCGTTGACGGTGCGGAGCATACCGTCCCCGGCCACCGTGAGGAAGGTGTTCATCCCCGGCTTGAGCTGCATCAGGTATTTCACGGAAGTGTCGGCGATACCCTCGGGGGCGACGCTGACCTGCGTAATCTGCCACCCGGTGGTGTTGGCCGTCACGGCATTGTCGGCGCCGATGCACTTCTTGGCGTATGAGGCGAACGGGCCTGCCACTGTGCGTGTGCAGCGTGCCTCTACGGTGATGCGCAGTTGCGTCATGGGGAGAGTGTAGACCAGCCCGTATTCGTTGCTTTTCTCGCCGCGGAGCACCTGTGTGGCCTGCGCACGGGCTGCGGCGGGGAGGAGCAGAAGGAGCGTCGCCGTCACGGCGGTCAATAACGTCTTGCGTGTCATATAGGTGTCAGTTTTTTGAGGTCATTACTTTTCGGATGGCGCGTCCGAGGCGGTCCGAGATGTCGCCTGCCATCATGCCGAACTCGCCGAGTTCTTCGGCGGCGAGGTCGCCCGCCAGGCCGTGGATATATACCCCGATTGTGGCTGCCAGGTCGGGGCGGTAACCCTGTGCCATGAAGGCCCCTATTACGCCTGCGAGGACGTCCCCGGCGCCCGCCGTGGCCATGCCGGGGTTGCCCGAGGAGTTGAAGTAGACGCGTCCCGTGGGACGCACGGTGGCCGTGTAATGCCCTTTCAGGACGATTACGATGTTGTATTGCCGCGCCACCTCTATGGCTTTCTTGAGGCGGTTTTCAGCCGTGTCGTGCTGCCCGAAGAGGCGGTCGAACTCCCCGGCGTGGGGCGTCATGACGGTCTGCGGCGGCAGGAGTTCCAGGAGGTGCGGCCGCGTCGAGATGCAGTTGAGCGCGTCGGCGTCGAGCACGAGCGGGCATTTAACGTTGGCAAGGAGACCTTCGAGGGCGTCGGCGGTGGTCTCCGAGGTGCCTATGCCGGGGCCGCAGACCACGGCCTGATGGTCGTGGTTCAGCGTCATGTCTGAGATGAAACGTTCGTCGCGGTCCGGCTCGAACATAACTTCCGGGACGGCCGTCTGCACTATGGGCATACCGCAGCGCGCCGAGTGGACCGTTGCCAGCCCCGCTCCGCACCGTAGGGTGGAGCGCGAGGCCATGACGGCGGCTCCCGTCATCCCCATGCTCCCGGCGAAGAGCAGCACCGAGCCGTAGTCGCGCTTGCTGGAGAAGAGGGGGCGCTTGCGCAGCAGGGGGCGCACGTTGCGCGTGTCCACGAGCATGAAGTCGGCCGGCGCCTTGCGCATGGCCTCCTCGTCGAGGTCGAGGTCCAGGAGTTTCCACTCGCCGGTGCATATCTGGTTATCTTCGAGGAAGAAGGAGAGCCGCGGTGTCTGGAAGGCCAGGGTGAGGTTGGCGTGCACCACGTTGCGGCGCAGCACGTCGTCGTTCCACTCCCCGAAGAGGCCGGAGGGGATGTCGATGGAGATGACGAAGGCGCCGCTCTCGTTGATCATGCGTGCCACGGAGATGAACCCTCCCTGCATGGGCTGGTTCAGGCCCGAGCCGAAGAGACCGTCGATGACCACGTCGTCCTTGCCGAGGTAGGGCGGGGTGAACTCGCGTGTAATCTCGGTGAAGTCCACGCCGTCGACGGTTATGAGGCGCTTGCGTTCCTCTTCGCAGTCGTGGCTTAGCTTTCCGCTGACGTTGAAGAGGAAGACCTCCACCTTGCGGTAACCCTGCTCGAGGAGCATACGGGCCACGGCCAGGGCGTCGCCGCCGTTGTTCCCCGGCCCGGCGATTACCACGATGCGCTTGCCTGGCAGGAAACGGGATATGATTTCGTAGCTGACGGCCGAAGCGGCGCGTTCCATGAGTTCTACCGAACTGATTTCCTGCGCGCGGCACGTGGCCTTGTCAAGCTCGCGTAAGGTCGCTGAGTTGAATATTTTCATCCTGATTTGCAGTGTCTGGGTTTTCAGAGTACAAAAGTAAGAAAAAAACGGCAATAAAAAGGTGAATCTTTCCTAAAAAAACATGAAAGAGGTAAAATAAATGGCCGAAATGTTTTGCGGCTCAAAGAAATTCGTTAACTTTGCGAGTAATAAAGGGAGAGAACGGGAACCGTCCGCGGACATACGCCGTTTCTCTATGAGAAAAAAGCTACAGGATAAAAAACGTGCGGAGGGCGGATATAACCGGCGCCTCCCGCTATAAAAGATTAAATTATGACAGACTACAAACAGTTAGGCTTGGTAAACACACGTGAAATGTTCGCCAAGGCAGTACATGGCGGTTACGCCATCCCCGCGTTCAACTTTAACAATATGGAGCAGCTGCAGGCCATTATCAAGGCAGCCGCCGATACCAAGAGCCCCGTCATCCTCCAGGTGTCGAAGGGCGCGCGTAACTACGCCAACCCCATACTGCTCCGCTATATGGCACAGGGCGCGGTGGAATATGCCAAATCCCTGGGCTGGGAACATCCCCAGATCTGCCTGCACCTCGACCACGGCGATACTTTCGAGCTCTGCAAGGACTGTATCGACAACGGCTTCTCGTCGGTGATGATCGACGGCTCGGCGCTCCCCTTCGAGGAGAACGTGGCCCTCACCAAGAAGGTGGTTGACTACGCCCACAAGTTTGACGTTACGGTGGAAGGCGAACTCGGCGTCCTGGCCGGCGTCGAGGATGAGGTAAGCCACGAACACCACACTTATACCAACCCCGAAGAGGTGATACAGTTCGTCAAAGAGACCGGCTGCGACTCGCTGGCCATCTCCATCGGTACGTCGCACGGCGCCTACAAGTTCAAACCCGAACAGTGCCACCGCGACCCGGAGACCGGCCGCCTCGTTCCGCCGCCCCTGGCCTTCAACGTGCTCGAAGCCGTGGAGAAGAAACTCCCCGACTTCCCCATCGTGCTCCACGGCTCGTCGTCGGTGCCCCAGGAATATGTGGACACAATCAACGAATACGGCGGCAAGATGCCGGACGCCATCGGTATTCCCGAAGAGGAGCTGCGCAAGGCCGCCCGCATGGACGTCTGCAAGATTAACATCGACTCAGACTCCCGCCTGGCAATGACGGCGACCGTCCGCAAGGTGTTCCACGACAAACCCTCGGAGTTCGACCCGCGTAAATACCTCGGTCCGGCCCGCGACGAGATGGAACGTCTCTACAAGCACAAGATCATAAACGTGCTCGGCAGCGAAGGCAAAGCCGAGTAACCGACACACACGGATAACCCACACAGAGGAGTGACAGCCGCCGGCCGCCGCTCCTCTTTTTTGCGCCCGGGAAGCGAGAGAAACCGGAGAAGCCCGCGTAAACTTATATGGAGCGCAGGCCTGGAGGCCTGCGTAAAGCCCGCGCGTTAGCTTAGCTAAAATAGCCGTAGTAGCTATGTTAGCTAATCCTAATCTGCCTTTATCAGGCCTATAAACCTCACATCTCCCTCTCTCCTGAGAAGCAGGATTCCCGGGCTGCCTTGCGGCGGTCCGGGAATCTTCACTTACATTCCAATTCAATTTATGTCAAGAAGCGAGGATGAGTCTTAACGGTCGCTTCCGTGTGGCGGGGAGCGGTGGCTCCCCGTCTGGGTATAGGGGCAGGAAACGAGTTCCTGTGGTCTGTCTCGGCACATCCCGTGTCAAGAGCCGTTGCTTGCTTGACTAACACTTTTGTTGTTTATGTTCTATGCCAATTACTTGACAATCACTTTCTGCGAGTTGCGTCCGTCGCTGATGACGTATACACCGGCGGGGAGCGTCAGGGTGTTCTGTCCCGGGAGCAGGATGGCGCGTGTGCGGCCGCCCAGGTCGTAGACGGTGCGCAGGGCATTCAGGTCTACCGTCACGCTTTCGATGCCGTTGCCGGAGCCTACTATATTATAGGCGTTCCAGAAGCTGTCGGCGGTGAAGGAGGCCACGAGGGTCTGCGGGACGGTTATCATGAGGTCTTTCTTGTTGCCCGATGCCGGGGTGGGCAGCGAGTTGGTCACGAAGTCGGGAGCCGCCGGGAGTGTGCATGCGCTCCAGTCGAGGTCGGTCATTGCGGAGCAGTTCTCGAAGGTGCCGCTCTTGAAGACGAAGTCGCCGGGGAGGATGGCTTTCACCAGTGCCTCGCAGCCGTAGAAGGCGTCGGTGGTGGAGGTAAGGCCCGTGAGCGCCGTGAGGTCGATTTCGGGCAGGGAGGTGCAGTTCTGGAAGGCGCCGGAGATGTTCTCGAGGTTGGCGGCGTCGGCGGGGAAGAGCACCTGTGTCAGTGCGCAGCAGCCGAAGAACGTACCCTTGGAGGCGATGCCGGTGCTTACGAAGAGCGACGTCGCTGGAGCGAACGTAGCCTGGGTCATGTCCACGAGTTCGAGGGTGGAGTTGCCAGCGGCGGGGAAGCCCACGTTGTTGCCCATGGCGGCGGTCAGCTTCTGGAAATCGGCAGTGGCCCATTCACCCTTGAGGATGAGTCGGCGTGCGTCGGCCAGGGATGCCGGTATCTTGTCGGCGGTCAGTTCGTAGACACCTGCCTCCGGCGTCACGGCCGTGACGTTGAGCTTGGACCAGATGGGGTCTGCGGCGAACGAGTCGTAGGCGGCTTCGGGCACCTTGAGGGTTATTTCGGCCAGCTCGGCGTCGCCCATTCCCTCGAATACTTCCATTTCGGGTGTTACGACGGGACATTCGGTGTCGGGATATGTGCTCCAGTCGATGGTTTCGAGCGCCGTGCAGGAGTTGAAGAGGTAGCGGCTCATCTTGAACTTGGCAGGGAGCGAGATGCTCACGAGGTCGGCACACTTGCCGAAGGCGTCTTCGGCTGCGGTGACTTCGCCCCATTTGCTCATGTCGGCGTGCGTTATCTTGGTGAGGTAGAAAGCGTCGGAGATGTTCTGAACGTCGGTGCATCCGGAGATGTCGATGTCTTCGAGGGAGGTACAGGTCATGAATGCTTCGCGGAGGCTCACGAGGCCGGAGCAGTCGGAGGGCATTATTACCTGGCGCAGGGCCTTGCAGATCTTGAAGGCGCCTACGGTGGAGCCGCCGGCGGTGACGTAGAGAGAGGTTTCCGGGGCGAAGGTGACTGCCGACATGTCAATGACTTCGAGCGTGGAGTTGCCGGCGGGCGGGAATCCTACCGTGTTGCCCAGGGCGGTGGTTATCTTGGCGAAGTCGGCGGTTGTCCATTCGCCGGTGAGGATTATGCGTTTGGCGTCGGCGAGTTTCACCGGGACGTTCTGTGCATCGAAGGAGTAGACGCCCTCGCCGGCCTCGTAGTGTGTGGCCATGAGTATAGGTTTCGGCTCGAAGCCGAGCATTGCGTCGCTGACGTAGTTGCCCATCTGGCCGGCCATATTGATGCCCCATCCGTAGATTTTGCCGTCGTCGGCCAGGACTGCGGAGTAGAGCTGGCCGCTGCTCAGTTCGGTGTAGGTGACGCCCTCGGGGAGGAGGACTTTAACCGGGGTATATGAGTAAGTTCCGGTAGTTGCATCGGTGGCTTTGTCGTCGCCGAGCGCTCCGGCGCGGTTGCTGCCCCAGGCATAGACGGCGGTGATGACGCCGCCGTCGCCTATGCCGACGGTGCGTGTGTTCTCGCAGCCGCTGACGGCCAGTGCCTTACCGGTGAGGGCCGTAATCTGTGTGGGCTGTATTACGCGCGGGTATTCGCCGTCCTCGTCGGCCGTGGAGTTGAGGCCGAGCAGGTTCTCGGTGTTGTCGCCCCATGTCCAGAGCGTGCCGTCTTTCTTGATGGCGTATGAGGCTTCGTTTACGGCGAAGATGATGTCCCAGTCGGTGTCGGTACTGAGTTGTACCGGCGTTTTAACTACGTAAGAACCCGATTTGGGGTCTTTGGCGTCCATGAGGCAGTCGTGGGTGTTCCATCCCCAGCCCCAGAGCGTGCCGTCCTCCTTGAGGGCGAGGACGTGCGTGGCGCCTATCGAGACGGTCTTCCAGTCCTTGTCGGTGCCGATCTGCTGCGGCACGGGAGCGGAATCCTTGAGTGTCCCGTCGCCGAGCAGGCCCGAGTTGCCGCGGCCCCACGCCCAGAGGGTGCCGTCGGTCTTGCGGGCTATGCCCACATATTCGTTGAAGTGTGCGGCGGCCACGAAGTCCCAGTCGCTGTCGGTGCCGATGCGGGTCAGCACGTTGTGTGTGGTGGCGCTGTCGTTGGCGCCCTGTACGCCGAACTCGTTGGTACCCACTGCCCAGAGAGCGCCGTCGTTATCTATAAAGAAGGCGTAGCCCTTGCCGCCGGCTATCGTTTTCCAGTTGTCGGCGGTGCCCATGCGCTGGGGTACGGACGTCTTTTCGGGTGTCTTGCTGTCGATGCCGAGCTGTCCCAATTCGTTCCAGCCCCAGGCCCATAGGGAGCCGTCGGTGTTTATGGCGTAGGTGGTGCCGTCACTGGCGGTCACCTCTTTCCACGTGGGAGATTGCGCCTGGAGCGTAGCCGCCGTGGCTGCGCAGAGACCGGCGCCGAGTAGTAGTCTGAGTTTTTTCATAATTTATTTCTTTAGGGAAGAAGCGGCGTTCGCTGCCGCCCTTCCGGATTTTAAGTTACTGTTTTTTCAGGGGTGCGTGTCAGAGGGCGAGTTTCACTGTCTTGCCGGCGGAGCTGCGCAGGAGGTAGATGCCGTGTGGCAGCCCGGAGGCGTCATACTCGGCGCGGCCGTCTACGCGTAGCTGTGCCACTCGCCGGCCGTCCATGCCGTAAAGCGTTGCCGTGCAGGGTGTTGTCGAGCCGAGGATGAGCAACTGGCCTTCACGCTCAACGGTGAAGTTGCCTTCGTCGGCCGCGATGCCGTCGATGCCCACATATTCGCCGCTGCGGAAGACGGGGCAAATCATGAAACTCGAGAAGCCGCCGCCGAAGATGTTGACCGGACGCAGGTAGTCCTGCTCGTTGCCGAAGCGCACGAAGCTGTTGTGGGACAGCAGGTTGCTGTAATCCTCTATCTCCATCGAAATGTTGGGCTGAACGTCCATTAGCAGCCGGAAATCCTCCTTGGACATATCTTCGCCGAAGCTGTCGACGTCGATGAAGAGGTATTGCTTGCCGTAGAGGTCGATGGGGGAAGAGAGTTTAAGTTTCATCACTGCGCCCCCTTTTACGGGCACCCACTCTTCGCCGCCGTCGGCTATTATGTCCTCGAAGGCTATGTAGTCGCCGTCAAGGGGGAGATAGGTGAAGAGGAGGGCGTCCTCGGTGATCATCGACATCCATACGCGGACGCGGATTTTAGCACCCTCTTCCCAGCGCGTGGGCAGGGAGGGGAGGTAAACGTTCACGCCGTCGAGGAAACCTTCTTCCACGCCGTGCATGTAGAAGTTGCCGACCCCCTTTATCTGGCGGTTGTTGGTGCCTCCGAGCCATCCGCCGTCCTGGTCGAAGGGGAACTGCCCGAGGGCGTAGGTGGTTAGCCATTCGCGCGTGTCGGCATGCGAGATTTCGGCGCGGCCGCCTATCTTCACCTTGCCTGGAGCCTGGTATGTGCGGCCGTCGGCCATTGTCAGGGTCGGGAACTCGTAGACTCCGGGAGTGAGGTACTGTACCACGACTTCGGCGCCGCGTGTGCCGTCGTAGTCGGGTTCGCCGGGAACGGTCCATGTCCCCGACTCGTTGTTGAGGGTCGTGTAGCGCAGTTTGGCGCCTTTCGGAGCCCAGAGGTAAGCGCCTTCGTTCATTGGATTGCGCGTGCAGAGCGAAGCGCAGGGGTAAGGCGGCTCCTGGTTTTTGAGCAGGCCTATGTTGCGCAGCGGGTCGGGAAGCTTGTAGAGCGCTTCGTCGGCGCGTGTATTTCCTGCCGGAGCCTGTGCCGTGGCGTTGCCTGTGCCATCGGCGGGTTCGCAGAGCTGTGGGCCGGCAGTGGCCGTCTGTGCCGTGGCCGGTACCAAGGCGGTGAGCGCGAGGGCTATCGCCGAAATGGAGAGTGTAAATCTTGTCATATGAAGTAAGGTTAGAGTTATCGTGTTCGGAGTGCTGCGGCCGAGTGTGACTTCCGTGCAACCGGAGTGAGTCCCGCGAGGTGCGGCTGTGACTTTCGGTGGCAAAGATATTATATTCATTTGGTAAAATGCCATTTATGATGGTGGACAATAGGTGGACAGTATGATTTTTGTGTGAAATCCGAAATTTTTTTGTAACTTTGCGCCATGAAAAAGCCCTTCTTGCTCCTGTTGCTCCTTTTAGCGTTGATTATGGCCGCATGTATCTCTAATACAAGCGATAGGCGTATGTTCCGCTGGCCGGCCACCATCCCCGATTTCGACTCCACTGCGGTGCGTCTGGAGCGCACTTACCTTTTCCAGGAACCGTCCACCCTCCATGACTCGCTTTTGCAGCGTCTGTCCACCATATTGTCCACCGAAAAAGGGGGCAAAAATATGCAGGCACAGCTGCTTTTCTGGCAGGGCAGGAACCAGAAACGGCTGGAACACGACTCTCTGGCATACGTTCTGTTCAGCCGTGCCCTTTCGCTGACCGACTCGGCCAAGACCCCTTACCAGTTCGCGCGCATAGCGTTGGCCCGCGCCTCGCTGCGCTTTGTCAGCGTGGAGGAGACGTATCACACTTACCGCAACAAGCTGGCATATTTCGAGAAGACGGGCGACTCGCTGATGACGGCCGAAGCCCTCGTAAGGCTCGGGAACATATTCTGGCAAGTGGAGGACACCCTCACCGCTTCGCGCTACTACGGGCGTGCCGATGCCATTTACCGCGAACTGAAACTCGAACAGTACCGTATGCGCAACCTTCTGAACCGCGCGAATACGCTGAACTACCCGGCTGCCCAGCATACGTGCGATTCCATAATGGCCGTGCTGCTCTCCTCGCGGCCGGCGCAGAAGGACAGCGCCTTTTACTATCAGGTATTGCTGAACGCCTTTAACCAGACAGGAAAATTCTCGCACTTGAGGGAGGCCTATAATTATGTGGCCGACATGAAAGGGTATGACAATACGCGTGCTTCGTGCGAGATTGCCATAGCGCGTTACTATCTCGACAATGCCCTGTCACGCGATTCGGTGATAAAGTATGCCCATCTGGCATACGCGTCGCTCGACAAGACGGATAACAAACGCTGCCGCACCGACATTTACTATATAATGGACTCGATAATGCGCTGGAAGGGAGACTTCGACAGTGCGCTCTATTTCAACGACAAGTATCTGGAAACGGGCGTCGAGTTTATCCGCGAGTCCAATGCGCTGGCCATTAACCGCGCCGAGACGCAGAATGTCATAGACCGCCTCCAGGCGCGCGAGGAAGCCCGTGTGGTGGAGACGCGCACACTCTGGATTATAATCCTGCTGATAGTGGCGCTCAGCGGCGGCGCGGTGCTATCGTATTTCTATATCCGCAGCCAGAGGGCTACGGTGAAGAGCCAGAAGGCGCAGTTGGAGTTGCAGAGGAACTCGAATTATCTCCAGACCTTTATCATAGAGAACGAGCAGAAGGAGCAGTTGCTGGATTCGCTGATGGCCGACGTGGAGAAGATGTGCCACGAAGGGACTATCGGCGAGCGCGAGGGACGCGCGATAACGAATGCCATTCGCGCACATAAGTCTACGCGCACGGAACGCGAGTCGTTCCGCGACATGCAGCGTGAGCTTCATCCGGAGTTCGTGCGGCGGCTGAAAGCCGACTATCCCACGCTGAGCGAAAGCCACATACGGTTGGCGTCTCTGATTTCCATGGGTATGACCAACAAGCAGATAGCGCGTGTGCTGAGCATAGAGCACGACAGCGTGAAGAAGAGCCGCTACCGGCTGCGTGCCAAGATGGGGCTGCCTACGGTGGCGAGCCTCGAGGACGCTTTGCGGCAGTATTCGCAGTGAAAATTATGGGGCGGAAGCATTCCTGCGGTCGCGGGACGCCGCTCGCATGGCAAACCGGGATAAAAAAAGCAACCCCGCGTGAGGTTGCTTTTGCTGTATTTATGACTTGAGGTTAGCCGCTTGCGCGGCTTCGGGCAGCGGCATTCCTGCCGCCGGTCCATGACTCGGAGTTTGCTTACTCGGCGGCGTGTACCAGTTCGTCGTCTACGTAGATTTTGAACTTGTAGGTTTCTTCTTTGGTGTTGTTGTTCACCTCGTTCCAGAGGCCGCCGTGCTTGTTGAGGAAGCCGGTGGCGGTGCAGTTGTTGATGCGAACGATGCCGGAGATGCCCCACTCGGTGTGCATCTGGATTGCGCACTTGTCGCTGGTTTGGGAAGCTACGAACGTGCAGTTGTCAACGTTCAGTTTGTAGACCTGCGGACTTTCGTTGTAAAGGACGATGGCTTTGCCTTTGGTGTTGAAGACGCAGTCTTTTACGTTTACTGTCGAACCGGAGGCCGCGTAGTAGAATAGACCGTAGCCGTCGAAGCCGCTTTGGGTTTTTACGTTGAAGGTACACCCTTCGATGTTGGCCACGCCGCCGTCAACGATGTTAAGGCGCAGGGAGCCGTCGATGATGCAGTTCTTGATTTCCACGTTCTTGACGCGCTGGATGAAAGCAAAAGTAAATTCGTTATAAACAAGTCCTGTGGGGACGGTATATGTGAGGTTTTCGAGTGTTACGCCGCCGTTGTCTGAGTATAGGCTTTCGGGGACGGTGAGTTTGGTTTTCTCCTTGTCGGTGCCGTGGATTCTGAAGTTCTTGCCCGTGGGCATCATGTCCTTGCGGAGCACATATTCGCCGGGAACCAGCTCGATGTCTCCCTTACCGGCTTTCATTGCGGATTCGAGGTCGGCCTGAGAGGATACTATCTCGTGGTTGTTGTTGCCTGCGAAGTTGTTGTCGATGATAATCTGGAATGTGTTGGGTTCGACGAGGAGGCTGCCGTAGATGTTGGTGCGGTAGTTGGGTTTCACCGGAGCGTTGTCCACCTTCACGGGGTCGATGCCCTGGTTGAAGGCGAGTCGGCAATTGATGTTGCCGTTGCCGGTGAGCAGGTAGTCCATGGCGATGAGTGCGTAGGGCGTATTGTCGGCGGCGTCAGCCGGTTTCTCCACGGGGAATGTCTGCGTGGGGAGGTGTTTGAGGTTCACTGTGCCGAACGAGGTAACGTTTTCGGCGGCAACGGGGTTGCTCATTTCGCCGGTGATGACGTTCATGCTCTCGTAGAGGCCGGAGGTCACTTGCACTTCGGCCGTGAGATCGTTGATGAGGGGTTTGATGGCTTTGGCGCCGAGGTCATCGGTACCCCAGTTAAGCTGTGCGAAGGGGCGGTTGAGCGTAACGGTCTCGTTGTAAGGGCCTTTCACGGTGAATTTCTGCGAGTAGCCCACGAAAGCGTCTTCCGCAGCGCGGTTGCTGGCTGCGTTTGAGTAGTTTACGTTGATGACGCCGTCGGTGTAGCTGGCAAAGTTGTTGTCTTTGTCGTCTGCGTAGAAAGCCACCTGGTAGGTCTTGCCCTTCGCGAGGGGAAGTTCCACGGTTTCGCGTGTTTGCAAAGCGGAGAAAGCTGCCTTCTGGTCGGAGTAAACTAAACTGAGCTGGCCGTTGTTAAGTACCTCGAAAACCGACCACTGGAGGTTGTCGAGTGTGGCGCGGTCGCCCTCTCCGGTGCCGTCGCCGAATGTTCCGCGGCTGAGGTCCGCGGGCAGGGATACTGTGATGGATACGCCGTCGCCGGTAGCCGGGAGGTCGTTCTCGCTGGAGCAGGAGGCAAGCGTCAGGAGCGATGCCGCTGCGAAGAGTGAAAAGATTGTCGTTTTCTTCATATTATTTATGGATTTAAAATAGATTACGAGTGTGGAAATGCTCGGTAAAGGTAACTACTCACCTATACGGTTG
>DKVK01000065.1 GCA_002491165.1 Porphyromonadaceae bacterium UBA7180
GGTTTAATTTGAACACTTACTTACTTTAAAAAAGGAAACCCCGTCGGCGTTGAACCGGCGGGGACATGTGTGTATAGCGGGCGCGGTGCGCTTACTCTTTCTTGGGTTCCGAGGGCGCGGTCTTTTGCTTCTCCTCCTTTTGGGATTCTGAGGGACTTGCTTTCTTCTCCTCCTTCGGGGTTTCGGCGGGTGTCGTCTCCGTCTTCTTCTCCTCGGCGGGAGCGGCTTTCTGATCCTCTTCCTTTACCTCCTTGTTCTCGGCGGGTGTCGTCTCCTTCTTGGCGGACTTGTCGGCGCCCTTCTTCTTGGGTTCGGGCAGGGGTGCGGCTTCCACCTTGGTGGCGCCTGTGGTAACGGCCTTCACGTCGTAGCCCTCTTTCTTGTTGACGGCCATGTCGTGCGGTCCCGGGCTTACGATGATGGGCATACCGGCCTCGGCATATTTGGCGAGTTCGAGGATATTCTCGTTGCTGATGCGTATGCAGCCGTGGCTCACGCGGCGACCTATGGAACCGGGCGACGAGGTGCCGTGGATGCCTACCGTCGAGGTCACGGGTGTCTTGATGCGGATGAAGCGCGGACCGTAGACACCGCGTGCGGGCGACGTGTAACCGGCGTCGTTGGTGTAGAGCCAGTCGGTGCTGTTATACACGCCCTCGGCCTCGAAGAAGCCCTCCGGCGTGCGGCAGTCCGAGCGGCGATGCTTCGTGCCGTAGTTACGCGCGTAGGCGCAACCGTATTCCTTTACCATGTTGCCGTATTTGTCGTAGAGGATGACCTTCATCACGGCTTTGTCTACCACTATGAAATAGTTATGCTTGTTGTTGAGCAGCTTTTCGCAATATTCGAGGTTCTCCCCGGCCATGCGGGGCAGGATTCCCGACTGGTATCGGGCGGCGTTGGCCGACTTGTCCATGAAGTCGAGGGCCGCCTCGGTAGTGGGGAAACTTATGGTTTTCTCTTCCACCTTGATGGTGTCCGTCTTGTAGGTGGAGTCCATTACGGTGGGAAGCGATGAAGTGTCGGAGTCGCCGCCAGTAGCATTCCCGCTCTGTTGGCCGCAGGAAGTGGATAAAATGGCAGCGCAGGCCATTAAGAGAGCGACAGTCTTAAGTTTATTGGTCATGAATGGAGTTGGTTAAAAAATCAATCTACAGATTTTGACCGTAGAATAAGTGATTAAAAATCAAGTGTATGCGTAAAGCCGACCGCTGTGTGGCGTCAGGAAAGGCTACGCTCGTTACCGAATTACGCCGCAAAGTTAAACATTTTTTATGAGTCTGCCAAAAAATCCGTTTTCCATTTGTCTGCAAAAGTAATAAATTCCGTAAGCCCCGGAAAGATTCTCTTTATTTTAACCCATGCACCGGGATTTCGGCTTGTGCCGGAATTATCTAACCGATTCTGTCAATCCTGCACTCGAAATATTCCGCAGGTTTGCAGAGAATTGCGAGGATGGTAAAAGAAAAGCAGACTTGGAATCACTTCCAAATCTGCCGTTGGTGGAGCATACCAGACTCGAACTGGTCACCTCTTGACTGCCAGGAATGTTTTCCATTGTGGTAATTGTTTGGTTTTCAGGATGTTATGTGCTTAGGTTTCCGTGCGGTGAGACATGGGTGAAACATAGCGCTCTTGCGCGTACGGGAGGAGGGAGGATCGCGCGTTCCTTCGCGTTGTGCTTTCGAGAGAGGGGGAGAGGGGAGGTGTCAGATGTAGCGGCGCAGGACGGCCACCACTTCGGCGATGCACACGATGCCGAATAATATTTTCAATATTTCCATAGGTTTTTGGTGGGGTTATTGGTAGACGACGTGGCAGAGGACGCGCCAGAGGGAGCGGATGTCGGCGCGCGGTATGCGGTAGGGGGCGTAGTCGGGATTGATGCTTTCGGCGGTGACGTAGCGGTCTCCTTCGCTCAGGGTGAGGCGCTTGATGACGGCGCCTTCGGAGGTCTCGACCACGTAGATGTCGCCGCGGCGGATGTTGTCGATGCAGGGGAAACGGGAGGCGAAGACGCGGTATCCGGGCGTCCGTGCGCGCCGCGTGCCGTGCCGACGGCGTGGAGTTCGCCGCCACCTTCGAGGAGTTCTGCGACCACGTGACTCCCGACGAGGTGTCGGAGTGGTACGCCGCCGCCGAGGAGCGGCGTGCTGCCGAGGCAAAAAAAAAGATGACGGCGGCGAAAGCGGCGAAGTAGAGGAACCTGACATAACCGGATGGTTGGGCATCGCAACGGGGTGCATGGGCATGAGTCGCTCTGACTTCTGCGCGTGCACCCCGGCTGAGTTCGCGGCGGCGGTGAAGTCGTGGCGCGAGGCGGAGGAATCGCGGCGCCGCGACGCCTGGGAGCGGATGAGGCTGCTGGCGCTGATGACGGTGCAGCCGCACGTCAAGCAGCGCCTCTCCCCCTCGAAGCTCATGCCGCTGCCGTGGGACGGGGAAGCGAAAGCCGCCGTGCCGGAGAAAGCGGAACCCTGCACCGCCGAGGAGAGCCGCCGCCGCCTCGCCGCGCTGCTGGAGGCGCGCCGCCGTCAGTCGTCGGAATCGCCGTCCTCGTCGCTGTCCTCGTCTCCGTCATTGTAAAAACCGTTCCAGTACGAGTGTCCGGGGCCGGACCCTGCCGACGCTATCATAATGTACGCGAAGGAGATTACAAAGGCAATCAGACTCCACGCACCGATTGTGGAGCACACCTTCAGGACGGCACGGTCGGAGGAAAGGAGGAAGACTGCAAGGGCTGCTGCAAAAAGGGGCAGGCTTATTATGGCGGCCAGGGCTATAATCTTTTTAAACATGCTTTTTCTTTTATAAACACTTGAAACAACCGCTTTAGTATATGGGGAAATCGATAAAAGTAACCCTGGACCTATCGGTCAACGGAGTGCCGAATCTGATTAGCGCAAAAGTTTCGGTCGATGACCTGAACAAAACCATCAAGAAGGCCGCAGGCGAAACACACGGCCTGGGCAAGGCCATGAAGACGCTCGGCGAGGTCTCCGTGCCGCTTAACGCCACGATACAGTGTTTCCAGTCGTTGCAAACCTCGCTGTCGTCGTTGACGGAAGAGAACGGCCGGTTCGCCGCTTCCATGCGTGCCGCCAATACTATGGCAGGAAAGAGCGGTGCGGACTTCGAGCGGCTCAAAGACCAGGTTTCCGAACTCTCGAAGACGGTGCCGGTGGCGCGTGACGAGCTCGCCGACGGCCTCTATCAGGTGGTGTCCAACGGTGTGCCCAAAGACAACTGGCTTAGCTTCCTGGAGGCGTCGGCGCGTTCGTCGGTGGGTGGTATGGCCGACCTCGGGGAAACGGTGAAAGTGACCTCCACCGTAATCAAGAACTACGGCATGTCGTGGGAAGAAGCCGCAGCCGTTCAGGATAAAATCCAACTGACGGCCAAGAACGGCGTGACGAGCTTTAAAGAATTGGCCGACGCATTGCCGCGCGTCACCGGTAACGCCGCCACGCTTGGTGTGAGTATGGATGAACTTATGGCTTCATTCTCGACCCTTACCGGCGTGAGCGGTAACACGGCGGAGGTATCGACCCAGTTGGCCGCCATCTTTACGGCATTGGTGAAGCCGTCGTCGGAGGCCACTAAAATGGCCGCGGAGATGGGGATACAGTTCGACGCTGCGGCCATCAAGGCGGCCGGCGGCATGCAAGCCTTCCTCACCCAGTTGGACGCCGCAGTCAAGAGCTACTCGCAGTCTTCCGGCGTGCTGGAGCAGGAGGTCTACGGCAAGCTGTTCGGTTCCGCCGAATCGCTGCGCGCCATCGGTCCGCTCACCGGACAGTTGGCCTCCACGTTCGCCACCAACGTGGAGGCGATGAAGGGGAGCGCCGGCACCATGGACGAGGCGTTCGACACGATGAGCCAGGGTGTCTCAAGCAAAACGCAGTTGATGGAAAACAGCTTCGGTGCCTTCATGGATAGGTTTGCCGGAATCATCAACGCGATCACTCCCGCGCTCAATCTCGCTTCCACGGTCGGTATCGTGGCCATGTCGTTCACTTCGATGGGGAACGCCGTCAAAGTGTGCGGCGGTGCGATGCTTGCTTTTTCACGCAACATAGGCCTGGCGGCGGTGGCACAAAAAGCGTGGAACTTCGTGGTGGCCGGCACGAAGCGCGCCTTCACCTCCCTGACGCTCGGCGCCTCCATGTACGCCACCTCCCTGGGGCTGGCCACCACCGCCACGCGTGTGCTGACGTGGGCCATCCGCGGGATGATGATAGCCTCGGGTATCGGCATCGCCATCGGCGTCGTCTCCATCGCCGTCGAGCTCTTCGGCAACAAGAGCGAGGAGGCCGCCGGGAAGGTGGACCAGCTTACCGAGGCCGAGCAGCGGCAACAGCAGCAGGCCGAGCAGCTGAAGCAGGTGCGCGACGACGCCGCAGCCGCCATAGAGCTGGAGAAGGCCAAACTCAAAAGCCTCATCGACAACCACGCCGACGCCACCGCCGAGGTGAACCGCCTCAACAACCAGTACGGCGAAATCTTCGGCACCTACAAGACGGCGGCCGACTGGTACGACACCCTCGTGGCCAAATCGAAGGATTATTGCGACCAACTTGTGCTCGAGGAGCTGATAAAGCGCGACGCCTCCAAAGTGGCGCAATACCGTGCCGACCTCGAAGATTTGCAGCGGCAATATGACCTCTCGCTCACCGTTAATCCGGCGATGGCGAACAGAGACCCGCGCACCGGACGCCCGCGCGCCGAGACGGGCGTTGGCGCCGGGGTGTACCTCCCCGGCAAAGGGGGGCAGCCGCGTTTCGAGACCCCCGCATCCTATCTTATAAAAACGGCAATGGAAGGGGCGCGTCGCGTATTGAAGGATGCGGAAACGACCATGCAAGGCCACATGCGGGAGTATCAGGCAAAGGCGGCATCGATGAAGAGCACCCCGACCCCCGCGACCCGCCCGCCCGGCGGCAGCTCCAAGAGCGGCGGCGGTTCCCGAACCGGGTCGAAACCCGCGAAGGGCGGCGGCAGCACCACGACGCCGAAGCCCGACACCGCGAATGAAGCCCCGACCCCCGAAGAAGCCATCAACGCCGCGCTGCAAGCCGAAGACCGCAAGCTCCAGCAGCTGTGGGCGTCCCTTGCCGCCGCGCAAAACAAGCTCGCCGAATATTCCGCGAAGATAGACGCCGGCGAACTCGACCTCAACGACGACGCCGTGGCCTCCGAGTATCAGGAACGTTACGACGCGGCAGAGGCGGCGGCCTCCGGCTTCGAGAAGGAAAGCGAGGCCATACGCGGCCGCATTACGCAGCTCAGGGCGCGGCAACAGGAGCTGGCCGACCTCCAGACCCCCGTGTCGCTCGACACCTTCGCCGACATCGACGCCAACATGCAGCTGGTGCAGGAAAGCATGAACCGCGCCTCCGGCGACGAACTGAAAGCCCTCGCCCGCCGTCTCGAAGAGCTGAAAAAGCTCCGCTCCGAAATGGAGAAACAGCTGCGCCCCCTCCCCAAGACCGCCGCCGAGGTCTCCACCTCCGGCGACATCGACGCGCAGATCTCCCTTTACTCCGAGATGCAGCAGGACGCCGACGCGCAGGGCGTATGGGAGTTCCAGAAGCGCATAGAGGAACTCAACAAAAAGAAGTACACCGTGGAGGTAGGCATGCGCCTGCCGGAGATGCAGCGCACCCTCGACGAGCTCGCCGGTCTCGACGGCAAGCAGCTGACGGTGAAACTCCAGGCCATAGGCCTCGACGAGATGCAGGCCAAAATAAAGGACATAGAGAAGATTCTCGCGAATCCCGGAAGCCTCTCGCCTGACCTACTCAAGGAACTGCAACGGCAGCTCGTGCTGTGGAAGAAGTACCATAAGGACGTGGAGCAGACCGACACTGTGCTCAAGAACATGGAGGGGATGTCGTCGGCCGCTGGCGCCATAGACCGGCTGGGGCAGAGCTTCAAGAACCTCTCCTCGGAGTCGAAGGGGCTGCAGGCCGCCATCGCGGGCGTCTCGCTGGCCGCGTCGCTGGCGCAGATGGTGGCCGACATGGTGAAATTGGCAGGCACCAAGAGCGTCACCGTCTGGGACTGGATAGCGTCGATAGCGGCAGGTACGGCCACCATCGTGGCGTCGGCGATGGCCTTCAAGTCGATAGGCGTCTTCGCCGAGGGCGGCGTGGTCTCCGGCCCCACGCTGGCGCTGGTGGGCGAGTATGCCGGCGCCTCTAACAACCCCGAAGTCATAGCGCCGCTCAACAAGCTGCGGTCGATGCTCGACACCGGCGACGGCGGTTTTGGCGGCAAAAAAGACGTAACGTTCAAGATAAAAGGGCGCAACCTCGAGGGCGTGCTCCATCGGGAGCGCCGCGTAAGACAAAGAAGATGAGCAAACCTGTAATCAAACGCACCTACGTGCACTGGCGCGGCAGCTTCGTGGCCATAGGGGGCACCGTCTGGGAGGTGGAGATACTCCGCCCCGAGAAGGTGCTGACGCCCGTGGAACTCGACTTCCCCGCCGACGAACCCCTTGTGGTGGAATGGGACGACATAACGCCCGAGAGCTGCCGCCCACGTTACCTCCTTGGGGGCATCCCGGGGGCCGTTCCCGGGGAACAGAGTCTCCGCAACCAGTTCCTTCAGCTCTGCGACTTCAATGTCGGCGCGACCGGTGCGGAGAAGCTCCACCTTCAGAATTTCAAGCTGGGACTGCCACTGGCGGTAATAGAAGAATGGAGGGCGCTGGCATCCTTTGCGCCCGCGAGAATCTTTTCGAGCTTCACGGGGTCGATACACACCCCCGTATTGATTTTCGTTTTCCGGCGGTTATTGACCAGACGGAGACGCACGGCGTTATTCCGTGATGGAATCGAAATAAATTTAAAAGTAAACATAAGCTACGATAAAATTAAGCATGGACACCGAAGCACGACGCCATACGGGCGTCCGCCATCCCGAATTTGGTGAAACATTGGTGAAATATTCGTCCGATAACGTCGCGAAATGTCCGAAAAAGTCTGATAAAATCCACATAAGCAAGGAATAAGGATGGGGTATAAACAAAGAAAAAGTCTTGAGAATCAACGTATAGACCATTGATTTTCAAGACTCTAACAAAAGTGGAGCATACCAGACTCGAACTGGTCACCTCTTGACTGCCAGTCAAACGCTCTAGCCAGATGAGCTAATGCCCCTTTTGCTTTTGCACTGCAAAGTTAATGCCTTTTTTTGGTTCCTGCAAATTTTCGGACACTTTTTTTATTTACTTTTTCTTATCGGCCTGTAAATCAGCGGGATATTTTTTCCTTTTGTAAAAAAGGAAAGGGTCGGCTTCGCGTGGAGGCCGGCCCTTGTATATGGTTGTTTCCCTGATAGGGGAGGGTTTCAGTTATGCTTGCTGTCAGATTTGGTCTTTGCGGAGCTTGAGCTCTTCGGGGCTGAGCTCAGGGTCTACGCCCCAGTTCTGGGCGGCAAGGCGTTTGTAGTTGTTGTAGCGCCAGCGGGCGTTGTCTTCGGCTGCCTTGAAGAGTTCTTCGGCTTCTTTGGGGTAGAGTTTGGCCACGGAAGCGAAGCGTACCTCGCCTTTGAGGAAGTCGGCGAATTTGCTCCAGTCGGGCTCTTTGGAGTCGAGGGTGAAGGGGTTCTGACCCTGTTCTTCGAGGGCCGGGTTGTAGCGCCACAGTTGCCAGTAACCGCATTCTACGGCCAGTTGTTCTTCGCGCTGGCTCTTGCCCATGCCGGCTTTCAGGCCGTGGTTGATGCAGGGGGAGTATGCTATTACGAGCGATGGTCCGTCGTATGCTTCGGCTTCGCGCAGGGCTTTGAGTGTCTGCGCGTTGTCGGCACCCATTGCTATCTGTGCCACGTAGACGTAGCCGTATGTGGTGGCCATGAGGCCGAGGTCTTTCTTGCGGATGCGTTTTCCGGCGGCGGCGAACTTGGCGATGGCGCCGATAGGTGTGGATTTCGATGACTGGCCGCCGGTGTTGGAGTAGACTTCGGTGTCGAGCACGAGGATGTTTACGTTTTCGCCGGAGGCGATTACGTGGTCGAGGCCGCCGTAGCCGATGTCGTAGCTTGCGCCGTCGCCGCCGATGATCCACTGGCTGCGGTTCGTCAGGAAGTGGTTGAGGTTGAGTATGGTGTTGCCCAGCGTGCAGTCGCCGTCGCAGTTCTTGCGTACATAGTCAACGAGAGCATCGCCCGTGCGGCGCGAGTCTTTGCCGTCGCGGTTGTCGAGCCAGTCTTTTGCAAGGCGGCGCAGTTCGTCGGTGCCTTTACCTTCGGCTATGGTGTTTTCAAGCAGGTCGACGAGGCGCTGGCGCAGTTTGCGGTATCCGATGTGCATACCCAGGCCGTATTCGCAGAAGTCTTCGAACAGGGAGTTGGCCCAAGCGGGACCGTGGCCTGCGGCGTCGGTGGTGTAGGGGGTGGAGGGCACGGAACCGGAGTAGATTGAAGAGCAGCCGGTGGCGTTGGCGATTATCTGGCGGTCGCCGAAGAGCTGTGTCATCACTTTGAGGTAAGGAGTCTCGCCGCAGCCGGAGCAGGCGCCTGAGAACTCGAAGAGCGGAGTGGCGAACTGGCTGTTCTTGACGTTGAGGGAGGTGTCCACGAGGCCGGCTTTGGAGCTGACGTTGGCGGTGCAGTAGTCCCAGCGTTTCTGGACGTCGAGCTGCGACTCTTCGTGTTTCATGGAGAGGGCCTTGTTGCCGCGCTTGCCGGGGCATACGTCAACGCAGTTGCCGCAGCCGAGGCAGTCGAGGACGTCGACCTGCTGTACGAAGCGCATACCCTGGAACTGCTTTCCGATGGCGGGGATTGTCTGGCCCTCTTTGAAGGGTGAGGCCGCGAGTTCCTTCTCGTCGAGGAGGAAGGGACGGATGGCGGCGTGGGGGCAGACGTAGGCGCACTTGTTGCACTGTATGCAGTTCTCCGGGTTCCATTCGGGGACGAAGGCTGCCACGCCGCGTTTTTCGTATTTCGCGGTGCCTTGCGGCCAGGTGCCGTCGGCTATGTCGCGGAAGGTGGAGGTGGGGAGCGAGTCGCCGTCCTGGGCGTTGATCACTTCCGTAACGCCGGTGATGAACTCGGGGTAACCGTTGGCGGGTTTGGGTTCGTCCTTGAGCTCTTTCCATGCCGGGTCAACGTCGAGGCGGTGGTATTCGCCGCCGCGGTCTACTGCCGCGAAGTTCATGTTGACGATGTTTTCACCCTTGTTGCCGTAAGACTTGACGATGAATTTCTTCATCTGTTCGATTGCGAGGTCAACGGGGATAACTTCGGTGATGCGGAAGAAGGCGCTCTGCAGGATGGTGTTGGTGCGGTTGCCGAGTCCTATTTCCTGGGCTATCTTGCTGGCGTTGATGTAGTAAAGCGTGATGTCGTTTTCGGCCAGATAGCGTTTTACCTTGGCGGGGAGGTTTTTGGCGAGTTCTTCCCCCTCCCAGATGGTGTTGAGCAGGAACGTACCGCCCTTGCGCAGTCCTTTCAGTACGTCGTACATGTGGAGGTAAGCCTGGACGTGGCAGGCCACGAACTCCGGGGTGTTGACCAGATAAGTGGCGCGTATGGGGTGGTCGCCGAAGCGGAGGTGCGAGCAGGTGAAGCCGCCCGACTTCTTGGAGTCGTAGCTGAAGTAAGCCTGGCAGTATTTGTCGGTGTTGTCGCCGATAATCTTCACAGAGTTCTTGTTGGCACCCACCGTTCCGTCGGCACCGAGGCCGAAGAACTTAGCCTCGAAGAGGCCGGCGTTGTCTACCGGGAATTCGGGGATGGGTGGCAGCGAGAGGAATGTGAGGTCGTCTACGATGCCTACTGTGAAGTTATTCTTGGGTTCGGGGAGCTTGAGGTTGTCGAAGACGGCCAGAATCTGGGCCGGCGTTGTGTCCTTGGAGCTGAGACCGTAGCGTCCGCCCACGATGAGCGGGGCGTCCTTGCGGCCGTAGAATACCTCTTTCACATCTACGTATAGGGGCTCGCCGTTGGAGCCGGGTTCCTTGGTGCGGTCGAGCACGGCGATGCGTTTGGCAGACTCGGGGACGGCGGCCAGGAAGTGGCGGGCCGAGAAGGGGCGGTAGAGGTGGACGCTTACGAGACCGACTTTCTCACCCTTTTCGCGGAGGAGGTCAACGACCTGCTGTGCGCACTGCGTGACGGAGCCCATGGCTATGATGACGCGCTCGGCCTCGGGGTCGCCGTAATAGTCGAAGAGCCCGTATTTGCGGCCTGTGATGCGGTTGATTTCATTGAGGTATTCCTCCACGATTTCGGGCACTTTGTCGTAGTATGCGTTCTTGGCCTCGGAGTGCTGGAAAAAGACGTCGGGGTTCTCTGCCATTCCTCGGGCCACGGGGGCGTCGGGGTTGAGGGCACGGCGGCGGAAGTCGGCCAGCGCGTCGTAGTCTATGAGCCGGGCCAGCTCGTCCTGGTCAATCTCCTCGATTTTCTGGATTTCGTGGCTTGTGCGGAAGCCGTCGAAGAAGTTGATGAAGGGTACGCGGCTCTTGATGGTAGCCAGGTATGGTACGGCGGTGAGGTCCATTACTTCCTGGACGGAGCCGGAGCAGAAGAGGGCAAAGCCGGTCTGGCGGGTGGCCATTACGTCCTGATGGTCGCCGAAGATGCTGAGGGCGTGCGAGGCCAGCGTGCGGGCCGACACGTTGAAAACGCAGGGGAGGAGTTCGCCTGCTATCTTGTACATATTGGGGATCATGAGGAGCAGTCCCTGCGATGCTGTGTAAGTCGAAGTCATTGCGCCTGCCTGGAGTGAGCCGTGTACGGCACCTGCGGCGCCTGCCTCGCTCTGCATCTCCTGGACGCGCACTGTCTCGCCGAAGATGTTTTTGCGACCGGCTGCCGACCAGTCGTCGACGTACTCGGCCATCGTCGATGACGGTGTGATAGGATAAATGGCAGCTACTTCGCTGAACATGTAGCTGACGTGGGCTGCGGCCTGGTTGCCGTCGCACGTCAGGAATTTTTTACTTTTACCCATTTGTTTATTTGTTAAATTTATTTACCTGTATTCTCTTGTCTATCAGTGTGTGTGCTTGGGTTATAACGCCCGGGGCGCACGGTTTATTTTGTGTCCTTTGGCCTTCGTGCCAAAAATGATTCTGCAAAGGTAATTAAAAAAATTCACACATCCGCCAAAAGTGTGCTTTTTTCTCAATTTTTAACAGGCCAGGAGCCGTTGTGGCGTCAGGCTTCTGCGGCGGTGAATTTAATTTTCTTGCCCTTGATTTTGCACTTAGCGGCGGTGTCGAGCACGTCCCTGAGCCGGTCGCGGGGAACGGCGGCGAGGCTGTAATGGTCGGCCGTCAGTATTTTTCCCACGTCTGTGCCCGTAAGGCCGCACTCCTTGGTGAGGAACCCGAGGATGTCCTTTTTGGATAGTTTCTCCTTCTTTCCGGCAGCTATGTACAAAGTGGCTATGCCGGAACGGAGCGGCGTGTCGGTGGCGGCGGTGTGGAAAGTGTCGTCGAAGGTGATGCAGTCTGCCACGTCTTCCTCGGGACCCACGATGACGTAGACGTCGCCGTCTGCGTTGGCGCGCGCCGTGCGGCCGTTGCGGTGTGTGAAAGTCTCCGGGGTGAGGGGCTGGTGGTAGTGTATGATGTGGCGCACCTGTTCTATGTCGAGTCCGCGAGCCGCCAGGTCGGTGGCCACGAGCATGGGTGTGGAGCCGTTGTTGAACATTTCGATGGCCTTTTCGCGGTCGCGTTGCTCCATTCCGCCGTGGTATCGGGCACAGTCCACGCGGTGCTTGCGCAGCCAGTTGTAGACGCGGTCGGCGCTCTCGCGGTAGTTGACGAAGACGATGGCGCGTTCCGGCCCCCCGTCCTTCTCGGCGAGGGTGGAGAGGAGGCTGAGAAGCGATTCCAGCTTGTCGTTGGCGTCGGAGTCCACGCGGTGCACGCGCAGGCGCGGACGCTCCTTCCGGCTTTCGCGGAAGTCGAGGCGCAGCGGGGCGGTGAGCGGCAGGAAATCGGGGAGAGCGTCGAGGTCGGTGGCCGATGTCAGGATGGTGTGGCTCACGTTCTTCAGGCGCTTCACTATGCGTCGCATTTCGTCCTCGAAGCCAAGCTCAAGGCTCTTGTCGAACTCGTCGAGCACGAGGATACGCACCGGAGTGAGGTCGATGTTGCCGCGCACGGCATGGTCGAGCAGACGGCCCGGCGTGGCCACCACGATGTCGGGGACAACCGAGAGGGAGTTCTTCTCATCCTCGGCCTTGTGGCCTCCGTAGAGTTCCGTAACCTTGAAGCCTTTTGCCATTGTGCGGAACACGGAAGCTATCTGGAGCACGAGTTCGCGTCCGGGAGCGATGACGATACACTGCACGCGTCCTGTCGGGGGACGCATGAGTTTGAGCACGGGGAGCACGAAAGCCAGCGTCTTTCCGGAGCCGGTGGGGGCTAACAGTATCATGTCGCGGCGGTTGGATATTTCCTCCATGGCGCGACGTTGCATCGGTTTGAGCTCTTCGATTCCGAGCTCCGCGAGGTAGGGCAAAAACTCTTTTTCTCTCATTGGAAATCCGGATTATGGCGGCACCGCTTCCCGGTACCTGAATTTGTAACATTTTAACGAATGTAAAAGTTGATTTATTATCCCGGAATATTTGGTGTAGGGGAGGAAAGGTGTAAAAAAGGACTGCCCGAAAAGGCAATCCTTTTATGTTAAGTAAATGGTCATATTAAACCGATACTAAATGATAGGTTAATCTCACATATCATAAACCTGGCCTTTTTGGCGCTTTCATCCAAGTTTCATCAGTCGCGATGCCCGCATCGCTCCTTCTTCAACTCGATGAAATCGCTCAAAAATGCCAAGTTTCTGATATGTGTTTAATCTGACCATTTACTTATGATGAAAAATGAGTAAAGTCGTCAGAAGGCGAGGATGGGGCGGGCATGTGCTTCGCCGTCGAACCATTCGGCCATTCCTTCCATATATTTGTATCCCTCCATGCCGAGATTGATTATTACGCGAGATTCTTCGTCATAGCGCGTGGAGGTGCCGAATGCGATATATTTTTTGTTTGCCTCCGAGCCGTCGGGAATAGTGATTTCATCCTTGTCGGCTTCGGGAACGAGCGAGAATACGCTCATGAACTTGTCGAATGGAACGTCCACAGTGCCCTCATGTTTGACGTAGTACGTGAAGTCTATTGTCTGGTCTTTCTGCGTGTCGAGATATTGGGCCACTTCGCCGCTGCAGAAGTTGGCCACGCAGTCCCACATCTGACCGACCGACGGAATGAACCATCCGCTGGTGTTTTCGGGAGCGGCAACGGGATAGGCCGTGGTGCCGTAATAGAACATCGGGATATCTTCGGAATAGTATTGGGCATCATTTTTCTCGAACATTTTTTGCGTTTCTTCGCGTCCGCTGAGGTTTTCGTAGCAGCTTTTCGCTAATTTTGAGACCTTGTTGGCATCGGAGGTTACCCAAGTTTTCCCGGAAGTGAACCATACGGTTTCCGGGTATTGCGCGAAGTTAGTCTTGTTGGGGTCCTGGATGTTCTTGCAGGCTATGACGTAGCCGTGGGTGTAACCTGCCAGGCGGTCGGCTTCGGCGATACGGTCGGGATTGGTCTGGAAGACGATTCCGATAACTGTCTTACCTTCGATGGGAGCGGGTTTGGTTGCAGCCCAGACAGCGTTGCAGCCGTTGGCGTCGATGCTTACAAGGCCGCCGTCGCTCCATGTGCCGTCGCTGTAGAAGTAGTCGCCTACTTTAGGTTCGCCGGGTGCGGGCGGGTCAACGGGAGTTTCGCCTCCGTTGTCAAACTCCATGTAGTCAAGTTCAGTAAGGTCGAAGTTTTTGACTTCGCCGCTCTTGTAGTGGAGGGTCATTCGGGTGGGATTCTGGGAAGGCGTCTGTGCGAATGCCACGGAGGAGGCGAGGGTCAGTGCGAATATGGAGGTAAGGATATGTGTTCTCATTTTTTGATGAATTTTGCTGATGAAACATTAGTTCTGACAATGTAAACGCCCGGTGTCAGACCGGAGATGTCGATTGTGCCTTCGCGATACTGAGGCACGGATAGTATGCGCGCGCCGGTGGTCGTGTAGATTTCGATGGCGGTAGGACGGCTTTCAAACCCGGTGAAGGCGATGGTTGCCGTGGCAAAGTCGTAAATGAATTTGCCTGTTCCAACGGTGGTCACTTGGTTGATTGAAGTGGGATCTGTGTAGGTTCCGTCATAGTCGAACACCAGTCTCCGGAAAGAGCTGTAGGGGAATTCTTCGGTAGTTCCGGCGGTTACGGTGAGCCCCGATTCTCCGAAGGTCACCCTGCTCACATCGGCCAAAGAGAAAACCCGGATTTGTTCGTCACCTGCGAATACCAGTTGCGGCCCAGCGGCGGCTACCGGCAACGCGGAAAGGAACAAAACTGACGATGCTAAAAGTTTAAGGTTCCGTTTCATATAAAATTAATTAGGGTTTACTGAAAAATC
>DKVK01000111.1:0-6473 GCA_002491165.1 Porphyromonadaceae bacterium UBA7180
CGACAGGACTGTGCTTTTTGCGGCGGTTGCCGTTTGTCTTATAACTTATAAAAAGGAGGGAATCCGGAGGCAAGCCCCCGACACGTTTACAAAAGGCTTGCCCGCGGGAGGCGGCTTTTGTTTTTCGGGGGATTAGGTTTTGGGGAGGTAGCCTATGGAGCTACAGATGGCGCGGAAGCGGTCGAGGAAGGCTGAGGGTACCAGGAGGAGGAAGCCTTCGGCGAAGCGGCATTTTTCGCGGATTTCTTTGTTGGCGGAGAGAGCGCGGATTAGTGCAGGAGATTCGGCATCTATTTTCAGGATTTTGTATTTTATTTTTTCGGGGGTAATGGAGGTGATGCGTTTTTGGGTTTCATCGATGATGCTTTGCAGCCAGGGGTGATTGTCGACGGGGATGATGCGTCGCAGTTTAGAGATGCGGTTTTCTACGTCCGATTTTTTGTCGCAGCCGTGGATGAGAGATTCAGGGCTTATGCGGAAACGTGCGCCCCCTATCCGGCGGCATATCTGCGAGAGGAATACGGTGTAGGGACAATTTGGAGTGAGGACGGTGATGATAGCGTTTGCGTCGTCGTATTCGAGCTGATATGCTTCAGCGGCTTGGGGAGCGTGGTATTCTTTGTCGATTCCGAAGGCGTAGCGGCCAAGGGCCGTAAGGCGGACGTAGCGCATTCCTTCGAGGGGATCATCCTTGGCGTCAGCGGGGTCTTTGGCATATGCTATTTCAACGATTCCTACGGCGCAGAGGAATTCCATCCAGTGGAGGAGGAAGGGGAATTCTATTTGTTTGAACCAGTTGATACCGGGGTCTTTGCTGTCTTTGGTATAAGTGGTTTCATCTTTGGGGCGCAACCCGTTTTTATCTCTGGCATAAACAGGGAACAACCGCAGATACGTAGTTTGGGCGACTTCCGGATTTTCCAGGCATAGGAAACGGATTTGGAGGTTCGAGAGTGACATCCATTTTTTTGCTGCGGGAACCAACAAGATTTGCACGGCCAGGTTATATTCTTCCGCAAAGTTATTTTCTGTCCATGATTTTGTAAATCCTTTGAAAGCAGGCAAGAATGCCTCGAAAAGTTTTCCGGCGATCCATTCGGGAAATTCTTCTAACACATCTTTGGCAAACGAATCAGGTGTAATTACTTCATTTTCTGTGGAGAGACTATCTCTAAGAGTGAAGTAAGCCAGGGTCAGCAGCTCGATTCTGTCGAGATGGTATGGGACGTCGAACGAAGGGAACTCCGGGGTATTCAATGATTTCTTTATGGCTTTGAGTTTTGAAGCGGCGACCGCTCCTGTAGTGGGTGCCAGGGGGGACCCGGTGAGCGAAAGTCCGTCAAAATACATAAGGTCGGAGGAAATGTTTTTCTCGAAGTTGCATACCGTAAATTTTTCATTATCGGGCAATTCATCGGCCAGGTCGGGGGCAACATAACTCTCTCCGTAAAAAATATCGCAAAGTTTCCGGCGTGTCGCCGGATCCAGAGTAAATTTGAAAGTAGCATCCTCATCCCTGAAGCGCCAGCCATAGAAATTCCATACCTGAAGGCAAGTCAGGGGGAAAAAGGCACAATCCATAAAAAAATTGTCCTGACCCCATGAAGATTTATAATATGCCTGTATTCCGCGGCCGCTGATTTTCTTTATTGTATCCGAGAGAATCTGCGGTGAGATTATTATCTGCTTCCAACATTCGAGGAGTTTAGGGTCCATCAAAGCCAGCGTATGAACATTCTCGGCAACACCGGTAAAGGATACATAGGTTTCAATCAGGTCGTCTTTATGCATCTTGCCGGGGTTATCGATTTTAAGATATTGCTGAAATTTGTCCATAGCTTTGGACGAAGATCCGGGAACCGCTTCCACCGTTGCATCCCTGATTATATCTCTGAGAGGTTGCAACAGTTTCAGGGAATCATCTTTTGACATATACACAACATCGATATACCGCCCGTTGGTCCGGTTGACGGTGGGGAGATTGAACTGTATTGCGCCTTCTCGGGGAGCGGCAGAGGCGATTGTGTAGGTTGTCTTTTTCTTCATGAGAGGATGAAATCGATGTCTTTTTCAGAGAGATGTTTGGAGGATGCAGTGTCGGAGCTGATGAGCTGGTTGAAGAGTTCGCTTTTCTGTTCCTGAAGCTGCACTATTTTTTCTTCGATTGTGCCTACGGTGATTAGCGAGAAAGCGGTGACAGTGGATTTCTGGCCGATTCGGTGGAGGCGGTTTATGGCCTGCTCTTCGGCGGCTTTGTTCCACCATGGTTCGAAGATGTAGACGGTGTCGGCGGCGGTGAGGTTGAGGCCTACGCCACCCACCTTAAGGGTCATGAGCAGCACCTTGCATCCGGGGTCGCTCTGGAAGCGTTCCACTATTTTCTTACGCGCTGCGGCGGAGGTGGAACCTGTCATGGTCTCGAAGCCGATGCCGAGTTTTTCGAGGCGTCCCATCATTATCTCCAGGCCGGCGATAAAGTTGAAGAATACCACGGATTTATGGCCGAAGCCGACGGAGGAGATGAGCGATTCTTCGAGTTCGTCGATTTTAGGGGACGAGACTTTGCCCTGCGACATACTTTCGGGCACGGAGGCGATGCGGCGCAGTTCGCTGAGGGCCTGGAACATAAGGAACTGCGACTTGTTGACGCCCTCTTTGGCGATAGATTCGGTTATCTGGCGGCGGTAGCTGAGGCGGCGTTCGTTGTAGAGGCGTGCCTGGGCGTCGGACATTTCCACATAGATGGTGCGGTCTATGCGGTCGGGGAGGTCCTTGAGCACATCGCGCTTGAGGCGGCGCAGGATGAAGGGAAAAATCTTGCGTCGCAGGCTGGCGGCGGCGTCTTTGTCGCCGTATTTCTGGATGGGATAGGTGTATGAGGAGTTGAAATCTTCGGCGGTGCCGAACATGGCGGGGTTCAGGAAACAGAACAGGGAGTAGAGCTCGGTGAGGTTGTTTTCCATGGGAGTTCCGCTGAGGGCGAAGCGGTGTTCGGAGGTGAGGGTCTGCACAGCCATGGCAGTCTGCGAGGAGATGTTTTTGATGTTCTGCGACTCGTCGAGGACAATGCACCGGAACTTGATGTCCTTGAGCTTCATGACGTCGTTGCGTGCCACGGCATAGGTGGTCAGCACGACGTTTGCCCTGAGCGCCTCTTCGAGGTTGCGGTCGGTGCCGTAGTAGGTGGAGTGGGTGATGTCCGGGGCGAAGCGGTCGAGTTCCTTTTCCCAATTGAAAAGGAGGCTACGTGGCATGATGATAAGGGTCGGCTCCGGGCAGCCGGGGTAGACCATCGAGAGCAGGGCTATGGTCTGGAGCGTTTTTCCGAGGCCCATATCGTCGGCCAGGCAGCCGCCGAGGTTGTTGTCGTATAGATATTTGAGCCATTTCACGCCTTCCACCTGGTAGGGACGGAGCGTGGCGTTGACGCGGTAAGGGGGGCGTTTCTCCTTTTTGAGGCGGTTGAAGCCCTGGAGCACCTGGCGCGAGCGGGCGGCGAAGGGGCCGTTTATCTTACTATGTATCAGCTCCTCCACTTCGGGAAGGTCAAAGATGGTTACGCGTATTCGGCCCTCCTTGTCGCGGCGCCGAAAGAGGCGTTGCAGGCGGTTTATGTATTCTTCATCGATGATACCGCGGTTTCCGTCGCTGAGCTTGACATAGCGCTGGCGGCCGAACTGTTTGAGCAGGTCGGCGATTGTGAAGTGGTCCTCCCCTATTTCCACGTCCCCCTCCCCTTCGAGGAAGTCGATTCCCGACGAAAGGTTCAGGTGGAGTTTGGGGACGGTGGCCACGACTTTGTATTCCTTGAGTTTTTCGCTGCCGGCGAGGCGGAAGTCTTCGAGCACTTGCGGCAGGCGGTGGAGCAGGAAGGGACCGGCTGTGGCTTCGGGGATGATGAAGAAGTTGCCGTCGCGGTATATTTCCTTTTTGGCGCTGCGGTCGGGAGCACTGGAGTTTATCATGTCAGCGAGGCGCTCGGTGCGCTCCTCTATGTCGCAGCCGACGACGGGACGCATGGTGACGCGGTTGTCATCGTCGAGATGTGCCGCATAGGTGGGTATTACGCCGGGCGGCAGCGCGTCTCCGAGCGACTCGAGCGACACTCCGGTGCGCATATAGAGCGCCTTGTCGGCGGCCACTTTTTCCAGATAGAGCGTGGCCACGAGATGCTCTGCGGTGGAGGAACGGCGCGACGGGGCGCCATTGACTTCGGGCATGACGTTTTCGACGTATGTAAGGAAGAGAGTCAGGAAGGTATCGAGGTTATCCTTGTCGACCGGCGCTATCAGGCTTGCGATGCCGGCGTAGTTGGGGCCGACGGAGGTTACGGAATAGACGGTGCCGCCGCAAAGTATGTGCGCATCGTCGAGGAATATGGGATTGCCCGACTCTTCGTCACCGGCGCGGAGAGTTAGTTCAAGGGATGCTTGGCGCACTCCTTCGGCGATATGGACTTCGAGTATTAGCGCGGCGGGACTGTCGGAGAAAGTGACGGGATTACCGTCGGCGCCGGTGACGGAGACTTTGCGCATGAGATGTATAAGGTATGGATTTTTCCACAGCGAGACGCGCAGGGCGCCGCCGTATTGCGACATGACGCCGAAAGGGTCGCCGGAATCTGACCCATTCTCCATTTCGTCGTAGAGTTTGCGTTCCGGAGGCGGCAATGTGGCCGGGTCTTTGATGTCGCCGCAATATTCCAGGAATGGTTCGGAGCGGGAGATATCTATAGTAAGTTTAAAGTGCGGTTTGCCCTCTTTCTCCACGACGTCGGAGCGGCGCACGGGCTTCATGGCCGCGAAAGGGGTAACGAATCTGTCAAACAATCCGGAGTCTGCCATACCTTACTATATATAGTTTACAGAGTTATAACAATCTGGTGGACATAATTCCTTATCACGACAAAATTACAAAGAATTTTTCTTACAGGCAAGGCGGCTCAGATGGGGAGGAGTTCGCCGGTTTCGGAGTCGATAATGTAGCCGGCCACGCGGACGGAGGGGGTCATGAGGGGATGGTTGCGGATAAGGCCGACGGTTTCGCGTATGGCAAGCTCCACGTCGTCGAAGCCATGCAGCCAGCGGTCGAGGTCTATGCCGCAATGGCGCATCAGGGAAATGTTCTTTTCGGGGACGCCGCGATCTTGCATCAGATGAAGCATTTCAGCGGCATTCATTCCCTGCACGCCGCAGCCGGTATGCCCTATGACCATGATTTCCTCCACCCCGAGCTCATAGACGGCGACGAGCAGCGAGCGCATGGTGGAATCGAAGGGATTGGTGATTACGCCGCCGGCGTTTTTGATGATTTTGACATCGCCGTTGCGCAGGCCCAGGGCGGCCGGGAGCAGTTCCACGAGGCGTGTGTCCATGCAGGTGACGATGGCTATCTTCTTGTCGGGATACTTAGAGGTAAGGAATTTTTCGTAGCCACGTGAGGCCACGAACTCGCGGTTGTGTCGTAAAATTTCGTCTATCATAGTTCTTGTATAGGTGTAAATTCAGTAATATCGAGGCGATTGGCGCCGGGGTAAGAGGAAGACCTGGTTCCCTCTCACAAAGTTAGGGATTATTCGGAACATTTGCAAATAAAAAAATTCCGATTTTACCAAACATTCCAATTATCATTTGAGTCCACTTTAAAAAGTCGATGGTTTAGTAAATAAGTTGATAAAAAGGTGTTTATATTCTTTCATAAGTCAATTATTTTTGCTAACTTTGTGGATATTAAGAGATTAATCTATGTTTAAGAAGACAGACAACACCTCTCAGATGAATCTGTTCAGAGTTTTTGGCCGAAGCATTTCAGGAATATAAAAATTGCCGGCATCCGTCTAAGTATGCGACAGAAATCGGCAATTTAATTGATAGATGGTTTAAACGTTAACAACTATTGGTTATCCTATAATAAATACTTACCGAAAGGCGGTAACTCTTCATACTTGGCTTCTTCATATACGAAGTTGCCTACCTGCCCTTTGATGATGGAGTGATGATTATATCCCAATTTTGCTTCATCCGGAATGCCTGTTGGAAAGGCACGGCAACCATATCCTGAACCATCTCCATGGTTATGGCAGTAATGTTTGCACTTGAAGCAGAGTGGATCTTTGATTGTCATAATACCATTTGTTTGTTTCTGTGTCTATCCGACGTGGCTACAGGCTAAATTAGTTCTGATATGCAAATTTAGTTATTTTTCTCGAATACGCCGTATGTCGCGATTAATAATTTTAGAGGGTGTGTTTTACCATTCAAAAATTATCGCGGGCATTACGGGCGTTTCTGCCGTTTTCGCCATATAGGTTCACGATAGATGCTGCACTTGCGCCCAACATAGGGATTGCCGTTTGCCGTGCCAAGGTTCCACAGGCGTGTATATAGGAAAGGCGCGGACTTCCTTTGTTAATAATGTGATTAAAATCCAGGAAATCTCACGCCTTATGGATACTCTATTAACAATTCTGAGAC
>DKVK01000111.1:6774-6903 GCA_002491165.1 Porphyromonadaceae bacterium UBA7180
TTAACAATTCTGAGACCGATTTGTAGGAGCGGAATGAATCTTTCGCTGAAAAAATGTCTCATGTCGATTCTTCAGGCCAAGATTGTAGCGTGGTCAGTCAACATACTCAAACTCGCTTCCGAGTTTGCC
>DKVK01000111.1:7210-14825 GCA_002491165.1 Porphyromonadaceae bacterium UBA7180
CTCAAACTCGCTTCCGAGTTTGCCTCAAGTGCAGGTGTGGCATCGGTTGTGAGACGCATCGAGCGTTTTCTGCTGCGTGGACTGATAAAGCAGCATGAAGCGGCCCGGAGCATATTGGATGCCTTACCTGAAAAAGGGAGGTTCATACTGAGTATGGACGGCACATCGTGGCAGCTTGGCAAATTCAGGTACTATGTGCTTGCCGTGGGAATCTGCTTCAACGGAATATCGCTTCCGATATGTTTCTCTTTCCTCCCGGGCCACGACATCACCAGTTTTGTCGAGGAGATCGGCATTATAGAACGTGTCGTCTCCCTGATTGGCCGTGAGAGGATCGAATGTCTGCTGGCAGACCGTGAGTTCGGCAATTCAAATTTTATCAAATGGCTACAAATAAACCACATACGCTATTGTCTTAGACTGCGGGAGAACCTGTTTATGAGGAAGGAAGGCCAGAAAAAAGGACGCAAGCTCCGCGAAGTGCTATCCTCGCTGAGACTCGGTGAATCCATCGTGCTGCATGATGTGTGGCTTATGCGAAAGAATACGAGAGTGCGGATCTATGCCACGCGACGAATAGGCCGCAACGGCGAGAAATCGCTCATCATTCTCGCGTCTCCATTGGAGTGCGACTACACCGAGGTATTGTACCGCAATCGTTGGACTCTCGAGACCGCGTTCCGGGCGCTGAAGTCCGCCGGCTTCAACATGGAGGAAACACATCTTGGAGAAAAGCGATTCGAAAACATGCTCGTCCTGCTGATGATTGCCTTTGCTGCCGCGTTCATAGACGGCCTTGTCAAAATCGAGTCATTGCCGATTCCTATGATGAAAAGCAGGAATGTGCAACGCTTGAGCATTTTTAAATACGGCTATGTCAACCTGCTCCACGACTTCTGGGCAAATGTTAAAAACGAGTCGGCAAAACCGACATAAAAATGTCATGTGCTATGCATCTGAATATAAACCACAAGAGGAGGAAACAAAAGCGCTTTTGTTTCCTCCTCTTGTATGGTACCCGGAGCCGGGGTCGAACCGGCACGGATTGCTCCATCGGTGTTTGAGACCGACGCGTCTACCGATTCCGCCATCCGGGCTTTGCGCTGCAAAGTTAGTCATACTTTTTTTCCTGACCAAATTTTTGCCGCGTTTTTTTGTTTTCTCACTTACGCCAAGTTCTTTTGCCCGGCGGGACGGTATCTATATGGAGAGGGGTATTGCTCCCGTCTCATTCCCGCTGCTTCTCTTCGTCGGAGAGGCGCAGCACTATGGCGCCTTCGTGCACGTCGGTCTTTACCGGGATGGGGGTGAGGTAGCTGTTGTTCAGGGCGCGCAGGCAGCTGTTGCGCGTCACCGGTTTGTCGCGCCCTTCGTTGAGCATTTTCAGGAAGCGCACCAGCGGCACCCGCTCTTCGTCGGCGCCGAGCAGGGTCTGGACCGCGAAGCGGCGTATCTGCTCGAACTGCTCCGTCTTGTTATGGCCGCGGCGCCCGATGACCTGGAAGTTGACGGTAGGATATATTTCCGGATTGAGCCACACGCGGGAACCGTCCGTGAGGAAGGGTTTGTCGGCGCCGCAGTACGAGACGAGTATGTGGCGTACCCTCTGGCGGATGTAGGGGGCTTTCCCTTCGCTGACGGCGCGCTTCTCCACCTTCTCCACTATTTCGGAGATGGTGGGGCGTTCTGACTCGAGGCAGATGTCGCGTATGCAGCAGATTATCCAGTTGGCGAGACCGTAGCGTCCGGGACGCCGCCAGTTGTACTGCGGGAACTCGGCGGTGTGGGACTTGTGGCAGAAGTGGTTGGGGTCGGCGTTGTCCACCAGGCAACAGGTGGTGATGTAGTTGCGCAAACGTGCCGACACGGGGTATCCGTCGGCGGCGAGGCGCGCAGTGAGTTCGCCGAGCGAGAAACAACGCCGCTCTTCGGCGTATTGGGCCACGAACTGCCCGATGGGCAGCAGTTTCTTGCCCCACGACCAGAGGTCGCCGTTGCTGTTGATGCCGTATTTGCGCAGGTTTGAGAGGTTGACGCTGTTGCTGGCCTTGCCCATTATCTGGCGGTAACGGCCGAAGATTTCGGCGCGCGACATCCAGCGCCGTTCATCGTAAATGATGCGTGCCATGCGTTGCTCGTCGCTCACAAGGTACTCTATGCGGAGCTTGAGGTCGCCGTTTTCGAGGATTTCCACATAGCCGGGTTGCTCCACGACGGCACGGATGAAACGGACGTCGGTTTCCGTGATACCTCCGGCGAACTCGGGAGAGGCTCGCAGCAGGCGCTCGAACTTGGAGCGGGAGAGGGGCACTGCGCTTTCGCGGAGGGTACGCATTACGGTGCGGAGCTTTGCAGTGTAGCGGCATTTTTCGCGCGAGGGAATGAGCAGGCCGGTTCCCTCCCCTGTCTCGAGGATGGCGATGCCGAGCGTTCCGAGCAGCGAAGAGTCTTCCGGGTCGGAATATCTGCCGCCGGTGATGTGGCGGAACATTGAAGATTGCAACTCGTCGGCGATACGGCGGCACAGCTCCGGGGCGAGTGTGATGTTGCCGTTCACCGTCCCGCCGCCCGTGAGCGTGGAGACGAAGTCGTTGTGCTTCTTGGTGATATGCCAGGGTGTGCGTTTCAGTTCCTTGGCTATCACGTTGAAGGAGAAGCAGCCGTTGTATCGCAGCGAGAGGAGGCGGGAGATGAAATTCATCCCGGCGGCGTCGCGCGGCGAGTGTATGTACCGGGCGTTGTTGATGCGTCCGGCTATTATGAGGGCGCACTCGGAGAGGGCGCGGCGCAGTTCGGCCAGCGGGTCGGCGCCCGGATCGTAGTCCGAGGGCACGGTGACCGGTGTGTTTACTTCGCGGCGGTCGGCAAGCATGCGTTCCCAGTTTTCGGCAAGCCATTTCTTGTAACGCAGGGCGCGGGCGAGGGCGGAACGGCCTATGTAGGGTATGAACTTGAGTTCGTTCCAGTTGCATTCCATAAGGTCGGCGATGGTGGATATGGTGCCGCTGCAGAGGCGGTTGACGGCAATGGAGTCGCTTTTCTCGCGGAAGTAGAAAAGGAGGTCACGCACGGGGAGGTCGCGCAGTTCGGGCGCTACCGGGGGCGTCTCGGCGCCGTGGAGTGCCGATTCGTGGCGCAGAGCCAATTGGAGGATGCGTGCGTATAGCTGCGGCACGCGCCCTCCGTCGGATAATATTTTCTGCCAGTGTTCTATGTATTCACTGACTGTCCATTCCAGATATTGCCCCATTTGCTCCCGGTTTGTAAAATCCGGAGGCAGAAGGCTTGAAATTGTCGTAGACATAGGCTAAACTTAGGATTTTGACTCTGCGGAGCGCGACACCCGGGGCAAAGGCTCGCCGCAACGCCCGTGGTGGACGCTGCCGATATATCCGGGACTGCATTTTGTCTTCCCTTCGGTTTCATGGCGCTTTCGCTGATGACTGTTTTGGGAACCGCTGAGGGTTCCTTTTTATTTTCTGTAGTTCTTTAACTTCATTTATTTGGACTGACTGGTTGGGACTCTCTTCAACCCGCCGCAGCGGGAGGGAAGGACCGGACGCTGTCATTAGGATTGTCTCTTGGGGAGCGTCCGGCTGCCGTGCCGGAGAGGCTCCCTGCGGTGGTCATTGTGGTGTGGCAGAGTGGGGATATACGTGGCTCTGCGCGTAGGGTAAGTGTCAATTATCCTGAGGGTGACGCTCAGCGGCGGGGCGGAGTGTCCGGTTTCGCGTCTCCATCGGTACGCGGCGGATAGTAGTAGATGTATCTCTTCTCAAGGCGGTAAACCGTCTTTTTGGTAGTCTTCCTGTTGGTGCCGTCGGGCTCGCTCTCGGTATCTTCGACCACGGAGACGGCACGGCGTTGTGTCCAGTTGCCGTATTTGTCGAACGCCTGGTATGTATAGGTGTCGGTGGCCACGATGTCGCCACCCATGTCTTCGGTGCGGGCTATCACCTGGTCGGGTAATCCCTCCGGGTTGTAATGGTACTTGGTGCGGGTGTTGCCGCCGGGTGTCTCGAAGTTGTCTGCCGCCAGGATACCGTTGGCCCACTCTATGAGGCGGTAATATGACTGGTCGGCGCTCAGCTCCTTGTCTGGACCCAGCACCTGGAGCACCTGCAGGTATCCGCCGCCGGTACGCGAGAGCTTGACTACGAGTCCCTTGCCGCCCTCGGCCGCCTCGCGCCCGGAGCGGAACTCACCCTCGGGGGTATATTCGAAGCGCAGGTCGGAGTAGACGAGTTTCTTCCCCTTCTCCACGATGCCGTTGACCATCGAGGTGACGAGCCCTTCGCGGTTGAAGGTAAGCGAGTCGAAGTCGCAGTCGTCGCCGGCGTGTACCAGCGCGGTGGTATCTTTTGTTTCGTAAGCATAATAGGAGGCGCCGCTGACGGGGCCGGTGAGTTGCCACAGTCCAAGGTCGGGCGAGTCGAACTCCTCCAGGACCTCCTTGGGGGCGGTGTCCTGCGCCTTCCTGGGCACGGGTTTGGCCTGCGGCTTCTGTTTTGAGCATGAAACCAGAGCCACGGCGAGGATTCCCAATATTATATACGGTATCTTACGATTCATTTCCTTTTAAATAATCAATTCTTTTCAAGTAAGCGAGCGTGTTGTTGGCGCCCTTACGTGAGTTCGGTGTTGAGGTCGGAGAGCAAGTCGTAGAGCTCGCGGTTCTCCTCCACTATCCGGGCGAGCGCCTGACGGGGCGACTCTTTCGATACGCGCGGCGCTGCCTCTACGGCCTTCTGGCGCACCGTTATGTGGAGCGCCGGATTGCCGAGGCTGCGGCGCATATAGTCGGCGAGTCCGGCTATCCCCTGGCTGAACGTATGGACGATGCCGGCGTTCGAGGCCAGGACTTCAAACTCGGCGTCCCCGGTCTTGCGGACGGCCGACATCTGCATGGCGCTAACCATCAGGCGGCTCGTGGGGTTGTCGGCCATGAACCGGTTCCAGGCGTTCATGAAGTCCTGTTCGGTCACCGGAGCGGGCGGTCCCTGCGGCACCGGGGAAGGGTCCGAGGGTGCCGGAGGGTCGGGCTCGGTGCCGGGTTGCCTCTGGGGGGGGGCTTGCGGCTGCCCTTGCGGCGTCTGCGGGCGGTTTATGCGTACTCGCGCCGGAGCGGAGTGGCCGCCGCTTTGCGGGGCGCCGACGTGCGGCGCGCTTATATGCGGGACCCCGCGGCGTTGCTGCGGCACGTCCTGCTGCTGCATGTGCTGCGGTTGCTGCGGGACACCGGGCGCCTGTTGAGGCTGTCGCGGGGCGGCCGGGGCCTGCTGCTGTTGCGCGGAAGCCTGCTGCTGTTGCGCGGACTGCTGTGGAACGGCGGAAGCCTGCTGCTGTTGTGGCAACGGCGCGGCCATGCCGAGGCGGCACAGGTTTATCAGGCAAAGCTCCACGTGGAGCCGTTTGTCGCCCGCTATGCGATAGTTCAGGTCGCAACCGTTCAGCAGTTTGAGCGCGTCCCAATACCATGTGGCCGGCAGCGAGGCAGCCTGCGCCTGATATTGACGCGCCGTGTCGTCGCCCACCTCGAGCAGCGCGGACGTGCGCGGCGTCATGGCCACCATCAGGTCACGGATGTGTCCCGCCAGACCGTTGACAAAAAAGAGCGAGTCGAACCCCTTGTCACGTATCTCCTTATATATAAGGAGCGCCTCCGGGACATCGTGGTTGCGGAACGCCTCCACCAGGCGGAAATAGAAGTCGTAGTCGAGCACGTTGAGGCTCTCGATAGCCGAGCGGTAGGTGATTTTCCCCATAGAAGAGGCGGCCACCTGGTCGAAAATCGAGAGGGCGTCGCGCATGGCGCCGTCGGCCTTGCGCGCAATGACGTCGAGGGCGGCCGGCTCGGCCTCGATCCCCTCGCTGGCAGCCACATGAGCCAGGTGCGACGAAATGTCGGCTATGGTAATGCGCTTGAAGTCGTAAATCTGGCAACGGCTCAGGATAGTGGGTATCACCTTGTGCTTCTCCGTCGTGGCCAGGATGAAGACCACATACGACGGCGGCTCCTCCAGCGTCTTCAGGAAGGCATTGAAAGCCTGCGACGAAAGCATGTGCACCTCGTCGATGATGAAGACGCGGTAACGCCCCACCTGCGGCGGGATGTTCACCTGGTCTGTGAGGTTGCGTATGTCGTCCACGCTGTTGTTGGAGGCGGCGTCGAGCTCGATGATGTTGAACGAGGCGCCTCGTTCTATGTCGCGGCATGCCTCGCACTCGCCGCATGCCTCGCCATCTGCCGTGGGGTGAAGGCAGTTGATGGTCTTGGCGAAGATACGCGCGCACGAAGTCTTGCCCACCCCGCGCGGCCCGCAGAACAGGTACGCCTGCGCCAGGCGCCCCGTGCCGATGGCATTCTTCAACGTCGAAGTTAACGCACCCTGACCCACCACCGTCGAGAACGAGGCGGGACGATACTTGCGTGCTGAAACTATGTACGGTTGCGATGCTTCCATTGTGCTGATATAAACTTCACTGTAAAAATATGTCCATTGAGGATATTGAAGTGCAGGTCGCTACAACTTCACTGAATGCAAAAATAATTCAAAGATTTGATATTTCCAAATTATTTTTGAAAAATTCTTTGATAAATCTATAAACGCTTTAAAATCAGTAAGATAAATATTAATTAAAATTATCAGAAAAAAAAGTTTGCAGGGCATTGCAACATTTTCGGCGTTACATCGTTACAAAATAAAAAATATGGCACACATAGTGGGCCGTACCTAATCACACAGCTAAGTAAAGACATGGCAAAAAGCGCACTATATACCGGCGGCGGCGACGCCGGTAAAACATCTCTGGTAGGCGGCCAGCGCATCGCGAAAGATGCCGCACGCCTCGAAGCATACGGGACACTCGACGAATTCTCATCACAGCTCGGAGTGGTGCTCTCGCAGCCCGACTGCCCTGAAGAGCAGCGCAGCAACATGCTCAAAGTGCAGAACATGCTCTTCAACCTCGGCGGATACCTCGCCACACTACCCGAACCGGGCAAGACGCCCGCCGCCTGGGGGCTCCGGGTCACCGACATAGCCGAAGTGGAAGGATGGATTGACGAACTCGACTCGCAGACGCCCAAGGTACACGCCTTCGTTCTCCCCGGCGGCACACCCCTCTCGGCCTTCGCGCAGGTGGCACGCGCCGTCTGCCGCCGCGCAGAACGCCGCATCGTCACCCTCGCCCAACAAGAATACGTGGACCCCGCGCTCATGAAATACATAAACCGCCTGAGCGACTACCTCTTCATCCTGGCGCGCTACTTCAACCACCGCGCCGGAGTGCCCGACATCACCTGGCAGAAAAGGTAAGCACCGCGGAAAAGAGAAAAATTTAACAACAGAACAAAAACGAAAAAACATAAGAAAACATGTACTGGACACTTGAACTCGCATCCAAACTTGAAGACGCGCCCTGGCCCGCCACGCGCGAAGAACTCATAGACTACGCCATGCGCAGCGGCGCGCCGATGGAAGTAATAGAAAACCTCCAGGAGATAGAAGACGAAGGTGAGACCTACGACAGCATAGAAGACATCTGGCCCGACTACCCCTCCAACGAAGACTTCTTCTTCAACGAGGATGAATACTGAAGTATAACAGGTAGT
>DKVK01000045.1 GCA_002491165.1 Porphyromonadaceae bacterium UBA7180
ATTTTTCAGTAAACCCTAATTATTTCCGTAATTCGGATACCATACGGTCGGACTGGTTGTGCTAATTTTGCATTATGAAATCTACAAGACTGATTATAGGCGCATTGCTGCTGATGCACCTGGCAACATTCAATATTATGGCACAGGAAAAGAAAATAACCCAGACTGCCGGGCGTACGGCGCTCGGCGAGTTCGCGCCGGAGTTCGGCCGCCTTAACGACGATGTACTGTTCGGCGAAGTGTGGAATATGCCGGGCCTCACGCCCCACGACCGCTCGATGGTGACGGTCGCTACCCTCATCGGCAAGGGTATCACCGATTCCTCGCTGCAACATCATCTTGAGTTCGCCAAGCAGAACGGCGTGACGCGCCAGGAAATCTCGGCGATGCTCACCCACATAGCTTTCTACGCCGGCTGGCCCAATGCTTGGGCTGCCTTCCGTATGGCAAAGGATGTGTGGAAAGAGGACGCTACGGTAGAATCGCAGCTCCAGGCTTTCCAGAACGAGATGATCTTCCCGGTGGAAGAACCTAACGAGGCGTATGCCAAATACTTCACCGGCCGCAGCTGGCTGGCGCGCGTCAGCGACACGCAGATTCCCTTCGCCAACGTAACCTTCGAGCCGGGCTGTCGTAACAACTGGCACATCCACCGCGCCAAGAAGGGAGGCGGACAGATGCTCGTGGGCGTGGCAGGCCGCGGATGGTATCAGGAAGAGGGCAAACCGGCCGTCGAGATTCTGCCGGGCACCGTCATCCACATTCCCGCCAACGTGAAGCATTGGCACGGTGCCGCCAAAGACTCGTGGTTCGCACACCTTGCCTTCGAGGTGCCGGGCGAAAGCACTTCCAACGAATGGCTCGAACCCGTTTCCGACAAAGATTATAACAAACTGAAATGAAACATTTTATAACACTTCTGGCAGCGGTCTTCGCCGCAATGACATTCACTATGTGCGCCTCCGGCGGCAAGAATGCCGACACCGGGCAGCAAAAAGAGAACAAGAAAGAGATGAAAACACTGATAGCATATTTCTCGGCCACGGGCACCACCCGCAAGCAGGCCGAACGCATGGCACGCCTCTCGGGCGCCGACCTCTTTGAAATCAAACCCGAGACTCCCTACACAGACGCCGACCTCGACTGGCGCGACTCCACCTCCCGTTCGTCGGTGGAGATGCACGACCCCAAGTCGCGTCCCGCCTTTGTCAAGAGCCTCGAAAACCTCGACAAGTACGACACCGTATATATCGGCTACCCCGTTTGGTGGTACGTTGCCCCTCACATCGTCAACAACTTCATCGAGAGCTACGACCTGAAGGGCAAGCGCGTCATCCCCTTCGCCACCTCCGGCGGCTCGACGGTAGAAGAGACCGAAGAACAGCTCAAAAAGGATTATCCCGACCTCAACTGGGGTCCGGGACTGCTGCTCAACTCCGTCAGCGATGACAAGATACGCCAATGGATGGGCGTGAAATAATCCACAGCTTCTTAAACGAAATATACATATAATGGGTTGTAAGGTTATAGGGCCGCGCTCCGGCGTGGCCATATAACCATAAGTAAATGGTCATATTAAACCGATACTATATGAAAGGTTAATCTCACATATCATAAACTTGGCCTTTTTGGCGCTTTCATCCAAGTTTCATCAGTCGCGATGCCCGCATCGCTCCTTCTTCAACTCGATGAAATCGTTCAAAAATGCCGAAGTTTCTGATATGTGTTTAATCTGACCATTTACTTATGGTTTATCAAAAGGTTTAAACATGAAAGTACTTACCATCAACGGAAGCCCGAATCCGCACGGCTGCACGGCGCGTGCGCTTACGGAACTCGAGCAGGCCCTCGCAGCCGAAGGAGTGGAATTTGAACGCATCGAAGCAGGGAACAAGGAAATACGCGGTTGCGTGGCCTGTGGCTTCTGCCGCACACACGGCCGCTGCGTCTTCAACGACATAGTTAACGAAGTGGCGCCGAAATTCGCCCGGGCCGACGCCATCGTGGTCGGCACGCCTGTCTATTATGCCTCGGCATCCGGACAGATACGCAGCTTCATGGACCGCCTCTTCTTCAGCACCTCGGGAGTCTTCGACAAGACGATGAAAGTAGGCGCCGCCGTAATCTCGTCGCGCCGCGCCGGCTCCACCTCCGCAATGGACGAACTCAACAAATATTTCTCCATCAGTTCCATGCCCATTGCCACCTCAACTTATTGGAACGAAGTGCATGGCCACGTAGCCGAGCAGGTGGAGCAAGACCCCGAAGGGCTTCAGACCATGCGCAACCTGGGCCGCAACATCGCCTTCCTGGTGAAAGCCATAGCCGCGCAGAAAGCCAAGGAGGGGGGCGCCCCCAAGCAGGAACGCGACCACTTCACCAACTTCATACGCTGACCCACTGCTTCACCACCATAAAACGTAAGGGGTGGTGAGTCCTACTTTCTGCCGGATTTCCTCATCCTGTTCCATGACGGAAGTCCGCGCACAAGGTGAATGATTGCGGCGACACCCATAGCTAAGCCCATCCAATAGTGCCACAATCCAAGATGCGGGATTTTTACGGGCGAAAGCAACTTTACCGTACCTGTGAGCAGCGTGGCTATGAACAGTACAATCAGCAGCCAGGTATCGGCGTAGAACCATCTGAATCTGTTTTTCAAGGCATTCAGCATATTTCGGAACTGGGACCAGTGGATAATCAGAAGGACAGTCATGGCATATCCGAATATCCAGTGAACGATTTTCAACACGTCGCGCGGCTGGATTAATAGTCCATGACTTTTAAGATGCAGCATAATGCCGACAACCAGTGTGACAGCAAAGGTAATGACCAATGCAATACCGATGTTTGCTCTTGATTTCATAATTCAAATATTATAGGTGTGTGTGCGTAAATCAAAAGACTGCTAACTCATTGAGAATTAGCAGTCTTCTGTGGTGCCACCAGGATTCGAACCGGGGACACACGGATTTTCAGTCCGATGCTCTACCTACTGAGCTATGGCACCGTTGCTTTTGCGAGTGCAAAGTTAGCGGTTTTTTTCTCCACCTGCAAATTTTTCTGACACTTTTTTAAACACCGTATTTTTCTTTCCTGATTCTCAATCGGTTACACAAGTGTTAAAAAATCTTTAGCAACACTTTTTATGGAGATAAACAACGACTTGAGCGCTTGGTTCTGTGAGCGAGCTTCAGCTTGAGTGTGTCGTGTATATCCATTTATGCCGCAGGCTGGAAGACCTGCGCTCCATATCCGCGGCGTCAGCTTCTACGGCCGGTGTGCCTTTTCCGCATGTTCGCGAAGCGAGGGGGAGCCCTGTGCAGCGATGACACGTCTCTGATTTGTCAAATGCGACGGAATGGCGGCACGTTAACCACTGAAAAAGTTGGGCGATTGGTTGATTTCTCTGTTCTCTTTTTCCGATTGCGGCGCCGCTCTGTTTTTTTGCACCGTTTTTCGAACTATATTTGCACGATTATTGTAATAACTGTGAAAAGAGAGGAATACTCACGCCGCGGCGTTCCCGGCTTTTGCGCCACAGGCCCCGCGTGCGTTTCACGGTTCACTATTAAACTATTAGACTATGTTATGTATCAAGGCTACGAAAAGGATATGTCTGTATATCGGCGTGTTGCTGGCGGGAGTGGTTCCGGCGGCGGCACAGGTCTACAGTCTCGACTCATGCCGCAACATGGCCATACGCACCAATAAGGGACTGAAGATGGCGGACCACGCCATCGAGGGCGCGGGATACGCGCGCAAGGCCGCATACGCCGCCTATCTCCCGGGCATAGACTTTACCGGCATGTATATGTACAACCAGAACAAGATACAACTGCTGGGCGAGGACGCAAAGCTTCCCACCATGAAGTTCAACCCGGCCACCGGCAAGTATGACTACAACATTCTGGTGAACCCGGCCACCGGGCAGCCCGTAACGGACCCCAAGACGGGGAGCGTAATCCCCACGGAGGTGGCGGTAATCCCCAAGGAGGCAATGTCATACGACGTCCACAACGTCTTCGGCGGGGCGGTGACGCTTACGCAACCCGTCTATATGGGCGGGGCGCTGCGTGCGATGAACGAGATAACGAAGTATGCCGAGGAGATGGCGCGGTCGTCGCGCAACGCCGCCGTGCAGGAGCTGGTCTACGCCGTGGACGAGGCTTACTGGACAGTGGTTTCGCTCGAAAACAAGCGCAAGCTGGCCGTGAGTTTCGTCAATCTCGTGGACACGTTGCGCCATAACGTGGACGAGATGGTGCGCGTGGGCGTGGCCACCAAGAGCGACGCGCTGAAGGTGCAGGTGCGCTACAACGAGGCTGAACTTGCGCTCACCAAGGTTGACAACGGGCTCTCGCTCTCGCGCATGGCCCTTGCGCAGCTTTGCGGGCTCCCGATCGACACACAGATGATGCCCGAGGATGTCGGCCTCTACCAGGAGTCGAAGAAACCGCGTGCCATGAACATCGACATGGAGGAGGTCTACGCCTCGCGGCAGGACCTGGAGACGATGCGGCACGGCATAAAGCTCAGCGAGCAGAACGCGCGCCTCTCCAAGGCCGCGATGCTCCCGAAGGTGGCCATCGTGGGGATGTACGCTTTCTCCAACCCCAACGTCATAGACGGTTTCGAGAAGCGCTTCGGCGGCGGTTTCTCGGTGGGCGCGACCGTCACCGTGCCTCTGTGGCACTGGGGGCTCAACTATAACAAGTACCGTGTGGCCAAGTCGCAGACCAAGGTGCAGGAGCTGCTCCTGGCGGACGCCGAAGACAAGGTGGAACTCCAGGTGAAGCAGGCACGCTTCCGCTACGAAGAGGCCTTCAAGACCTACGACATGACGGTGGTCAACGAGACGAACGCCGACGAGAACCTGCGCCAGGCGCAGCTCGGTTTCCACGAGGGGGTGCTCACCACCGAAGACGTCATCGCCGCGCAGACGGCATGGCTCTCCGCGCATTCCGAGAAAATAGACGCCGAGATAGGGATAGCCCTTTGCCGCGTATATCTGGCCAAGGTGCTCGGCAACCTTGAATATTGATAACTATATATACTTTCACAAGCATGGAAGCCAACACAGATAAACAGAAAACCCCGGACACGGGGCGGCCCGTGTCCGCCCCGGCCCCGCAGAAAAGCTCCCCGAAGGAGGAGGGGCTGGATTTCAGCAAACAGCAGATAGCCGTGGCTTCGGCCAAGGACCGCAAGACGCGTGAACATGCTCTCGCGCTGGCGGTGGTCATCGTCCTCTTCATCGTCATAGGCCTGGCCGTGGCCGGATTCCTCTGCATCAAGCCGGAGCCTGACCGCATACAGGGACAATGCGACGCCACGGAGGTGCGCATTTCCGGCAAACTGCCGGGCCGCGTGGCCACCATCTATGTGCAGGAGGGGCAGGCGGTGCACGCAGGCGACACGCTGGTGCGCATACACTCATCCGTGGCCGACGCGCGCCTGGCGCAGGCGCAGGCCGCCGAGGATGCCGCCTCCGCCACCAACGCACGCGTGGATGCCGGTGCGCGCCCGCAGGTAATAGAGAGCGCCGAACAGGTGTACAACCAGGCCGTGGCGGCCACGGGCATAGCCAAGAAGACCTTCGACCGCATGAACACGCTGGCCGGAGAGGGTGTCGTAAGCCAGCAGAAACGCGACGAGGCCGAGGCTGCCTACAAGGCCGCTCAGGCCGGCGAGCAGGCGGCCAAAGCGCAGTGGGACCTCGCCAAAGCCGGCGCCCAGAAGGAGGAGAAAGCCGCTTCGGCAGCAATGGTGCGCGTGGCCAAGGGTGGCGTGCGTGAAGTCGGGGCGCTGCTCCAGGACCAGATTCTCGTGGCTCCCTGCGACGGTATAGTGACTGTCATCTACCCGCAGGAAAGCGAGCTGGTGGCCATCGGGGCCCCCATCATGACCATCGAGAAGGATGACCACTACGCCGTCTTCAACCTGCGCGAGACCATGCTCAAGGACATCAAGGACGGCACCGTGCTTCATACCTACATCCCGGCGCTCGACAAGGAGGTGGACATGGAGGTCTACTACATCCGCGACATGGGCAGCTACGCCAACTGGCAGGCCACGAAGGCCACCGGCGACTTCGACGCCCGCACCTTCACGGTAAAGGCGCGCCCCAAACGCCCGGTGCGGGACCTGCGCCCGGGAATGTCCATCCTGCTCAAACAGTAACAAAGCGTAACAACACAAACTCCGGGATAAGATGAAATTCAAGGATACGGGCTTTTGGGCCATTTTCAGACAGTGCTTCACGGGATACGCCACCATGCCGGTCTACTGGGTGGGGGTGTTCATCCTGCCGCTCTTCCTGTTCCTGTTCCTGGGCTCGCTGATGCGCGAGGGGCTTCCCGAGAAGGCGCCGGCGGCTATCCTCGACCTTGACCACACCTCCCTGTCGCGCAACATCACGCAGAACCTCGCTTCCATGCAGATGGTGGACATGGTGGCCGCCGCCGAAAGCTACACGCAGGCACGCCACCTGATGCAGGAGGGGAAAATCTACGGCTACTTCCTCATCCCGGAAGGATTCACCGCCGACCTTCTGGCGGGGCGCTCGCCGCAGATTACATTCTACACCAACCAGACCTACTACGTGCCCGCCACGATGCTCTACAAGACCTTCAAGACCACCGCCGTCTACACCAAGATGGGCATCCTGATGGAGGTGGCGCGCGACGCCGGGCTGGACACCAGCGGGCTGGCGGGGACGGCAAACCCCGTATCGCCGGTGATGCGCCCCATAGGCAACCCCTGGCTGAACTACGCCTATTACCTCTGCAACGGCTTCATCCCCGGAGCGTTGCAACTGATGATACTGCTCATCACCACCTTCACCCTGGGCGAAGTGGTGAAATACGGCCGTTCCGGCCGGCTGATGCGTATGGCCGACGGCAACATAGTGAAGGCACTGGCGGCGCAACTGCTGCCGCAGACCATTGCATGGGTGTGCATCGTGCTGCTGATGGAATCGTGGATGTTCCGCTACAACGGCTACCCCATGAACGGCTCGTGGGGGTGGCTGACGCTCTCGGAGATAATGTTCGTCCTGGCCTCGCAGGCTTTGGGGGTCTTCATCTTCTGCCTGTTGCCCAACCTCAGGCTCTCGGTCTCCATCTCCGCCCTGCTGGGGATAGTCACCTTCTCCATAGCGGCCTACTCCTTCCCGGTGCCCAGCATGTACCCCGGCATAGCCATTTTCAGCTACATAGTGCCGGCGCGCTACAATTTCCTGATTTACGTGGACCAGGCGCTCAACGGCATAGACATCTACTACTCGCGGCTATGGTTCGTGGCCTACCTCATCTTCATGGCTTTGCCGCTGCCGCTGCTGTGGCGCATACGCAAGGCATACCTCAAACCGGTTTACCTCCCCTAAATCCCCCCGCTGTCATGAACAGAATCAAAGAATCGGTAAAAACATTTCTCGATGCCTTCGCGGCACAGATGTCAGTGGTGTTCAGGGACCAGGGGATATTGCTGATCCTCGGTTTCCTGACCTTCGGATACCCCATACTCTATTCGCTGATTTACAACCCCGAGCTGGTGCGCGACGTGGAGACGGTGGTCATAGACCACGACCGCACGGCGCTCAGCCGCGAGGCCGTGCGGCGCATGGACGCCACACAGTATCTGAAAGTGCTGGGGTATGCCGCCGACCTCCCGGAAGCACGCCGCGCCGTCAACGAACACAAGGCTTACTGCATCATAGAAATCCCGGAAAACTTCGAACGCAATGCCACCGGCGGCGAGGGGACTCAGATGGTGCTCTACTGCGAGATGAGCCTGCTGCTGCGCTACCGCTCCATGCTCACCGCGGCCATCGACGTGTCCCAGGCCATGGGCGCCGACCTCTCCGCACGCACCCTCGACGGCGAAGTGCCCGGAGCCGCGTCGCTGCTGGTGGAAGACCCGCTCGGCATCCACTCCGTCTTCCTCGGCGACACCACCGGCGGGTTCGCATCCTTCGTCATGCCGGGGATACTGATACTCATCCTGCAGCAACTCATCTGCCTGATGTGCGGCCTGTCGGGCGGAGCGCGCCACGAATACCCGCTCGAACTCGGGTTCACCCCCCTGGCACGCCGCCCGCACACACTGGCCAAGATGCTGGGCGAGATGCTCTGCTTCTACATCATCTCGCTCCCCGTGGCTATATGGCTCATCCACTATGTCCCCATGATTTTCAGCTTCCCGCAGGCCGGCGACGTCTGGCAGGAAATGCTCTTCATAACCCCGCTGATACTGAGCTCCATCTGCCTCGGCTTCGTGCTGCAGGGCATAGTGTGGCAACGCGAGGGGATATTCGTCATCTGGGTGGTCACGTCGCTGGTGTTCCTCTTCCTCTCCGGGCTGACATGGCCATATTACGCCGCCCCCAGAATGTGGCAATACGTGGCCGACGCCCTTCCCGCCACCTGGGGCGTGCAGGGATTCATACTGATGAACTCCAACGGCTCCTCGCTGACGCAAGTGGCGCACTTCTACCATAACCTGTGGTGGCTGACGCTGGGCTACTCCTTGGTGGCCTACTGCGTGCAACGCTGGATAGTGCGCCCCGACGTGCGGCGCCGCTACATAATGGACGCCGGCACCGCCCAGGACGCCGACACCACCGCCGCCTCCGAATCCTGAGAACCGCTGCGCGAGTATATGGAGCGCGTGCGGCCTATGCCTGCGTTAAACATGATGCGCAATTTACGGTAACACGATGCGGCGTACGGCTTTGCCGCAGGCCGGGAGGCCTGCGCTCCATATTCACTAATGTTCCGAAAACCGGAACATTAGTGACTGAAAATCAAGATAAATTCGCTAACTTTGCATCATGAAAGACTTGACAGCCTCAAATATCGAACGGCAGAACGTTTTGAACAACAACTATGCCCTTCAAGCTATCCAAGAAAACTTGGATGTCACCGGACTGCAATTCCACGACCAAGTGCTTTTCACCACTAAAATGGTGGCAGATTTCTATGGTGTGGATGAGAGGACCATAAAGCGCTATGTGCGGAAATACGGCGATGAGCTAAGAGCTAACGGCTACTTTTTAAGTCAAGGTAACTCTTTGAAAGAGATAAAGTTACATCTTGTTAGGGACATTAATGTCCCTAAGTTCACCCGTCAATTGGGACTTTTCTCCTTCCGGGCATTCCTGAACATCGGGATGCTTCTCACAGAGAGCGAAAAAGCCAAGCAGCTACGCACACGTATACTCGACATCGTCATAGCCACAATCAACGGCCGTGCCGGCGGAGGGACCAAATATATCAACTGGCGAGACCGCGACTATATTCCTACCGCAATTAGGAGCGAAAATTACCGCAAGATTTTCACTCAAGCCGTCGGCAAATATGTAGACGGAATACCTACTTATAAGTATGAACAGATAACTGATCTGATATACAAAGCCGTATTCCGCGAAAATGCCAAGGAATACCGCGTGGTCCTTCGTTTGCAGAACGAAGAGAACGTGCGTCATACGCTCTATTCAGAAGTCTTGCTCTGCATCTCTTCGTTCGAGACCGGCGTGGCTCACCAGATTGAGAGACAATACCTTGAAAACGGCAGCCAGCAACTTACTATCGATGAGGTAAAATCGATTATCGACAATCTGGCGGCAGCCCCGATGATGGAACCGTTCATCACTGATGCCAGAGCTAAAATGGCATCCCGTGATGTCGCATTCCGCGACGCTTGGCACGGTAATCTTGCGGAGTATCTACAGGCAGTTTCTCCCGATGAGTTCGATAAGTTCATAGGTGATGCATCCATCGATTTTGACAACATCATAGAAGCCAACCGCGCGGTTCTCAAGCGCCTTAAGCAAGCCGACGGTGATGAGTGAGACGCTGAAATACATTGACTACGACGGTGCTATCGAAGTCTATCGCAAGACTGTCGCGGCAAGCGGCGGAGGGCTTCAAGGCGTCAAGGATGAAGGCGGCATCCGCAAAGTCCTCGACTTCGTGCGGAACGACCTCTATTACCCCGCCTTCGTCGACAAGCTTACATACCTCGTCTACGGGTTATGCACCGGCCACTATTTCGAGGACTCCAACAAGCGCGTCGCACTGACAATCGGCGTATGGTTCCTCGTGCATAACGGCTACTATTGGCACGCATACGGCTTCATGCAGTGCATGGAGGCCATCATCTATCACGTTGCAGCCGGGCGGATAGACAAGGAATTGCTCCACCGCATAATTTCATGCTACATTGCCAACGAAGACTATCCCGAAGCACTCAAACTCGAAATCATCCACGCCATCGACCGTTAGCCACAATCAACGGCCGTTGGCGAGCAGGGATAACGAAGCGCACATAAATAAGGAGCGCAGGCCTCCCGGCCTGCGTTTAACATGATGCGCAATTTACGGTAACACGATGCGGCGTACGGCTTTGCCGCAGGCCGGGAGGCCTGCGCTC
>DKVK01000020.1:0-5455 GCA_002491165.1 Porphyromonadaceae bacterium UBA7180
TTTTACTTTGTTGCCTTGGAAGGACTCGAACCCTCACAAACGGAACCAGAATCCGGTGTGCTACCATTACACCACAAGGCATTGTTTTTCGCCTTAAGGAGAGGCTTCGGTTGCTTGTTTTCGCTTTCCTTAGTCTCGCTCAGAACCTCCGTTCTTCCCTTTTGCGATGCAAAGTTACTGCCTTTTTTTGGATTGACCAAATTTTTTTGGAAGATTTTTTTAACTTTTTTTGCTCTTCCCTCGCGTAAAGCCTGATTTTCAACGATTTGTCGGCTGAATTTTTTCTCAGTTTTCTGCTCCAGTGAGGTGTACATCCATCTGCGGGAAAGGAAACTCGAAGCCGGCCTTGGGCAGTTCGGTGTAGAAACGCTTGTTCATGTCGAAGAAAAGCGACCAGTAATTGGAGCTGTGAGTCCATGCGCGCACGGTGAAGTTTATGCTACTGTCGGCCATCTCGCCTAATCCTACGAAGGGGGAACGGTCCACCTTTTCTATCGTGACAGGCTGGTTCATCTCCTGTTGCTGTTGGAGTGCTTTCTTGAAGGCTTCGCTCTTGCGGCGTCGGCGCATCCGCATCCGTTTCCACCATCCGGCTTTGGCTTCCTCTTTGAGCATGGCTTCCGCCTCCTGTTGTTTGTCCTGCTCGAGGTGCATCTGCAAGCGCAGTTCACGGTCTTCCTCTATATATTTCTTCACCACCCGGATGTCGCTGTTTAGTATGCGGAGTATCTCCTGTTCGGCTCGTTCGTAGTCGGTGCCGTAGCTGAGGCATACGGTCCAGTCCACGCGGCGGTATTGCTCCAGGCTGTAGTTGTTAATGGAAGAGGTGGATAGGCCGCCGTTGGGGATGATGATGGCCTTGTTGTCGATGGTGTTGATAACGGTGTGGAATATCTGTATTTCCTTCACGGTACCGGCATATCCTTGCGCCTCTATATAGTCGCCTACCTTATAAGGTTTGAGGAGCAGAATGAGGACGCCTCCGGCGAAGTTCTGCAACGTGCCGCTTAGTGCCATACCGATGGCCACGCCGGCCGAGGCGAAGATGGCCAGGAAGGAGCTCGTCTCGATGCCGATTATGCCTATGACGGTGACGATGAGGATGAAGTAGAGCAACATCTTGACCAGCGATAGGACGAAGGTGGAGAGGGAGGCGTCCATCTTGCGGCGCACGAAGACGCTGAGCATCATCCGGTAGATCTTACGTATCACGAAGCGGCCTATGTAGAAGACAACTATGGCGATTAGGAGTTTGAAGGCGAAGTCTACCAGCGAGTTGGCGATGTTGGTCATGGCCTCGTCGAAGCCGAGGTTCTGGAAACTTTTGATGGCATCCTCCCCTTTCTTCAGCTCGTCGGGCATGGGAACGGGGTTTATGTTTTCGGTCTGGAAAAAAATCATGTCGGTATAGTGAGGAAGTTATAAAAAGGGAGTGCGGTTATGGCTTCTGGTCGCCGTAGACGCGGTTATACCAGTCGAGGGTGCGGTAGAAGACCTCCCCTTTCAGTGTCATGTCACTGCTGAGGCGGTGACAAGAGAGGCCGGAGTAATTAACGCGGTTTATAGGATAACCGGTGAACGACTTGTCGGTGCAGGCTTTATAGACCACAACCTCGTCGAGTGTCTTCTGGAACTCGGTTAGAAGCTGTTCCGAGGTGTCGGGATGGTTCTGGCGTATTATCTCGCGGGTATATTGGCCGAAGTCATAAAGGGCCGGATTCACGCGGCGCGAGTAACACTGCAGGCCTGTTGTGCCGTCAAGGTATTTGAAGTCGGAGTAGCAGCGCGCCGTGATGTCGGCCAGGTTCTCAACTTTTGAGAGATTGAGTACGGAGATTGTGAACGGCGAGTTGGTTTGTGTTATATATGTATTGTATTCGAGGGCGGCCGTTTGGACGAGGTTGACGTCTTTCTTGAGCAGTTCGGGCAGCGTCACGTCGTAAGGCATGCCGTATTCGCTGAGTTCCGTCACCGAGCCCACGAGGTAGTCGGCTTTGCCGCGGAACTGGTAGAGCGTTTCCACGTTGGCCATATAACAGGAGTCAAACCAGATAAAGTCGAACATTCCGGCGGGAATCGTGGCCGCGAGGTCGGGCATCTCGCAGTAATGCGACACCTTGCCGTCCTTGTCCTGGCCGAAAGCATACTGCATGGTGTCGGAAGCAGTCCATGTGGGGGACGGAAGCCACGCATCGGAGTGCGACCACAGGATGAGGCCGTATTTATCCGAGGGGGAGAGATACTCCACATCGGCGATGACAGCAGCTATACGCTCGGTGTCGGTACTTCGGTTCAGGCTGTCGTATTCCTTGATGGTCTGGAAATCATAACCATACGACATTTTCACCAATCGCTGAAGCTTGGGCTGCATCGTTTCTCCTGTCTTGGGGTCGAGTTGCACGCTGTAGACGAGCAGACGCGACTTCTTGAGGTCTAAGCTGGCAGCAACCTGCTGTATTTCCTTCATGTCAAGGTCGAGGTTGTAACTCAGGCTGTTAGAGGCGACGGCATACATCAGCACGGTGCGCTCCACGCGGTCCATCGGACCCTGGGGCACGGGAGGTTCCGGGTTGTCTTCGGAGCAGCTCCAAAGCAGTGGAAGCATCAGCATGGCTGTGAGTACGGGCAGAATACGTTTTATCATGTTCTGTAATTGTTTTCAACGGGGTTATGAGGCCGCTTCGCAGGATGACCCACTCTCCGGTCGCTGCGTTGGCGACACTTCATCTTTAAATAACGCGCGCGAGGCGGAAAAAGTATATTCCCGCGAGTGAGAAACTTAAAATTAACGCGGCCGGTAATTTTTCTCTGAAATATTTTGCAATTTCACATTTAAATGTTAATTTTGCATTTGAATGTTAAAGACAACTGTTGCCAGCCTCCGGCATCACCGTTATTCTTTACCTCTAACGCCTTGCACCCGGCACCGTTACTGCCTAAATATTAAGAGTCTGCGAGAATCGCGGAATTTATGGTACGAGACCGGGCGTAATCGGTAGACCGATTTAAACTATTCGGCATCAGAATTGTTAAAATTACAAATACGTTCCTTTAAATTGTTAATTCATTTACGGGAATTAAAAATTCGATAATGCTTTATGAAAACAAATAAGTGGAGAAATATAAAAGACAAATCGTGCGCCCTCGTGTCGTCCCCTGAGCCGGGGATAAAAGGCGTCCCTCTCTCCCGCAGTGCTAAAATGACCTTCTAACTCCCCAAGGCATCTCATGAAGAAATCCACGATATGGCTCTTGGCCATAATAATGGCGCTGACATTCGGAGCGTTGCTGTTCTTCCAGTTTTTCTACCTGAAGAACATGACAAACATGCGCGAGCAGCAGTTCCGCGAAAACGTGCAGCGCGCCCTGAACGCCACCAGCGACAAGCTGGAAAAGCACGAGACACGCTACTATCTGGAGCAGGACATCAACTCCATAGAAGCCAGCCTCTACAGCTCCCCCTACTCCCCGCAGATAGGCACTCCGGGCAATAACAACATACAGTATAGCATAGAAAACCCCGACGGCAGTGTGACACAGTTTACCCTTTCCTCTACCGTTGACGAGACAAAAAAGCGACGTCCGAAGCCCGGCGAAGGCATCTTCCCGCCGCCGACCCACTCCATCGGGTCACGTTACCAGACCATGCACGAAGTGCTGCGTGGACAATACCTGTATCAGAAAGGGCTTCTCGACGAAGTGGTGCTCACTATCCTGCGCGAGTCGAGTTCCCGTCCCATAATAGAGCGTGCCGACTCCACCTTGGTGCGGAATTACCTACAGGCAGAGCTGGGCAACAACGGACTGAACCAGCCCTTCGCCTTCGCCATCAACGACTCCAAGAACATGATAATCTACGCCACGCAGGGGTTCATCCCCGCAACTCGCGGCGACACCACCGCCACTTACTCGCACGTGCTATTCCCCAACTCGCCCGCCAAGTACACACTCGAAGTGCAGTTTCCGGCCAAGAAGAGCTACATAGTGTCGTCGGTGCGTTTCGCCATCCCCTCGCTCGCTTTTACGCTTATTCTGCTTGTCGTATTCCTCTACACCATAGTGACGGCCTTCCGCCAGAAACGCCTCACCGAGATGAAGACCGACTTCATAAACAACATGACCCACGAGCTGAAAACCCCCATCTCCAGCATATCGCTGGCCGCGCAGATGCTCGATGACTCCTCGGTGCGCAAGTCGCCCGAATCCCTCAAACGCATCTCCGGAATCATCAGCGATGAAGCCAAACGTCTCCGCTTCCAGGTGGAGAAAGTGCTCCAGATGTCGGTCTTCGACAGCTCGAGCGTTGCGGCGCTCAAGTTCAAGGAAGTTGATGCCAACGCCATAGTGGCTTCTGTGGTCAACACCTTCAAGCTGAAAGTGGAGAAATACGGCGGATTGCTCGACTGCGAGCTGGATGCCGAAGACCCGTTCGTGCGCGTGGACGAGATGCAGTTTACCAACGTGATTTTCAACCTGCTCGACAATGCAGTGAAATACCGCCGCGACGACGTAGACCTCAATCTCCACATCACTACCCGCAACGTGGGCAACAACCTCGAAATACGCGTCTCCGACAATGGTATCGGCATACGCCGCGATGACCTCAAACGCATCTTCGACAAGTTTTTCCGCGTTCACACCGGTAACCGCCACGACGTCAAGGGATTCGGCCTCGGTCTCGCTTACGTCAAGAAGATGGTCACCCTCTTTTCCGGCACCATACGGGTGGAAAGCGAACTCGGCAAGGGTACAACGTTCATCATAACCCTGCCGCTCCTGAACACGGATGCGGAGACAGAATAAACACAAAACTTTGTAAATTGTTATAATATATATTAATCAAGCAAATAATCAAAAAATTATATAGCCCTATGGATGATAAACTGAAAATTCTGCTCTGCGAAGACGACGAGAATCTCGGGATGTTGCTTCGCGAATTCCTGCAGGCCAAAGGTTTCAACGCCGACCTCTGTCCCGACGGCGACCGCGGCTACAAGGCGTTCCTGAAAGGGAAATATGACCTATGCGTGCTCGACGTGATGATGCCCAAGAAAGACGGCTTCACGCTCGCTCAGGAGATACGCAACGTCAACAGCGAAGTCCCCATCATCTTCCTTACCGCAAAAGCGCTGAAAGACGACGTGCTGGAAGGCTTCAAAATCGGTGCCGACGACTATATCACAAAACCCTTCTCCATGGAAGAGCTCGTGTTCCGTATCGGTGCCATACTGCGCCGTGTCAAAGGAAAGAAAGACAAGGAAGTGACCATGTACAAGATAGGCCGCTACACCTTCGACACACAGAAACAGACACTCGTCATTGACGACAAGACACAGAAACTCACTACCAAGGAATCGGAACTGCTGGCACTGCTCTGCTCGCACGTCAACCAGATTCTGGAACGCAACTTCGCCCTGAAATCAATCTGGATCGACGACAACTACTTCAACGCCCG
>DKVK01000020.1:5736-21049 GCA_002491165.1 Porphyromonadaceae bacterium UBA7180
GACGACAACTACTTCAACGCCCGCAGCATGGATGTCTACATTACAAAGCTGCGCAAGCACCTCAAAGGCGACCCCGCCATCGAGATTATTAACATCCACGGCAAAGGCTACAAACTGATAGCCCCCGAAGTCCCCGAAGAGGAACCCGCCGAATAACCACGCCGTTTCCCCGGAATACGAGAACGCCACGCCCTTATAAGCAGGCGTTCTCGCTGTTTTTATTGCCGGAATATTATTTTTTGGTGCGAAAGAAAAAAATTGTTAACTTTGTGTGTCACAAAAGGCGTGGTTGTGCGTCTTGAATATATAACATTAAAATCCGCTATGATGAAGAAAGTACTCCTCTCGCTTGCCATCGTGCTGCTCGCCGCGGGCAATGCCTTCGCTGTGCCCCGTTTTATGGGCATCGATAATAAAAACGGTAAAACCACTATCAAAATCGAAATCCCTGCCTGTGACCGAGACTCCCAAAACGGTCTTTCGATCGACAATGTGAAGCTCTATAATAACGGTAAGATGCTTTCCGCCAAGAAGGTGCGCGCTATCTGGGGCGAAAACTCCACAATCATCCTCGAGTTCAAGAAACTCACCAAATTCGAGGATTGCACCCTCTCCCTCACGCTCAACGGCGAAGCCGTAAGCATGAACCTCCAGACAAACCAGATACGCATCACCGACCTTCCTGTCTACCGGCCGTAAACCGTCTCTTTTTGTTTCATCCTAAACCCTCCTATGGGCTACATCGCCGACTCCGATCTTCTGGAACGCTCCGGTGTGGCTCGGGAATCACGCTTACATTACTTCGCTAATAATACATCTTATGATTAGAAGAATTGTCTTTTTGCACTTGGGATTCTTGCAGTTGGTCCCTTGACGGCTGCCAATAGGCTCACATCGGCACAAAAGGCTTCCATCGTAACGCGCTTCGGCGAGGAAGTGAAATATAATTTTGCCCATTTCCGGTTTGACAAAAGCCAGTGGGACAGCATCTATATGGCGCGGCTTCCGCAAATAGTGGAAACACCCACCGACGAGGCTTTCCTTGACAGCCTGAGGCGTCTCTGCGTTTTCCTCCGGGACGGACACACCGACGTGTGGTGCAACGTGCGCGACTGGCCGTTGCCTTTCTTTACCAAACGGTTCGGCAACCGGGTGTTCGTGACAGACGTTATCACCGATAATATGATAAAAGCCGGCATCCTTCCCGGAACGGAAATCCTTGAAATGAACGGTTTGCCTGTCATAAAGTATGGGGAAGTGAATGTCATCAAGCCAGGATATGCGCACGCGACGAATGGCTGCCCGACGGTACAAAATTCATCGGCGTGGGGATAATCCCCGATATAACAGTGGAAGAAACCGCCGATATATTCCAAGGTAAAGACGTGGTGCTGGACAAGGGACTCGAAGTGCTTTCCGGGCAGAGCGAGCATCAATCCAAATGAGTTTTTCAAAAATTACTACCCGGAGATAAACTGCAACTTTTTGGGCTGATAATTTTGTGGTCTCGCATTTTTGCTGTAACTTTGGGGCAAATTTTTCGACTCCGTCCACCGAGACGGTACTCTATATAACCTCTAAATAATCATGTTAGAACACTTTACAGACGAAACAGCAGCCAAGGCTATCGAATCAGGCAAAACAGTGGTAATCGACTTTTGGGCAGAGTGGTGCGGTCCGTGCCTCAAACTCGGCCCCGTTGTAGAGGAACTGGCTGAGAAGTATGGGGACAAGGCTATCATCGGTAAGCTCAACGTAGACGAAAACGACGAAATCTCAAGCACATACCGCGTGCGCAACATTCCTACCGTCCTCTTCTTCAAAGACGGCGAACGTGTGGACCGCAGCGTGGGTTTCGTGAAATTCGCCGACCTCGAATCCATCCTCGTCAAGTATCTCTGATACATTAATCTGCCACGACTTAGAGCTTCTCTGTCCCGCGCCCGGATTTGGCCGGGACTGGGAACGGCATCATGTGCCAAATTGGTAAATAAGTCTAAATATCTTCATGAAAGCTGACTTCAGAAAAAAACCCGAATGGCTTAAAATACGCCTGCCGCGCGGTTTCAAAACCTCGCAGGTGGTTGGCCTGCTTAATGAGAAAAATCTTCACACCATCTGCTCATCGGGTCTCTGTCCCAACCGCGGAGAATGTTGGGGCAACGGCACCGCCACCTTTATGATAGGAGGTAATGTCTGTACGCGCTCATGCCGTTTCTGCAACGTGGCCACCGGGAAACCGCTGCCGCTTGACCCGCAGGAAATCCTCGACATAGTAAACTCCGTAAAGGAACTGAAACTGCGCCATGTGGTGATAACTTCGGTGGATCGCGACGACCTCGACGACTGCGGCGCCGCACACTGGGCCGCAATGATACGCACACTGCGCCGCGAATGCCCAGACGTCACTATGGAAGTGCTCGTCCCCGACTTCAAGGGACGCATGGACTTGCTCGACATGGTGATAGCCGAACGCCCGGACATCATCTCGCACAATATGGAAACAGTGCGGCGCCTGACTCCCGATGTGCGTTGCTTCGCCACTTACGACCGCTCGCTGGAGGTAATACGCCACATAGCCGAATCGGGAATACGTTCCAAGTCGGGTATCATGCTTGGCCTCGGCGAAACGCCTGAAGAGATTCTCCAGACCATGGACGACCTGCGCGCCGTAGGGTGCGAAGTGATGACCATCGGTCAGTATCTCCAGCCCACGCGCAACCATTATCCAGTGCAGGAATACATCCACCCTGACGTCTTCGAGCAGTACCGTCTGGCCGGTATCGAGAAGGGATTCCGCCACATAGAGAGCGCGCCGATGGTTCGCTCAAGCTATCACGCAGAGCGCCATGTGCACTGACCACGAATACTCAAAATCACAACATGAGGAAGTCCCCGTCGCCGACTGGGGCATCCTCCCTTACCGCGACGCCCTCGAACGGCAGACTGTTCTTTTCCAGCATCTTATAGACCTTAAACGCGAAGGCACCGATACCGCAGGGGAGGAACGGCTCGTCCTCGTCGAGCACCCGCCGGTGTTCACACTTGGACGTCACGGTCATGCCGAGAATATGCTGCGACAACTGCCCGGAGTGGAGCTTGTCAAGATAGCCCGTGGCGGCGACATTACGTTCCACGGTCCCGGTCAGCTCGTGGCATACCCCGTTATCGACCTGCAGCGCCACCACCTCGGTGTTAAAGACTATGTCCATCTGCTTGAAGAAGCAGTGATACGCACTATCGCGGAGTATGGTATAAAAGGAGAACGTGTGGAAGGTGCCACCGGAGTTTGGATTGACAAAGATACGCCACGAGAACGCAAGATATGCGCCATCGGGGTGAAATGCTCCCGCTTCGTGACTATGCACGGTCTCGCGCTGAACGTCAACACCAACCTCAACTATTTCCATGCCATAAATCCCTGCGGTTTCACCGACAAAGGGGTGACCTCCCTACGCCGGGAGCTTGACCGCGAAGTTCCCGTGCCCGAAGTGAAAGCCATCTTCGCCCGCACCTTCAACACCCTGCTCCAATCCCGCTGAAACCATGCGCTTTAAAATAAACACAGCCGACAGGAAACCATCCTGCCGGGTGATACTTTCGTTATTCTGCTTATTTGGCCTGTTGGGCTTATGCGCTCGAAAGCCGTTAGAGTGACTGTAACTTTTCCCGGATAATCTTGATGAATCTCGGATATTCAGGGATGTTAGTCGCCGTCTCCGCGACTTTGTCGGCTTGCAGGCAAGCCTCTCTACGTCAGGTGGCTATTGCTGGCCCGAGTAGTGGCCTTTGCCTCTGGTGGCGGTGCCGTATTCTATGGCTTGGGCGGGGCAGGCGTGGTAACAGCCCAGACAGCTGGAACAGTCGTCGCCCCATTGTGGTCGGCCGTCTGCCAGGTTAATGTTTTCTTGCGGACATACTTCGGCGCATCGGCCGCAGGATATACAGGCATCGGTGCTTCTGAATTTTTTGGTATTGATACCATACTTCAGGAACAATGGATAGACGACTGCAGTTTTAAGGCGCGGCCATGAGCCGAGGGTTACGTCGGTAACGTGTTCACGGCGTTTCACTTGTGCGGCTATCTCGTCGATACGAGCCGGAGCGGCGGCAAGTTTCTTGCGTTCCACCTCCTTTTTATCCACGTCGAAACCGGGGAGCAACACGTAGACGTTAGGCATTATGATGCTCCAGAGCGCCGATAGCTTCAGGCCTGAGGCTGCAAGTTCTCGGCGCAGTATTGCCGGGGCGTTTCCAGTCTCGTCTCCACAGGTCATAACACACCAAATATATGTGCTCTCCCCTATCCCGGCATCCCGCAGGCGGCGGATGAATTGCATGACCGGCTTCGGCAAACCCCACGCGTAAACCGGAAATACAATTCCGATGTTGCGGCAGGAAGAGGTCGGTAAGTTATCGCGAATAGTAACGGCCTCGGTGCCGAGCTGAAAAGCAAGTTTGCGTGCCACATAGCGGGAGTTGCCTGTACCGGAGAAGTAATAAATCATGGGTTGGGACTTGCAGTGAACAATTTATAAACCAGCTCTTTGAGCATCTCCATATCATTCTGGAGCGAGCCTATACCTTTACTCTTGGCATCAAAATCCCTTATGGCCTGCACGCAACGGCGCGCCTTGAAGAAATTGATATGGTTCATTGCGGAGCGTATGTCTTTCAGTGCGTAGGGCGTCTTGAGTTCGAGTGCCCGCATGAGATTAGCGTCCGAGCGGTCGCGCTCCATGGTGGCGATTGTCATCTTCTGGTAGAATTTGAAGAGAGTGGCGCTGATTACGACCGTAGGATTGGCCTTAGGGTTGCGTGAGAATGCGCGGACTATCTTCATCGCCTTTTCGTAGTTGTTGGTTGCGAGTGCCGAGGTCAGCTCGAAGTTATTGTAATCCTTGCTTACGCCGATGTTGCGCTCAATGGCTTCGGGGGTGATGCGTTTGTTGCCGGGACCGAGGGCTACCTGAAGTTTGTCTATTTCGCCGAAGAGTTTCGAGATATCGGCGCCGACGTAGTCGGCCAGCATTGCGGTGGCTTTTTCATCTATTTGCATCCCGTTCTCCGCCGCGTAATCCTTGATTACCGGTGCGAGGTTATAGTCCCTCACCTTTTGGCTGTTGAAGACCACGGCACCCGAAGCCGCAGCCGCTTTGACCATTTTGGACATGGAACTGAGTGCGGCACCTTTGAAGACCACCACGAAGACGGTCTGCGGCGAGGGACGTTTCATGTATGTTTCCAGCGCTTCGAGAGCTGTCTTGCCGTTGCGCAGAGTCTGTGCCTCCTTGAGCATCACCAACCGCCTGTCGGCCATGAATGGGAACTGCCGACAGGAGGCGTAGACAAGGTCGAGGTCGGCATCCTGACCATAGAAGATATCGCAGTTGAAGTCGCGGTCCGACTCGGCCACGGCATATTTTTCGATGGCATCCGCTATCTTGTCGAGGTAGTAAGGTTCCTCACCGCTCAGGAGGTAAACGGGAGCGAAGTCCTGCTTTTTGACGGCAAGGAGAATCTCTCGGTAGGTCAGCGCTTTCTTTTTAGCCATGGCATGAAGAGATCTTTCTTATAAAACAGAAGCAGGGTTATGACAAGGCATCCGAGTGCCGTCCACGGGAATCCGTAGGTTGTCACCCCGAAATCGTCGACTGCGTTTTGCACGGAGCCCTCTTGCCATACTGCCACTACCACACTGCTGTTGTTGATGGCATGGATGGCGGCGGGGACCCAAACAGACCGGCTATAAATGTAGAAGTATCCCAGCAATGCGCCGAGCAGCATCCTCGGCATGAAACCGTAGACCTGGAAGTGGCATAGCGAGAAAATGGCGGCCGCAATCCACACGGCCGCGTGGACATTCATGGTGCGGGCGAGCATCCTCTGCACTCCGGCGCGGAAGAACAGTTCCTCGCAAATGCCGGTAAGCACTCCTATTGTCAGTACGTTGACAAGGAATCCGCCAAAGTTGTCGGTCTTAAGTATGGTGTCGGTTACAGCTCGTGCGTTCTCCTCCATCTCGGTGAGCGGCGATAGCCATGCCGGGAGCTGCAACTGTTCGTTCCAATGGATGGTCTGGTTGAGCCACGGCGCGGCGGAGAAGAGCACAAGTATGGCAAAGACGTAGGCCAGCGGAGTGGAAGAGTCGCTGACTCCCATAACTTTGAATGGCTCGCGGTCGCAGAGATAAGCCATAAAGAGCGATGGTAACGCGAAAGCAAGTACATTTTGTAACGCTGACGTCGTCAGTAGCGTTACTCGCGTTTGCTCAACGTATGCCATTGAAATCATGCCTATGACAAGCACTGCAGTGAACATGCCCAGGAAGAGCAAAGCCACCCGGGCGAAGGTATTGATGCGCGCCAACGGCGGTTCGGGAATTCGTGGTGTATTATTCACGGCTAAGGAATTTCTGTAAACGGTTTCTGTAATCGGTGTTCTGAGCAGGGGTCAGGAGAATTTCTTGCGGCGGAACACGAAATTGCGGCCGAGGTATTTTTCGCGTACCACGGGATTTTCGGCCAATTCCTCGCTGGTGCCCTGAAAGAGGATTTTACCCTCGAAGAGCAGGTAGGCGCGGTCGGTGATGGAGAGTGTCTCGGGCGCGTTGTGGTCTGTGATAAGTATGCCTATGTTTTTGTTTTTCAGGCTATAGACTATCGACTGTATCTCCTCCACGTTGATAGGGTCGACACCTGCAAAGGGCTCGTCGAGCATTATGAACTTGGGGTCGATGGCCAGGCATCGCGCTATCTCGGTGCGTCGCCGTTCGCCTCCGGAGAGGCGGTCGCCGTAGTTCTTGCGTACGTTCTGGAGGTGGAACTCCTCGATGAGGCTTTCCAGCTTGGCACGCTGGTATTCCTTCGGTTTGCCGGTCATTTCCAGGACGCTTCGGATGTTGTTCTCCACCGTCATCTTGCGGAACACGGATGCTTCCTGCGCCAGATAGCCTATGCCGAGTCGCGCGCGTTTATATATAGGATAAGAGGTGATGTTGCGGTTGTCGAGGAAGATTTCACCTTCGTTAGGGGTTATGAGTCCTACGGTCATATAGAAAGTAGTGGTCTTTCCTGCACCGTTAGGACCGAGCAGACCCACGATTTCTCCCTGCGTGACGTCGATGGAAACATGGTTTACCACCGTGCGCTTGCCATAGCGTTTCACGAGGTTCTCGGTTCGCAGCACACCCTTTTCGGGAGTCAGGGTCACCTTTTCCTCCTCGACCTCCCCTTCCGGAGTATCCACGTCCACGACAATCTCCTCAACCTCGGTTTGCATGTCGGGCTCTGGGGCTTCGGTCTCGCGGAGCTCTTCGGCGGGAATCTTCTTCTCCTTTTTCTTATGAGTGAAAATGGCTGATATTTTCATTTCTTGGGGAGCAATGAGTAGATGTAATCGTTGAGCAGCTTGATGGCCACGCGGTTATGTCCGCCCTGCGGGATGATGAGGTCGGCGTAGCGCTTCGACGGTTCTATGTGCAGTTCATGCATCGGCTTGAGGGTCGACTGGTAGCGGTCTATGACCATCTGCGGGGTGCGGTTGCGCTCTATGCAGTCGCGGTGGATGACGCGTATAAGGCGCTCGTCGGCATCGGCGTCCACGAATACCTTGACGTCCATCATCTCTCGCAAAGGCTTGTCACAGAGCACCAGGATACCCTCCACTACCACCACTTCTGCTGGCTCGATGTGTACCGTCTCTTTCTGGCGAGAGCAGGTTATGAAGTCGTAGGTCGGCATCTCTATGGCTTGTCCCTCCCTAAGCATACGCAGGTGTTCCACAAGCAGCGACCACTCTATAGAGGCCGGCTCGTCGTAGTTCATCTTGAGCCGTTCTTCAAGCGGAATGTGGGGATTGTCGCGGTAATAGCAGTCCTGCGGAATCACGGCCACCCCCTCTTTGGGAAGCGACTCGCGCAATTTGCGGACCACTGTAGATTTTCCGGAGCCGGTGCCTCCGGCTATTCCTATTATCAGCATAAATGTCGTCAGCGTTAATGTTCTATATCTTTGTTTGTTTGCGGAGGAGTCGCCGTTTCGGTGCCGGGACGGTCCTTCCGCGCCTTGCTCATGTCGGTGAGCGGCAGCGTATATATCAGCGAGAAGGTTGCCGAAAGCTTGTTGTTGCCTCCCATGCCGGGAATGTACCACGGGTCTGAGGCCGAACCATGGGGGGAGTTGAACTTGAAATTGTACCGCACGCTCCAACCAAGCGAGAACTCTTTGTATATCTTCACTTTAAGCCCCGCCAACGCCTGGCCGTAGAATGCCGTGGCCGTCTGTTTCCCTATTTCGGGATGCACGGTCTGGTCCCAGTAACCTCCATTGACGGTTACATCTTTTATGGTGTAGGACATGGGCGAGAATCCCGCGCGGAAGCCTACATATACCTGGTAATCGGGATTCGACTTGTACAGGAAATTGTAGTTGAAACCGAGTTTGGCGAAGAACGACGGGTTGGCTTTGTAGCGGTAATTGTTGTCCTTGGGTGCCTGCGAGCCCCACCCCACGCCGAGTTCTACGGTAGGAACGAACCAGTTGAAGAGTGGCAACTCGCCAAAGACGTCGACCGACCCGAAGCTCTGTCCGAAGCAGTTCATAAAGGCGTCGAAGACATTTACGCCTACATTTACCGTTGTCAACAAGGGATACACCGGACCTGCGTTCACTTTTTTCTTAACGGTGTCGAGTTCGGCAAGGAAGAGCACCGGCTCCTGAAGCGGATTGCCATGCTTGTCGTAGTAGTGGAGCGAAGGTTGCTTGGGCTTCGACTCGTCCACATCCACCGGGGTTATCTTGCGTTCCTGCGCCGTCAATGCCAGCGGTAACAGTGCTATCAGGCCCAGCAATATGGCTAACAACTTCTTCATTGCGGGCCCTCCTCTTCGGTGTAACGGAAATAAATGCGGATGTTCTCGCCTTCGGCGTTGGTGATGATGTCGCCGGGCACCGCGATGGAGTCTATCAGTTGGCTGGTGTGCTCTATTCCCTTGAGGTGGAAACGGTAGCTGACGCCGCAGGCCGAGGAGACGAAGTATGGCTGCGCCTCGTAGCGGAAAGTGACGCGGTCTTCCAATCCGCCGGCCTGGTCGTAACGGAAAACGAACGTCGAGGAACCGGCGTCAAGGTTGAACGGGAGCGGGACGGAGCTGACGTTTACGGCCGAGTCGAGCAGAAGCGAATCGCCCGGAGCGCCAACCCCGAAGACCGTGAGACCGTCGATGGCAAGCTTGGGGTGCGCCGCGGTGTTGGCATAGAAACCGGCTTCCGGCAATGTGTTGCGGTTGCCGTCGCAGTCATCGGTGGCACATCCTGCCACTAACGCCGACGCTATCAGTAGTAGCCCTGCGGACGCTGTCGCTGTTCTAAATCTCATTGCCTATCAGATAGTTGTTGCGTTCCGGCGAGTTGCGCGTTATTAATTCGCCCACAAAGCCGGTCAGGAAGAATTGCAAGCCCATTACCATGCACGCCAATGCCAGATAGAAGTACACCGAGTTGGTGACATAGAAGTTGTAGCCCTCAGAGCAGAGGCTCACTATTTTCAGTATCAAAACCACGAGCGTTGCTATGAAGCCTATGACTACCATAGCGGATCCGAGGAGGCCGAAAAGGTGCATCGGCTTGATGCCGAAACGGTTCTGGAACCAGAGCACGCCCAGGTCGAGGTAGCCGTTCACGAAACGGTCGAGCCCGAACTTGGTCTTGCCGTACTTTCGCGGACGGTGGTGTACCTCCTTCTCGGCTATCTTTGTGTAACCGGCGTTCTTCGCCAGATAAGGGATGTAGCGGTGCATGTCGCCATACACCTCTATATGTTTCACCACATCGCGGCGGTAAGCCTTGAGGCCGCAGTTGAAGTCGTGCAGGTTATGGATGCCGCTCACACGGCGCGCCGTGGCGTTGAAGAGTTTCGTCGGGATGGTTTTCGACAGTGGGTCGTATCGTTTGCGTTTCCAGCCCGACACAAGGTCGTTACCCTCCTCGGTAATCATGCGGTACAGGGCCGGTATCTCGTCGGGGGAATCCTGCATGTCGGCATCCATGGTTATGACCACATCGCCCTGCGCGCGCATGAAGCCGACGTTCAGAGCCGGAGACTTGCCGTAGTTGCGCGCGAACGAGACGCCGCGGATTCTCGCGTTCTTCTTCTGCAATTCCTCGATGATACTCCACGACTTGTCGGTGGAACCGTCGTCGATAAACCATATTTCGTAGCTGAAACCGTTCTCGTCCATCACGCGCTCAATCCACGCCGTCAGCTCCGGAAGCGATTCAGCCTCATTATATAGAGGTATTACTACTGAAATATCCATATCTGATAAATGATTTTTCAAGCTACAAATTTAGACATTTTTCGCGACATGACCGCATCATTGGCTAAAAAAATGTTCCGTAACCACTTTTTTTACTGCCTTATCACCGGCCGCGATTTGCTTTTTCCGGCAAGATATGTTAATTTTGCACTGCAATGAACACAATGAATCTCAACTCGGTAAAACAATATAACGAACTATACGGACTGCCTACTCCCCATCCGTTGGTCACCGTCTTACGGCTCCAAGACGCTCCCGCAGTGTTCGACCATATCCGCATCGACTACGGCCTGTATGCCGTCTTCATAAAGCACGGTCAGGGTTGTGTGCTCCGCTATGGGCGCCGCGAATACGACTATCAGGAAGGTTCTGTGGTAAGTATCGCCCCGGGACAATCCGTGACGGTAGAAGGCAAAACGGCCAAGACACACGACATAGAGGCGCTGCTCTTCCACCCGGACCTCATCTACGGCACGTCGCTGGCCCGCAAAATGAGGCAGTATTCCTTCTTTAATTATTCCGAAACCGAGGCACTGCATCTCTCCGCTGCCGAACAGGAATCGCTTCGCGCCTGCCTCGCCGGCATTAAGATGGAACTCGCATCCACGCCCGACCATCACACACGGCGCCTCATCTGCGGCCACATAGAGCTTTTCCTGGACTACTGCTTGCGCTACTACGACCGCCAGTTCTCCACGCGCCACGCTGCCGACAGCGAAGTGCTACGGAACTTCGAAAACGCACTTGACCTGTATTTTCTCTCCGAGGTGTCCGGCGGTCTGCCTTCGGTAAAATTCTTCGCAGATAAAGCCTGCCTCACTCCCAGCTATTTCGGAGACCTTATAAAAAAGGAAACCGGACGCACGGCGCAGGAACTCATACGCCTTAAAATAATAGACCGAGCTAAAGAATACCTGCGTGGCACCAGTCTCACAGTGACGCAAATCAGCGACATGCTCGGATTCCAGTACCCACAGCACTTCACCCGAATGTTCAAGAAGCAGACTGGCCTCACGCCGCGCGGCTACCGCTGCGAGTAAGCCCGTATATTTCTTATATTGCCGGTAATAACTTCTCATGCAATGAGCGTGGTAGTAAAGCATGATATAAACCGGTAATTGACGTGCTCCATGAAGTTGCCGCCCCTTGATAATGTGAAAAAATATAATAGCCTGCTACTGGTGTCCCAAGCATAAAAATCAAATCCCGAGAAACGGTGACAAAACGTGTTGTGAGGGGTTAGGCCTGACTATTTGCGACCGAATAGGCCCCGAATCGGGGCGAATTTCGGGCGTATTAAGACTAAATCGTCTTTTTTAGAGAATTTTTTAACACAAAATTTGGCAACTTCACGATTTTATTACTATATTTGCATTCCCAATTCGCCTGCCATGGTTTATCACGGTTCTGCGAATCTATGTTTTACACGCATATAACCCCTACACGTTTAGATTAAATTTATAAATTCTTATAATTTAAATATAATACAATGTCTCAGAAAATCTACACATTCGGCGACGGTAAGGCCGAAGGAAATGCCCAGATGCGCAACCTTCTGGGCGGCAAAGGTGCCAACCTTGCGGAGATGAACCTGCTCGGCATGCCCGTGCCTCCCGGTTTTACCATCACAACAGAAGTCTGCACAGAATACACCCAATACGGCCGCGATAAAGTCGTAGAAGACATAAAGACCGACGTTGAAAAAGCCATCGCCCACGTAGAAAAACTCACCGGCAACAAATTCGACGACCCGAAGAACCCGCTTCTCGTCTCGGTACGTTCCGGAGCCCGCGCCTCGATGCCCGGCATGATGGACACCGTCCTCAATCTCGGCATGAACGACGCCACCGTTGCTACAATGGCCGAAAAGAGCGGTAACCCCCGCTTCGCTTGGGACAGCTACCGCCGCTTCGTCCAGATGTACGGCGACGTTGTGCTCGGCATGAAACCCCACAGCAAAACGGACATCGACCCCTTCGAGGCTATCATGGACAAAGTCAAAGAAGAGAAAGGTGTGAAATTCGACAACGAACTTGACGTTGACGACCTTAAGGAACTCGTGGTGCGCTTCAAGGCTGCCGTCAAGGAATATACCGGCAAAGACTTCCCCGAATCAGCTTGGGAACAGCTCTGGGGAGGAATCTGCGCCGTCTTCGACTCCTGGATGAACGAACGCGCCATCATCTACCGCCGCATGAACCAGATTCCCGAAGAATGGGGTACCGCCGTTAACGTTCAGGCTATGGTTTACGGCAACATGGGCGACAACTCCGCTACCGGCGTGGCATTCAGCCGTGACGCCGCTACCGGCGAAAACATCTTCAACGGCGAATACCTCATCAACGCACAGGGCGAAGACGTGGTTGCCGGAGTCCGGACTCCCCAGCAGATTACAGTAGAAGGCTCACGTCGTTGGGCCGCCCTCCAGGGTATCAGCGAAGAGGAACGCGCCTCCAAATATCCCTCCCTTGAAGAATCGATGCCCGTATGCGCCGCCGAACTCATCGCTATCGCACACCGCCTCGAAGACTACTATAAAGACATGCAGGACATGGAGTTCACCATCCAGGACGGCAAACTCTGGATGCTCCAGACACGTAACGGCAAGCGCACAGGCGCCGCTATGGTAAAAATCGCAATGGACTTGCTCCGCGCCGGCGAAATCGACGAAAAGACCTGCCTGATGCGCATGGAACCCAACAAACTCGATGAACTCCTGCACCCCGTATTCGACAAGGCAGCCCTCAAACGCGCCAAAGTAATGGCCAAAGGCCTTCCCGCATCTCCCGGTGCAGCCGCAGGCCAGATCGTATTCCAGGCCGACGACGCCGAAGCTTGGGCTGAAAAGAAAAAGAAAGTAGTGCTCGTCCGCATCGAGACTTCCCCCGAAGACCTCCGCGGTATGGCCGTGGCACAGGGTATCCTAACAATGCGCGGCGGCATGACATCGCACGCTGCTGTAGTTGCCCGCGGTATGGGTAAATGCTGTGTCTCCGGCGCCGGAGAAATCGTGGTAGACTACAAAGCCAAAACCCTCACAATGGACGGCAAGACCTATAACGAAGGCGACTGGATTTCACTCAACGGCTCCACGGGTGAAGTTTACGACGGCCAGGTGCCCACCACCGAACCGGAACTTGACGGAGACTTCGGCGCCATCATGAACCTCGCCGACAAATACACCAAGACACTCGTCCGCACCAATGCCGACTCGCCGCGCGACGCCAAGCAGGCCCGCCACTTCGGCGCACAGGGTATCGGCCTCTGCCGCACCGAGCACATGTTCTTCGAGGGCGACCGCATCAAAGCCATGCGTGAAATGATTCTCGCCTCCGACGAGGAAGGGCGCCGCACGGCACTCGCCAAACTCCTCCCCATGCAGCGCGGTGACTTCGAAGGAATCTTCGAGGCAATGGACGGATACGGCGTAACAGTACGTCTCCTTGACCCGCCCCTCCACGAGTTCGTACCCCACCAGACAGCCACACAGAAAGAGCTTGCCTCCGAAATGGGCCTCACTCTCGAAGAAATCAAGGCTAAGGTAGACAGTCTCGAAGAGTTCAACCCCATGCTCGGACACCGCGGTTGCCGTCTGGGTATCACCTACCCCGAAATCACCGAAATGCAGGCCCGCGCCATCATCGAGGCCGCCCTCAACTGCCAGGCCCGCGGCATCAAGGTATACCCGGAAATCATGGTGCCCCTCGTAGGCACACTCAAAGAACTCCAGCACCAGGCCAACGTCATCAACGTTACGGCTGCAAAGGTATTCGACGAACGCGGCGAATCCATCCCCTACAAAGTAGGTACAATGATCGAAGTGCCCCGCGCAGCCCTCACGGCCAACCAGATAGCCGAAGTGGCCGACTTCTTCTCGTTCGGTACCAACGACCTTACGCAGATGACCTTCGGTTACTCGCGCGACGACGCACCCAAGTTCCTCAAATACTACAAAGAAAAAGGAATCCTGAAAGTAGACCCGTTCGAGGTACTCGACCAGGAAGGCGTAGGCCAGCTCGTCCGCATGGGCGTTGAAAAAGGCCGTGCCACCAAGCCCGAACTCAAGGTCGGAATCTGCGGCGAACACGGCGGCGAGCCCTCAAGCGTCAAGTTCTGCGCCCACCTCGGCATGAACTACGTAAGCTGCTCCCCCTTCCGCGTGCCCATAGCCCGCGTAGCCGCGGCTCAGGCCGCTATCGAGGATTGATAGCCTCGTAGAACCCATACAACAAGCTCAGTCAGTTAGGCTGTAAGTCGCCAGTAACAAGGGGGTTACAGCCTAACTTGCGCTTAGGGGTTACGGACGTTCCCGATGCCCGCACGATATGGAAATACCGGGAGTCCCTGAGCAAGAGCGGCGGCTATGACACCATGTTCAGGGACTTTTACAATCATCTGGCCACATTGGGGCTTATAGTTCACGAGGGCAAGATGATAGACGCCAGTTTCATGGTCGCCCCCCGCCAGCGCAACACCCGGGAAGAAAACGCCGCCATGAAGGATGGCAAAGGGGACGAGCTTTGGGCAGACAAACCCAAAAAGAAGCGCCAAAAGGATACTGACGCGAGATGGGCCAAGAAGCGTGACGAAGCATTCTACGGATACAAAAACCACGCCAAGGTATGCGTAAAGACCAAACTTATAACAGGATACGATACCACAGACGCATCGGTGCATGATTCAAGGAGAGCCTCGGAGCTTATTGACGACAACGACGCCGAGGGCGAGACATTCTGGCTGGATGCCGGATATGTCGGCACGGAGGATGGGTTTGTCGAGAAAAATGTGATTCCGCTCATATGTGAGAAAGGGTACCGCAACCATCCTCTCACAGATGAGCAGAAGGCTTCCAACAGATACAAGTCAAAAATCAGGAGCAGGGTCGAGCATGTATTCGGTTTCATCGAGCGCTCGATGGGCGGACTGGTGTTCCGCGGTGTTGGAATGATCCGGTCAAAAGCCTGCGTGGCTCTCACAAATCTCACGTACAACATC
>DKVK01000088.1 GCA_002491165.1 Porphyromonadaceae bacterium UBA7180
TTGCTTCCGCTCCGTGCAACACTGTACTGTTGATTTTTCAGTAAACCCTACATAACCGATAAATTCTCCCGTGTCTTTAGTTTCAACGGCATACAATCCGTAACCTGTTTCTTCAAATTCCGAATTGATTCTATCCACGAAAGCAGACGATTCTTCGGTCGACAAGGTTGACGGAAAATACTTCATGACATTCGGATTTCCGGTCATTACGGCGAACGGTTTCCGGTCTTCTTCTTTCCAGTGACGCAGTATCAGCCGCTCCGTTTCAATAAAGATTTCCATAATTCAAAATTATTTGCTTTCGATTTCGCGGCGGATTATTTTACGCAGGAAGCGCGGAGGGCGGCTATTACGGCGGAGGTGAAACCGTTAGCTTCCAGTGCGTTGAGCCCTTTGATGGTGATTCCGCCGGGAGTGGTCACCTTATCGATTTCCGCTTCGGGATGTGCGCCGTCGGCAAGCAATGCCGCCGCCCCCTCGGCGGTGAGTGCCGCCACTTCTGTGGCGAACGCGGGCTTCATGCCGAGTTCAACGCTTCCCTCCACTGCCGCACGGATGAACCTAAGGAAGAAGGCTATGCCGCAGGAGGCCAACGCCGTGCACGCCGCCAGGTCGCTCTCCCTGACCACGAATGCCTTGCCGGAGCGGTTGAAAATCTCCTCGGTTTCAGCGACTGTGGCTCGGTCCACATCTTCGGCAGCAGCTATGAACGTGGCGCTTTTGCCGTATTTAATGGCGGTATTGGGAACGACTCGCAGTATCTTCAGACCTTTCTTGTCGGCGTCGAACCGTTCCCGCAATTCTTCGACGGACATTACGGCCACAACCGAGATGATGACGGTGCCCGCGTGGATATGCGCCTTGATTTTCTCGATGATGCCCGGCGCGATGTAGGGCTTGACGGCAAGTACAATCATGTCGGCGTCCCTGACAGCCGCGATGTTGTCGGCTGAGACTTCTACCTCCGGCATTTCAGCCTTGATTTTGTCTAAAGAGGATTGAGTGGCAGCGGTGCAGACAATCCGCGTACTGTCGCCGCGCAGCGATGCTGCGATGGCCGACCCCATGTTGCCGGCACCGATTATTGCGATTTTCTTCATCGTGCTAATGGTTAAAAATGAAAAAGGAGTCCACGAAAAAACTCGCAGACTCCGGATTTAAGCGGAAAGACAGGGATTCGAACCCTGGGTGCCCGAAGGCACAACGGTTTTCGAGACCGCCCCGATCGACCACTCCGGCATCTTTCCTCGGTCGTTTTTGATAGCGTGCAAAATTACTGCTTTTTTTTCATTCACGCACAATTTTTCGGCAACTTTTTTTAAACTTTTTTATCTTTCCGGCACATCATGTTTATTATCAGTGTGTTATATCGTTAAATAATTTTGCTCTTCCGAGACCGAAAGTTGCTTTAATGTTTCAAATCCTGCCAATGTCAGTCTAATCAAGCGGTATTTGCCAAAGTTTTGTCTGGGCTTTTTTTGTTGAAATAGCCCCATGCCGCGGGATTTCACATATATTAAGGTAGGGTAACATTCTTTTATTGGCCGTTTCGGCGTTTTTTGTTAATTTTGCGGCGATTTATGAGACGCCCTCCGGGTGTTTGCTGCCGCATGTGTTATGTTGCACGCTAATGCTCTACTCTCTCAATTGTTTGAATATGAAAGAATTAAATCATGCTATAAAACCGTCCTTGCTCCGTGCGCTGATGCTTCTCTGTGTGGGGTGCATTGCCCTGTCTGTGGCCGCGTCCAAGCCGGTAGACGATTTTGTGGCCTCCCGGAATACCAACCCTTCGTCCGTCTCGGTCTATGTCTACGACCTTAAGAAAAAGCGCATGACCGAAGGGTATAACGAATCGGTTCCCCTCATTCCGGCTTCCATCACCAAAGCCCTGACCGTGGCCACGACCCTGCTTTCAACGGGCATAGATTATCAATACCACACCCGCGTGTATTACGATGGCAAAGTGGAGGGTAACGTGCTGAACGGCAACCTGATAGTTTTCGGTTCCGGCGACCCGTCGCTAGGCAGCCGCAAGGAACCGAAAAGCGCCAACTTCGCCGAGGAGATAGTGGGTGCCCTCAAGCGCAAGGGGATTACTTCAATCAAAGGGCAGTTGCTCTTCGACCAGTCGTGTTTCCCTCTCCCGGCCTATCCCGACTCGTGGACCGACGGCAACAAGCGCCGCGACTACGGCGCCGGTTGCTACGGCTTCAATTACGGCAATAATGCCGAGGGAGAGCGCGCGGTGATGAACCCGGCGCTGACTTTCGACGGCGAGCTGCGCCGTGCCCTCTCGCGCAACGGCATCGCCATAGAAGACAACGTGATGACGCAAGGAAGACGCACCAAGCTAACGGAACATATTTCCCCGCCCATCGACGACATTATGCGCTCATGCATCCGCCGCAGCGACAATATGTTTGCCGAGGCTTTCCTGCGCACTTACGCGCGTGTGAACCACCGCAAGGGCACCCCGGCCGAGGGCGCCGGGATGGAGATGGACTACTGGCGCCGCCAGGGTGTGGATATGACCCACGTAAATGTGGTGGACGGCTCCGGCCTGTCGCGCTCAAACCGTTTGACGGCCAAGTTCCTGGGCCAGGTCCTTCAGAAGATGGCATCGAACGTCAACTATGTCTCCTACTTCCCGCTGGCCGGCCAGGAGGGAACGCTGCGCAGTTTCCTGAAAGGGACGCCGCTCGACTCATACATAGCGCTGAAGACCGGCAGTATGTCGGGCATACAATGCTATGCCGGCTATAAACTCGACTACAACTTCGCCCCCACACACGTGGTGGTGGTGATGGTAAACAATCTGTCGGACCGTCCGGCGCTCCGCAAGGACGTGGAGCGTATGCTTCTCGATATTTTCAAGAACGAGTGAGGCGCTCCGCCGACCGCTGTAAATATAGACTAACACACTTACAATTATGAACGAAGAGTCATGCCAGGCGCTGCTGAGCGCGATATATGAGCTTGAAGGACTTGTGGGGATGCTGAAAGGGCATAAGCACGATGCCTCCGTCCTCATCCCGATGATAAAGCAGAAGGGCAACCAGATAGCAAAGATGGCGGCGTCGATGCCGGCCGTAGCCCCTGGAGCCGCCGAAGCTGAGGAAAAGGAAGACCGGACAAGGCTTCTTGACGGCGAAGTGCACGAAGCCTTCGGCACCGAGGAGGCGACGGTAGAGCCTGATGTGGACCAGGCTCCCGCAATTACGGGCGCCGAGATTCCGGTATTCGCTCCCCGCGGCGTAATGCCCGCGCCTCCCGTGGTGAAAGCCGCCGGAGCATTGCATCCCGCGCCGCAGATAGCTCCCGGAACGCCGAAAGCCGCCCCCAAGTCGGTGCCCGAAAACGCCGTACCGGTTACTGAGCCGCAAGAACGGAAGCCAAGAAGGCCTTCGCTGCGCTCCCTGTTTCCGCTTAACGAGACCTTCCGCTTTCCCCGCACCCTCTTCAACGGCTCCAAGGAAGATTTCTACACCTCGCTCGACATCGTGGTGCCGATGCACACTTATGACCAGGCCTGCGCCTACTTCTACGGCGACCTGCAGTGGAATCCCGAAGACCCCGAGGTGCGCGAGTTCATGCACATTATAGAACGCTACTTCACCAATTCACCCTATTGACGATGGCCGGAACACTATTTGTGGTACCCACTCCGGTGGGCAATCTCGACGACATGACGATGCGCGCCGTGCGCACGTTGCGCGAAGCCGACCTCGTGCTGGCCGAAGACACGCGCACTTCCTCGGTGCTGATGAAGCATTTCGACATCCCTACCCCGATGATGAGCCACCATAAATACAACGAGCACGCGGCAGTGGGGGGGATAGTGCAACGCCTGCTCGGCGGCGAGAACATAGCGCTTGTCTCCGATGCCGGAACGCCCGGAATTTCCGATCCCGGCTTCATGCTCTCGCGTGCGTGCCGCGAAGCCGGCGTGAGGGTGGAATGTCTTCCCGGCGCCACCGCCTTTGTCCCTGCGCTGGTGGACTCGGGCTTGCCCTGCGACCGCTTCGTCTTCGAGGGCTTCCTCCCGCCCAAGAAGGGGAGGGCCACACGCCTGGCGCTCCTGGCCGAGGATCCGCGGACGGTGGTCATCTACGAGTCGCCGAAACGCTTGCCGCGCACCCTGCGCCAACTGGCCGGAGCTTTCGGTGCGGAGCGCCCCGCGGCCGTGTGCCGCGAAATCTCGAAAATACATGAAGAAACCCTGCGCGACACCCTCGGGAACCTCGCCGAGCATTTCGACGCGAACAATCCGAAGGGGGAAATTGTTATTATTGTCGGCGGAAAGGAAGGCCGTAAGCCGGCACGAGAGAGTGCCGCTGATGCCCGTGCCGCCGAATAACCAGATTTATATAAAGCCGAAACTTTTCGGCAGGTATAACTTCATGACAAGTTGAAAAGATTATGAAAAAGTATTTTGCACTCATCGCTCTCGGAGCACTCCTTCTAGCCGGTTCGTGCGGCCGCAACAAAGATCAGGCACAGCAGTTGGATTCCGACTCTGTGAAAATCGCAGACCTGACTTCCGAATACAAGGAAGCCACCTCCTTCAACGACTCCCTGATGCTTCTGATGGGAGATATCTACACCGGCCTCGACTCCATCAATATGCAGGAAGGCCTCCTCTACAACCAGGGCGGCGACAATGTGGACCGCCGTGCCGAAGTGCGTGCCAACCTGGCCAACATCCGAGCCCGCCTTAATGCCAATAAACAGCTCCTCAACGAGATGGAAGGCCGCCTGAAGGCTTCCGGCAACGAAAATGCCGTGCTTGCAAAGACCATCACCCAACTCAAGGCGCACATAGCCCAGCAGGACGCCAAGATTGCCAAACTGGAGTCGGACCTGGCCAATACCAAGGGCCAGCTCGAATCGGCCAAGGGTGAAATCTCAAACCTCAACACTCAGGTGGCCCAGACACAGGAAGAGGTCAAGGTGCAGACGGCAGCTAAGGAACAGGCACAACAGGAAACCGTTGCCGCCGAAAACCAGGCCAACAAGGTCTACTACTGCATAGGTACGAACAAGGAACTGAAACAGAAAGGCATCCTTGAAAAGAAATTCCTTCGCTCCACCAAGGTACTGAAGGGCGACTTCGACCAGTCATACTTCACGGTAGCCGACAAACGTTCGCTCACCCTCATCCCCACCCACGGCAAGAAAGTGGAAATCAAGACCAACATGCCCGCCGGGTCGTACCAGATTATCGAAAACGCAGACGGCACAAAGTCCATACGCATCACAAACCCGTCATCGTTCTGGAGTCTCTCTCCCTACCTCGTCATTGAGGTCAAGAAGTAAAGAACCGTCAAGCCGGAAACGACGGCTTAAGAATAGCTTAACCACATGAGAAACAATGCTTTATTGCTTTCTCTCAGTATCCTTGCCTTGGCAGCGCCCGCTGCCGGGGCAAGGTTTTCTGTCGAGAAAATAGACCCGCCGCACTGGTGGACGTCAATGAAGGACACTTCGCTGCAACTGCAGGTATACGGCCGAGACGTGCGTCCGGCAGATTTTTCCGTAGATTATCCAGGCGTCACCGTCGATTCTGTGGCGCGCCTCGACGGCTCGCCCGACTGGCAATACGTCTATCTCAGTATTTCCCCGGAGGCCAAGCCCGGCGTCATGACCCTTAAATGGAAAGAGGGGAAACAGGCCGTCAGCCGGAAATACGAGCTGCGGCAACGTCGGCCGATGCGCGGGGCACAGGGATTCGATGCAGGCGACGTGCTATACATGGTGATGCCCGACCGCTTCGCGGACGGCAACCCCAAGAACAACCTCGACAAGACGATGCGACACCCCGTGGGCGCCGACCGCTCCGACCTTAACGTGCGCCACGGCGGCGACCTCAAGGGGATAGCAGACCACCTTGCATATATCGACTCGCTCGGTGTGACCGCCGTATGGCTTAACCCCGTGCTCGAAAACGACATGCCCGGCGGCTCCTACCACGGCTACGCTACCACGGACTATTACCGTGTGGACCCGCGCTTCGGTACCAACGCCGAGTATGCCGCACTCATAGACACACTCCACAACCACGGCATAAAGACCGTGATGGACATGATTTTCAACCATTGCGGGTCCGGCCACCCCTGGTTCACCGACCGCCCGTCCTCCGACTGGTTCAACTTTCCCGAAGGTTACGAGCAGACCAACTACCGTCTGAGTACGATAACCGACCCCTACGCCTCCGACTATGACCGCAAACTGACCACCGACGGATGGTTCGTGGAGGCGATGCCAGACCTCAACCAGCGCAACACGCACCTCATGAAGTACCTGACGCAGAACTCCATCTGGTGGATAGAGGAAGCCGGTATCGACGGCATACGCATGGACACTTATCCCTATGCCGACTACGAGAAGATGGGAGAGTGGATCTCCGACGTGAAGCGCGAGTATCCCGACTTCAACATAGTAGGGGAGTGCTGGTTCGCGCAGCCGGCCGGCGAGGCGTTCTGGCAGAAAGGCACTCCGCTGGCCCGCGGAGAACTTAAAGACCCCAACCTGCCGGTGGTCATGGATTTCCCCTTCATGATCCTGAACCGCGACATGGCGCCTTACCGCGAGAAGACCGACCCCTGGAACGGCCTCAACAAGGTGTATGACCACCTCGCCCTCGACTATATCTACACCGACCCGCTGAGCGTGCTCCGCTTTTTGGACAATCACGACACGGAGCGCTACATCCTGGAAGTGCCCGACTCGCTGGACCGCTGGAAACAGGGCGTGGCGCTGCTGCTGACGTTGCCCGGGATACCTCAGCTTTACTACGGTACAGAGCTACTTATGGCCGGAGACCGAAAGCCGGGCGACGGCAACGTGCGGCGCGACGTCCCGGGCGGTTTCCCCGGCGATGACAGCTCCGAGTTCACCCGCGCCGGCCGCTCGGAACTCCAGAACGAGGCTTACGACTTCATAGCCACCATCAACAAATGGCGCCGAGGAAACGTCGCGATAGCCAAAGGGAAGATGAAGCACTTCATGCCGACAAACGGCCTTTATCTCTACGAACGCCGCGCCGGCGACGACCGCGCCATCGTGGTGATGAACGGCACTGACGAACCGCTTGACGCCGACATGCAGCGTTATACAGAAATCGTAAAGCCCGGCACCGTGTGGCACGACATACTCACCGGAAAAGACATCACACTAATCCCGGAAACGGGCCGGCGAACATTCGCGCCACGAGAAATCCTTATTCTTGAACCGAAAAAATGAAAAAGTTACCGATATTTCTGCTTGTCGGCACATTGGTTGTCCTTGCCTCGTGCAAACCCACCGAAGAGGCCTACCGCAAAGCCTACGAGATAGCGCAGACAAAACGCGCCACCGAAGAGGCCGATCCCTACACCGGCATGGTGATGGTGCGCGAAGGGGACCCCGTCTGGAAAGTGGTGGACGGTGACTCGCTTCTTTATGTGCGTCAACCGCTGATGCGACTCGAAGGTGATTCGCTGCACTATAAGCCATATAATGTGGCCGTTGCGCAATACAAGATGAAGACAACTGCCGTCGCGCACGCCGAGCGGCTGCGCACGCAAGGCTATGACTCGCGCGTCTTCCGGAACCCCGGACAGTATTACATCACCGTAGCCGCGCAGCTTGACTCCGTCACCGATGTCGTGCCGTTCATGCGCCGCTACATGAAGGACCATCCGCGCGACACGTACACAGGATTCCCGGGACGCCCTGTGCTCACTATCCCCACCGCGCTCACCAACCGCCTCTGAACCATTTCCTTTGAAATAAAAGAACGGGAGAAAACTCCGAGGTCGGAGCCTTCTCCCGTTCTTTATATAAAAAATAGGTGTGTCAGAGAGTGCCGTAGATGAGGTCGGTGTAGTACATCCGGGCGCCGGTCTGGTTCACGCCGGGACCATATTGCAGCGTGATGTAGCCGGTGTTGTTGCCGCCCCACCATGTGGCGGTGGTGACGTAGCCCGTGTTGGTGACGCTTACCGGCTGGCCGTAGATGGCGCACAGCTGCGAGTAGGCCGAACGGTAGCGGTAGTCGGTGGGGGAGTATGACCCGTACTGGAACCGGGCTCCGCGAAGGCCTGACGGACCGTAGTACATCGAGGCTTCGGGGCCACGTGATGCCGAACTGCGTCACGTTGTTGAGGTAGACCACATCGTCGTATGTGCCCACTACCTGGTAGCCGGTGTTGATGAGGGAGTTGATGCCGTAATCGATGAGCGAGCCGAAAGCGAGGCCGAGGATGTCACCGATGGTGGGCACTCCCACACGCACGTAAGCATAGCGTGGCGGGGGCGGGGGCACGGGACGCTCCCAGCGGTACTGGCGCGGAGGACGGTAGGAGGGTCGGTAACCTCCGGCGCCGGGAGGTGGCACGCTGTTGGAGGGACGGTAGTTGTTGCCCGGGCCGCCGTGGCCGGGATTCCAGCCGTGGCCCGGTCGGTTACCTCCCGGACGGTTGCCGTTACCGCCGGGGCGGTCCATGCTGTTGCCGCCGCCGGGACGGTTGCCGCCGGGACGTCCCTGACTGTTGCCGCCGGGACGTCCCTGACTGTTGCCGCCGGGACGTGCCTGCGAATTGCCGTTGTCGGGGCGGTTGCCGCCCGGGCGGTCCGAGGAGTTTCCGCCTCCGGGTCGCACTTGCTGTATGTTGGAGCTTTGGCGGTGGCCGCTGGTTTGTCCGCGTTTTACGGTGCTGTTGCGCTCGCTGATGGTGCGGCCTTCCCGCTTCTGGGTGGTTGTGTTGCTTTGCCGTTGTGTGGTGGTGCGGTGGCCGTTGCTTTGGCCTTGCATCACGTTGCTGCCCGAGAGCACGAGGCCGAGGGTGAGGGCAAGGACGGGGAGGTGTTGTTTCAATGTTTTCATGTTAGTTGCTTTTTCTCTTTTGACCCGCCGGGGCGTCGATGGTTTATATTTCGCTGCAAAAGAATTGTTAATCGGCAGAAAATTTATCGATTTGTTTTTTATCGGGGAGGTATGCTCTATGGCGTGGGGCAAGTTTCCGCAATAGGAGCGGTTGAGGCGTTTTTGTTAAATTCGGGAGCAAATTAAGTTAATATTTCTCTCTTGCCCGATTCTATGGCTCGGCGGTGGGTTGACAAAATTTTTAGGGTGTTAATAACTTTTTTAAATATGTCAGAAAGCAATATTATTTTGACGTATTGCAATTGCGAGTGTTCCGATAGGGTTGTTGTGTAAGTGGTTGTACTTGCAAAATGTCGTAAATATTTCAGAAGCCCCATTCCTTCGCGGCTCGTCGGGAGAGGGGAATTGGGAAATATAAGTGTTAAAAAATATTTTTTGTGCTCGTCGTACAATAAATTTTATTAAATTTGCCATACTTTAAACGGATTGACTGCAATCCGATTAACACTTCCGGAGGGTCCGGACCTCCGGGAAAAGAGAACATTCACAAGACGGCTGACCACGGGAGGAGAGTATGGAAATACCTTCTAAGCCATTGAAAAACTGATGATTGCCTAATTTCTACTAACCACGAGAACCTATACGATTCCCCACTCCGAGGTCGGAAATAACCTACCTACACCCGGGTTGCAGAGATGCTTCAGCAGTGTACGAGGTGTCGTTCCCTACCCGAATCCCGGTTTAAGGCAGCCGCAATTAACCATAGGAGAGCTTCGGCCTGAGCCGCAGCGTACCGCCTCCGGGGCCACAGGCCTCTCGATGCCAACCCGCTTGACGCATCATAAACGATTTGGCGGATACTTGCCGACTTCTGCCGACGACACCTTAAATATATAAGAGAGAACAATTACAACTATATCTAAACATTAAAAAAGTATGAGAAAACTGTTTTTACTTTTGATGGCAGTATTAGCATGCACATGGTCGCTGACCGCTTCGGCGCGCACGGTGACCGGTAGTGTACTTGATGCAGCCAACAATGAGCCCCTAATCGGTGCCACCATCATGCCGATCGGCGGTGGTCAGGGAACAGCCGCCGACATCGACGGTAACTTTACTCTGAACATTCCCGACAACGTGAAACAGGTGACCGTTTCATACGTGGGTTACAAAACTAAAACCGTAGCGGTTACAAACCCGCTGCGCGTCTATCTCGAATCTACCTCCACCACCCTTGACGACGTTGTCGTCATCGCTTACGGTACAGGTACGAAGGAATCCCTTACCGGTTCTGTGGCAGTCGTTGACTCCAAGCAGATCGAAGACCGCCCCGTAACCTCCGTTACATCGGCCCTCGAAGGTAACGCCCCTGGTGTCCAGGTCAACAACTCGACCGGTACCCCGGGCTCGTCGCCCTCCATCCGTATCCGCGGTTTCAACTCCTTCACCAGCGCACAGAGCCCTCTCTACGTTGTTGACGGCGTGGTTTACGACGGTTCGATCTCCGACCTCAACCCCAACGACATCGAGTCGATGTCAATCCTGAAGGACGCTGCTTCCTGCGCACTTTACGGTAACCGTGGTGCCAACGGTGTAATCCTTATCAACACCAAGCGTGCCAAAGGCCAGGGTAAGGTTGACGTCACTCTGCAGGTCCGCCAGGGTATGTACAACCGCGGTCTTCCCTTCTACGACACTCTCGACGCCAACCAGTGGATGGAAACATGTCTGAACGCATGGGCAAACGGCGGTGTATCGCAGAAATCCTATGATGACTATGCGAGCGCCCTCGCTGCTCTCTCTCCCAACTTTGTAAATACCTTCCTGCTGGGCCAGAACATCTACGACAAACCCGGCAACCAGCTCTTCGACCCGGCAACCGGTAAACTGCTCGGCAACGTCCTCCCCGGTTACAATGACCTGGACTGGTGGGACGCTATCTCACGTAGCGGCTACCGTCAGGAATACAACGTCAACGCAGCCGGCGCTACCGAGAAATTCAATGTATTCGCTTCCGTAGGTTACCTGAAAGAACAAGGCTATATGCTGCAGACCGACTTCGAGCGTTTCACCGGCCGTGTCGCCGCCGACTTCACTCCCGTCAGCTTCCTGAAAATAGGTACCAACATCGCAGCTTCTTATCAGGATTCGGAGGACGGCTCCGCCGATGCCGACAACCTGAACGCAACAACCAACCCCTTCCTTACCAACTTCTACGCACCTGTACGTCCCTACTACCAGCACAACGAAGACGGTTCCGTGATGATCGGCGACGACGGCAAACCCGTCTGGAACACACTCGGTCTCAACAAGGGTGACAACGTAGCCTGGGTAATGCGCCTCAACCGCAGCGACTGGACTACCATCAATGTCAACGGTTCTCTCTACGGTACCGTAATCCTTCCTTACGGCTTCGAAGCTACCGTCCGCGGCAACATGCTGCGTTCCAAGGTAAACGGTCTTGAATACAGCAACGACAAGATCGGTGCACAGAAAGGTGCCGGCGGTCTCGACCTCTCAGGCCAGAGCGTCAACTCCCACACTTTCATGCAGACCCTTACCTGGAACCACGATTACGGTTTGAGCAATATCGACGTCCTTCTCGACCACGAGAACTACGAATACAGCTACGACACCAACTTCCTGCGCAAGAGCGGCCAGCTCCTGCCCAACAACTACTACGCATCCAACTTCGAGAACATGGACTACTCGTCGCAGAGTATCGGCAAAATGCGTACTGAGTCTTACCTGGGCCGTGTACGTTACAACTATGACCAGAAATACTTCGGTGAATTCTCTATCCGTCGCGACGGTACATCCCGTTTCGCCAAGAACAACCGATGGGGTACATTCTGGAGCGTCGGCGGTAGCTGGATTATCACAAAAGAGAAATTCATGCAGAACCTCGAGTGGCTCAACTACTTGAAACTGCGTGCCGCTTACGGTGCCGTGGGTAACGATGCAGCCGCAAGCATCTACTCATACTACAACACATTCTTCCAGACAACCTACGGTACATTCGGTGCCCTCGTTCCTTATGACCTGGCTTCGACCGACCTCCGCTGGGAATCTACGAAGACCCTTGACATCGCCCTTGAAGGTTCACTCTTCAACGACCGCTTCACTTTCAGCGTCGGTTACTTCGACAAACGTAACGCCGATCTTCTCTACAATGTGACACTCCCCTCATCCGCAGGTACGGCAGGCGGCCCTGGCTCCTTCGGTACAAACCTCTCCGTAATGCAGAACATCGGTACAATGTCCAACCGCGGTTGGGAACTCCAGTTCGGCGTGGACATCATCCGCTCCGCTGAGTTTAATTGGCACTTCGACATCGACGCTTCCTTCGTTAAGAACAAGATTGTCAAACTCCCCTACGGACACTCAATGCCCGCCCAGGGTCTGTTCTACAACAAGTCCATCTACCAGCACTACACTTACGAGTGGGCCGGTATCGACACTCAGACAGGTAACTCACTGTATTATATGGCACCGGATTCACCCGACCTTTGGGTATGGGACGACAACGGCCACCGAGACACCAAACAGGAACAGCAGACTTGGGACAATACAGTAGCTGCTGCCAAAGGCTCGGGCCACTACTTCGAGGATGAAAACGGCAACCCCCTGACCGACCGTACAGAGTATGCTTACCGCCGCGATATGGGTACCGCTATCCCGACAGTCTACGGTTCGTTCGGCACACAGCTCTCCTGGAAAGGCATCAACCTCGGTCTTCTCTTCACTTACAGCCTCGGCGGTAAGACTTACAACAGCAACTACGCTCGCCTGATGAACTTCGGCACCAACGAAGCCGGCGCCCTCCACAAGGACATCCTGAATGCTTGGACCGGTACTCCTGCAGTGCGTCCTTTTGAAGACGTATCAGAAAAACAGGATGGATCTTCTAAGATTTATCACATCAACAGCAGCGAAATCGACCCCAACGGTGTTCCTATCAACGATACCAACCTTTCGCAGTACAACAGCGCTTCTTCAAGCCGCTTCCTCATCAGCAACAACTACCTGTGCCTGAAGAACCTCAATATCTCTTACGACTTCCCCGCCAAGTGGGTAAACCCGATGAAGCTCAAAGGTCTTAACCTCGGTTTCTCTGTTGACAACCTCTTCATCATCACACGTCAGAAAGGTCTGAACCCGCAGTATGGATTCGGTGGCGGCCAGGACGCATACTATGTTCCCTCACGCGTATTCTCGTTCCAGCTGACTGCCAAATTCTAATCTCTCAAATCTAAAAGCTGAATATTTGACATGAAAAGAAATTTTTTTGTAAAAGGTCTGGCAGCCGTTGCAGCCGCAGGGATGTTCACCGCGTGCTCCTCGGACTATCTTGACCTGCAGCCTGTCACCGATGTTACCGACGTCGAGGTGACAGCGACGACACAAGGCGCAGCTCTCGCCATTAACGGTATCGCCCGCTCTATGCAGTCGCAGTGGGGCGGTATGCAGGGGGGCCTCTCCGGTAGCGCCAACGGAGAGAACACCATCAACACGATGTACGGCGAGGCAATGGGCCCCGACAACATGGCCGGTATCCCTCTGGCTATGTGGTCGCCCGAAATCGTATGCGGCGGTGCTGCATGGAGCCAGGAAAATTATGTAATGAACGCACTTCCCTGGAAATATGCCTATACCATCATCCAGCAGGCCAATCAGATCCTCAACGGTATCGACGATGCCGAAGGCACAGAAAACGACCGCAAGTTCATCAAGGCCCAGGCACTCACTTTCCGTGCCCACGGTTATACTCGTCTGATGCAGTTCTACGCACCGCGCTGGGAAGACAGCAATAACGGTGACTTCTACTGCGCCGTGAAGCGTCTCGACGGCAGCACTGGAGATGCGCCGTTGTGGACTATGAACGAAGTTATGGATCAGATCTACGCTGACCTTAAGGAAGCTATTACCCTCTACGGCGAATCAGGCGAAGAGCGTGCCCAGAGATGGCATCCGGATGCCAACGTGGCATACGGCATCCTTGCGCGTGCAGCCATGATTAAACATGACTGGGCCACAGCCAAAGATGCAGCTGCCAAAGCTCGTGAAGGCTATCAGGTAATGGACAACGATACCTATTTTAAAGGTTTCGTCCAGGATGCCCCCAACAGTGTCATCTGGACACAGTCCACTGACCCTGCCGACATCTACTACTTTAGCTTCGGTGCGCACTTCGGTGTTAACGGCGCTTATGTTGAAAACTGGGGCTATGGTGCAGGCGCCATCAGCATGGATCTCTACCGTCAGCTCGACGAACGTGACCTGCGCCGCCAGATGTTCCTTACCCCCGACAAGACCAAAGTAGTGGAGGACGCCAACCGTGCATGGAACCTCGGCCATATCAAGGCTGAAGACTGGTGGAACAAGAACCTGGTTGTTACTTTCAGCGCCGGTATGGATCTCTCCAAAGGTCCCTCGAAGAGCTCCGATAAGATTGATGGTAAGTGGGGTCTCTATAACGTAGTTATTTTCTACTGCAAGCTCTATGGAGAAACTATCTTCAAAGGCAACTATGCCGACATGAACAACGAAGGCTTCATGGCTTATTATAAGACAGATTCCAAATCAGGCGACGTGATGCTCTCCCGTGGTCTCTATGGTACTTTGGTCACCATCCCCTTCGGCGCTCAGTTCAAATTCTGGGGTGAAACTCCTTACGGCACATCTTCCTATCCCTTCATGCGTGCAGCCGAAATGTGCCTGACAGAGGCCGAGGCCGCTTACGAAATGGGTGACGAGGCTACTGCCAAAGCTTGTTTGATGGAAATCAACGGCAAACGTATTCCCGGTTACACTTGCGACAAGAGCGGTACCGACCTTCGTGATGAAATCCGCCTCTGCCGCCGAATCGAGCTTTGGGGCGAAGGATTCAACTGGCCTGACTTCAAGCGCTGGAATCTTGATATCGTCCGTACTCCGTGGAAAGAGAATGACCCGACTTCCGGTAACTGGATGATCGACTACGCTCACAATACTCCTGCTAACTGTAACCACGGCTGGCGTATGCTTGTACCGCGTGGTGAAATCAACTTCAACAAGGGTATTGACCGCAACCTGCTGACTCCGAACGACGACGTCAACATCTGGTAATGAGCGAAACATAATCCTTTAAATAATGAGGAGCAGTCCAATCGGGGTCTGCTCCTTTTTTTACTTATAGGTATCGCAGTAAGTAAATGTGCACATTTACTTACGGTGCCTACTGTATTTATCTGCAAAGAATATGTGTGCCTGTCAGAGGGCTTATTTCCGAGACGCTTTTGGTGTCCGAACAAGGGGTGTTGCGAGTATCGCGACCGATTAGGACTCCAAAAACATCTCGGAAATAAGCCCTCTGATGGGCGTAATTAATAAAACATCTATTCGTTTATTCTTTGAAAGTTTTTACGTTCATAAATCTGATTGCGCAAGTATTCCGCAGATTTTTCTACCGGTCTGAGAGTTGATCGTTAAACGGTTTTTCCTGATTTTTTTGAAGTCAGTTGTATTGTTCGGCTGCGGTATTTTCTCGGTTGATTAATTTTTTTTGTTAAAAAGTAGCGTGAATGTTGTGTGATTACTATTTTATTTTTAACTTTGTAGCAGTATTCCCTTTTGGATACAGTTAACCAATTATAAGAATCTAATGCTTTTGAGTTCAGTGTCCCGGTACAGTTCCTGGACAATGCAGTTTTAAAGCATTTGTCAGCGTTAGTTCTTTTTTACAATTTTTCAGATATATGAACGTTATATCGTAAGAGAACCGAAGAACTACACCTTAGTAATAGGATATAATAATCTCGTGTAGAAGGAGCATACTGACGTTAAGAGTTGGCCTCTCCGTAAGGCTGAATAGTAACCTGTCAACCATAGTCCGGAATATTTTCTCCGGCTGGGAAAGGAAAATTTCTTGTAGATTGAAATAGAAAATTATAAATTACACAAAATATGGCTAAGAAAAGTATATTACTGAGCCTGGGCGTCCTCTTGGCAGTAGGCGCTTCCGCCTCTCCGTTGACACCGGAGCAGGCTCTTCAGCGCGTTCGTAAGAACGGGCCGGTTCGTGTTGCAGCACGGGCTAAATCTGACCTCAAACCCGTTTACACCGCCAAGTCCGTGAACGGCGTTTCCGCAGCATACGTATTCAACAATGCTGGTGGGGGCTTCATGATCCTGAGTGCCGACGACGTGGCTTATCCTGTGCTTGGATACAGCGATAAAGGCTCATTTGACAAAAACAACATCCCCCCGCAGATGCAGTTTTGGCTTGACGAATATGGGCGCCGCATAGAATGGGCCGAGGAGAACGGCTTTACATCGGCCCTCCAGGCTCCTGCCGCACCGGCCGACCGGCATGTAATCTCCCCCCTTTTGACAACAGCATGGAGCCAGGAGGAACCCTACAACCTGCAGTGCCCGATGGACGGCAACTACCGCTCCGTGTCGGGTTGTGTGGCTACGGCGATGGCCCAGGTTATGAATTATCATGAATATCCTGAAATCGGAACTGGTTCCATTTCTTACCGCGACAATACCGCCAATCGCTCGATGGACTTCAGCAAAGAGGCCTTTGACTGGGCCAATATGGCCGATGTCTACGAGAACAAGCAGTGGACCGAGGCACAAGCCAATGCAGTGGCTTATCTGATGAAAGCCTGCGGCTACAGCGTTCAGATGTCTTATTCATCATCGGCATCAGGTGCATCCGGAAGAACCATCGCCAGCTCGCTGGTGAAGTATTTCAAATACGACGCCGCAACTTCCGATCTGGAACGCAACCGTTTCTCCGGCTCTGCCTGGGAGCAGAAAATGTATGAAAACCTGCGCGATATAGGTCCCGTGGTCATTAACGGACAGGCTCCGATGCAGGGAGGCCACTCCTTCGTTTGCGACGGATATGACGGCAACGGCTATTTCCACATTAACTGGGGCTGGGGTGGTGTTTCCGATGGTTACTTTGCTCTCGACGCCCTTAATCCCGACGCACAGGGAACCGGCGGTGCCACCGGAGGTTTCAACTTCCAGCAGAACGCTATCTTCGGAATCCAGCCGCCGCGCCAAGGTGAGATCCCCGTGCAGGTGGACCGCATTCTCCAATACGGGTCAACCACGGCTACAATCGAAGGCCGTACAGTGACTTTCGATGCCGAGGGTTACAGCTACAACGGCTGGGGCAATGCCACCAACCACCGTGCCGTCTGCAAAATCGGAGCCATCATTTACCCCGACAACATGACCGAAGTATATCAGGAGGTAGAGGGTAAACTTGGTAATTTGAACCGCCTTACTTTCCCGTCGAACGCTACAATCTACCGCAATACACAGAACAAGCCTGTTGTAGAGCTTCCCGAAATAGAGGACGGCAGCTATATCCTAACGCTCGCTTCCCGTCCCGACGACGGCTCTGCCGGTTGGGAACCTGTGGAGACACTGTGGGGCTACCGCAACTACTGCCTGCTGAAAGTGGAGAATGGTGTCTACAGCGTGACCAACGTGCCTATGGCTCGCCTCTCCGAATCTAATCTCAAGAACAATACCGAACTCTATGCCGGCAAATATTGCCAATTGTCCCTGACTGTAGCAAACAATTCAGACATGGAAATCACCCAGGGCTATTGCCCCGGTCTCTATGACGCTGACGGCAAACGGATCTATTCAGGCGAAAGTGTCCTTATTACCCTGATGCCGGGCGAGAATGTCGACAGAGTCTGGAACGCCCGATTCTACAATAGCAACGGTTCCATGGCTTCTGTTTCTGCCGACACCGAGTTCACACTGAAGCTCTTCGATCCCTCCACGGGCAACGTCTACGAGGGTAACGAATTGAAAGTCACCATGCAGCGTAACCCCGGTACTACGGTGATGGCTCTCAAGACTGCCGAAATCATGAATGTTGAGAAACTTCCGTCTATCACGCAATATGGCCGTGAATACACAGACATCCCCGAAGTCAAGGACTTCAGGAACATCAAGGCACATATTGCATTCCAGGTAAACCGCGGATACTTCGACGGCCTCTTCTCGGTGAGCGTCGCCCGTCCCAATCCGGAGAATGAATACGGTTCAATCCCCGTAATGGACGCGTTCTATACAGCCACTCCGTTCCTCTCCAAGGGCGAAGCCTTCGATGAGGAAATTACATTCGACTTCCCCACGGCGCAGACAAATAATGTCTATATCCTGCGCTGTAAGTATACCAATAACGGCTCGGAAGTTGTGCTTACCACCCTTCCTTTCTATTATACCGGTACCAGTGGTATAGAATCGATAGTGACACCTGATCAAAACTGCGAGCCTGAATACTACAATCTGCAGGGCCTGCGTATCAAGGAGCCGCGAAAAGGCGAGATGGTGATTGTCCGTCAGGGTAAGAAAGTCTCGAAAGTAATCTGGTGAAAAAGTGACATCTGTTGTATCAGATAGATAATTCCCTCAAATAAAAGAGAGTGGATGTGTCGAGTCCCTGTACTCCGCATCCACTCTTTTTGTTGTGCAAACAGCAAGCGGAGTGTGCTTCCCAAGAGGGGAGAGCTCCGTTGCATCTTTTTATAAGCCCGGTGTATTTCGCAGTGTTCAAAATTCTCTTAAGTAAATGGTCAGATTAAACACATAAGTAGCTGCAAAGAATAAATGAACAGTTGTTTTTGAATTATGCATATCCGAGGGCTTCTTTCCGGCCGTTTTCGGAGTCCTCATCGGTCACGGTTCCCGCAGCACTCCCTCTTCGGACTCAAAAAATTCTCTCTATAATAAGCTCCTGGGATATGCACATTTATTTTTAGCAGGTACTTTCGGACACATGCTTATGATGAATTGCATAAGTAGGAATATACTCAAGTTTTGGGTTTGGAAAAGGCTTGACATATACTGTTCCCAAGGGGCGTCCGCTTCTGCGTCCGATTTGCTCTTTCCGCCAGTCTCGCAAAAACGAAGTGAACCTCCGGTCAGTGATGCTATGGCTCGGTTTATTCCCAAAATTCTTATCTGCGCGGTTCTGTGAGAAGCGAAGGTATCGAAGCGTCATAAAGTCGTGCAAGAAAAGAATTAACTCAAAATTACAAGTCTCTCAAACAAAATATAAACTTGGGTATATAGAAGTCGAAAGTGACATAAGGGGAAGAGTACCAAAATTATGTTTTGCGATTATGGATAAGTGTTTAATTTGAACACTTACTTATGGAAATATTAGCATGACTGTGATTAATGATAATCTAAATGTCAGTGATGAGTGGAACTCGCATTCAAAATTCGCATATATTCCTGACAGAATTAACAGAAGAGAATGAGTCGATAAAGTAGTCAAAGGTGATTTTAACTTTTTTTAAACTAAAAAAGTTGGGATTATTTGTGTCGAAGGGAAAAAAACTGTAACTTTGCACTTGAAGAGTGAAACAAAAGCTCTTACTCCACTTGAGAAACATATAACATTACTAACTAAAATAATAAAATGAAAAAAAATTACCTACTCTTAGCCCTTGCCGCTGCCACAGTCAGCACAGGCTTCGCAGCTCAGAAAGGTAAGGCTATCACCATCGGTGAGCAGTCAAAAGCCAACACTGAGATCGTATCTACAGCCAACATCAACGTTGACGGTGAAGCAACCAAAACCCGTGCTTCCTTCACCCGCGAAGACTTCATCAGCACTTACAATCTTGTGTATGGATTCTACACATTCGGTGATACGGATCAATGGGGCGGTAGCTTTACATTCGAAATCATGGCCGGTCAAGGCGCAGACGAAGTGATCCTTACAGGTATCCCTTATAGATATCTTGAATCTGAAAACGATCCCTTGCTCGTTAAAGGTACTGTAGACCTTACAACCGGTGAAGTTAAATTCCCGAAACAGCAGGTAGGTATGATCGGCGACTCTCCGATGATTTTCACGCCGACACTGTGGACGCAGAAAGATAATGGCAGTTTCAGCATGGACGTGTCATACGATGGTCCGCTGGTACTGAAACTGAAAGCCGACGGTTCCGGTTTTGAACAGTCTCTCATGGGTTATAACCTCATGAATGGTGCAAAAGAGGGCTATGGCTGGGGTGGTATCGGTCTGTTCATCAAGGCTGACAAACCGACATGGTTCGCCTTCAACCAGTATGAATGGAAAAAAGCCGACCAGCAGGTTGACTTCCAGGATGACGGCTTCATGAGCGCATGGTTCACTAACGCCCAGCTCGAAGTTCCCGGTCCCAGCAAAGTAGACCTCTATGTAAACAGAGAGAACCAGAACCAGTATCTCCTTATGAACCCCTATGCATCTTCAGACGCCTGGAAGTCTTATCCCCATCGTCCTGCCGATGCTGAGAATGGTTACATTATCTTCGATGTGTCTGACCCCTACTGTGTTCCGATGATGGTCACCGTCAACAGCGGTTTCTATGACGAAGAGGGCGACCAGACCTATACTTACAACACTGAAGGTAACTACTACTACAATCTCGGTTGGTCTACAGAAGCTATCCAGGAGCAGTTCCTCCCCGCCGGTGTTGCCCTCTCGGAATATGATGAAGATACCCACATGGTTACTCTGACTAACCTCTACTGGGGTTACCACGATGACACACTCGCAGGTTACTGCTGGGTAACTGATGACGGAAATGGCAACCGCGTTCCTGCCGCAACATTCATCTACATTACGATGCCTGAAAACATCACATTCTCGGGTATCAACGACGTAGAGATGAACGAGAACGCTCCCGTCCGCTACTTCAACCTCCAGGGTATGGAAGTCGTTAACCCCGTCAAAGGTCAGCTCGTGATCAAGACCCAGGGTAACAAAGCTCAGAAAGTTATCGTTAAATAATCGATACCTCCCATAATTCAAAGGAGTTGCGCCCCGGCGCAACTCCTTTTTCCATTGATATAAACTTGACTTAATGACTATTTCTGTTGATAGGGTAAAATCGTTCCTTTGGCAACATGTGTTGCTGCTCTTTTCGCTGGAGCTGATGACCATCGGCGTCGACCTCTGCATCAAGTCATGTCTCGGGAGCAGCGTCATTTCCTCCATACCTTATATCCTGACGCTTGCCGGCGAGGACGGCATGGCGTTCCCGCTGACGGTGGGCGGATATACCATCGCCATGAACTTCTTTTTCGTGATTTGCCAGATATTGCTGTTGCGCCGCCGTTTCCAGTTGGTGCAATTATTCCAATTGGTGATAGGCTATGTCTTCGGCTGGCTTATCGACTTCAACAACGTGTGGCTCGAGCCGGTGGTTTGCGATACGCTGTGGTCGCAGATATTGTGCCAGTTCGCCGGTTGCCTTGTGATGGGTATGGGCATAACGTTTGAGGTAAAATGCGGCTCCGTCACCATGCCGGGCGAGGGGATTACCATCGCGTTGGGGCTCGTAACCGGGCGTCCTTTCGCCAAGGTGAAGATAGCGGTCGATACGGTGCTCGTCATCGGCGCCGTTGCTTGCTGTTACACCTTCTTCGGTCGCTGGATCTGGAGTGTCGTCGGACCCGGCACGTTGTTCGCTATGTTATTTGTAGGATTCGTGGTGAAGGTGCTGACACCGCGCGTCCGCTGGTTCGACACGCTGCTCGAAAGTCCGCGCTACGCCGTAGGCCTGCTCGCCAAAGCCTTGAGATACAAGGACTGATTGTACACGCGGTATTTGCTTTTGGGTGTAAATCGTCTTCCTTCCCGGAGGACAGCGTCCTCTTGTGCCATAACGGTCCCCATACTCCGGAAACACTGTCAGGGGGTGGAGGCGTCTGGGGTTACGGAAAAATCTGCCTCCTGCCGGAGGCGCCGTCGCAATTTTCCTGTATCAGAAAACGGTTCCGGCTGCTTATAGGGGTTATATCGGGCTAAGGCTTGGGGCGTTGTTTTACGGAGGCCGGGAGGCCTCCGCCCCTTTTGCTGCGCGGTTCGACTGGGCTGTTTTTTGTTGGCCTTTCAGCGTTTTTTGGCGAAGGGCCAGCGTCGTGTGGGGGTGCTTTCGGGACGATGCATCAGCACGTCCATCGGTTGCACTTTGTCGGCTTCGGCGCCGAACTGCTCGGGATAGATGACCAGCAGGTTATGGGCGTTGAAGTATTTTTCGAGATAGCCGGGAAGGCGTTCCATGTCGGAGGAGAAGGAGATGGATGTGCGCCGCGCTCCTATTACCACCATGAGGTCGTCGGCCTCCACGTCGGCCGATTGCATTATCCAGTCGTCCCAGGTGGAGGTGTTGCGGTATTCGGTGCGTATGCTGTAGTCGCCGGCCTCGAGCACACCGCGGATGTAGCGAGCTGTCTCGGGCGAGGCCATGAATACCACGCGGCAGCCGAGTTGCGTCGCCAGGTTGCCCGTGCGTTCCACCCACGTGCGGAAGCCGGTCTCGTATTCCCCTTTCGGCGGCACGAGCACCATCAGGCGGCGCACCGTGTCGACCGGTATGAAGCAGCGCGACATGATGAGCATCTTGTTGGATGCCTGCAGAAATTGCTCTATCACGGTGCCGAAGAATGTGTCCACGATGCGTGTCTTGCGGTGCATGCCGATGATGAGGTCCGAACTGCCGCGCTCCTTCATTACGTTGACCATTCCGGCCACGATGTTGATGTCAAAACGTTCCAGTTCGCAGACGGGGACGTCGACGGCCATGGCAGCAGCGGCGGCGATGTGCAGGGCGTTGCGTCCGGCAGTGACGCGAGACGGGTCATCGTTGTCGCGCACATAGAGGGCAGTCATTTCGCGGGTATTGTCGGGGTGGCGCATCAGGATGGCGAGGTTCATGATTTCCTCTGCCGTCACGGGGTTGGCGACGGCTACCACTTGGCGTGCGTTCTGCCGTTCACCCTCGTTGACATCTTCGGCCAGCGACTCGCGTGCCAGCGACATGCGTAGCCTCAGCGCGCTCCGTTCCGTTACCACCGACGCCACGGCGCAGCAAATGAGTATCATGATCACGTCGGCGTTCATCATGTCTTCATCGAGAAGTCCGTACTGGTAACCTACCATCGTGGCGGCGATGGTGGCGGCGGCTTTGCCGGAGGTGAGGCCGAACATGATTGTGAACTCGTCGCGCCGCAGCGTGAAGAGTTTCTTGGCGCCGTAGGCTGCCAGCCATTTGGTGAGCAGGGCTGTGCCGGTCATCACGGCGGCCACGTAGAGCACTCCCCAACCGCCCACCAGCGCCCGGACGTCCATAAGCATCCCCACGCCGATTAGGAAGTAGGGAATGAAGATGGCGTTGCCGGCGAAGACGAGACGGCTCATAAGGGGAGAACGCACGGGCACATACCGGTTGACCACAAGGCCGGCGTAGAATGCTCCGAGTATACCCTCAAGTCCTATCCACTGCGCCGTGACGGCGGCCAGGAGCACAAGTGCAAGGATGTATATAACCTGCGTGACGGCATCGTTATAACGGCGGAAAAACCAGCGCGTAAGGGCAGGGTAGGCGAAGCCTATGACAGCGGAATATATTATGGTGTTGACGCCCAAAATAGCAAGCGACCGCCAGCGGAAACCGCCCTGGGTGTTGATGTCCACCACTTCGGCCAGTGCAATGAGGGCGAGGAATACGGCCAGCATGGTGCCGCAGGCCGAGATGATGACGCCGCGGTTGCCCGACAGGCCGAAGCGCGTCACCGTTGGGTAGGTGATGAGCGTGTGCGATGCGTACATCGAGGCCAGCAGCACGGCGGTGGACCAACCGGCACCGAAGGCCCAGCGGTTCACGAAAATGCCGACGGCCATCGGCAGCGTGAAAGTAAGGAGTCCGAAAATGGTGCCTGAGCGCAGGTTCTTGCGCAAGTGGTAAAGGTCGATTTCCACTCCGGCAAGGAACATGAGGTAAATGATACCCACCTGCCCGAAAACCGAGAAACTGGCGTCGCGCGCCAGAATGTTGAACCCGTGCGGACCCACTGCCATTCCGGCGAGGATGAGCCCGACGAGCGACGGAATCTTCAGGCGCCGCAGCAGCATAGGCACAAGCAGGATTATCAGCAATACCAGAAGGAATATCGCAGCCGGCTCTGTTACGGGAAAGGTTAGGAAGTCTTTCATGGCCTGAGGGGGAAGGGTTGTCTGTTTTTCGGTTGTGGAGGGGCGCCGTGGTTTTGATATGATATGGCATCGCGGAAGCGGTGTGCCGCGGCTGTTTATTCTATCGGAGGGGGAGGGGCGTCGTGGAAAAAGAGTGCGGAGGCGTTACGGTCGGTGCCCTCTATTACCTTGTCGACGGTAGTGCCGAGCGTTTCGGCGATCTGCGCTGCGATGTAGGGGAGGAAGGCGCTCTCGTTGCGGCGTCCGCGCTTGGGCACCGGGGCGAGGTAGGGGGAGTCCGTTTCGAGCAAAATGCGGTCGAGGCCTATTTCCGGCAACGCTTCGCGTACGGCAGCGGCATTGCGGAAGGTGCATACGCCGTTGATGCCGAAGAGGGCGTCGGGTGCAACAGAACGTATGCGGCGAACGTCTTCCGGCGTGCCGGTGAAACTGTGGAAAATAAGGGGTACTTCCCCGGCCACGTCCGTTTCCCGGATGCATGAAAGGGTTTCGTCGAGCCCTTCGCGGCAGTGGATGATGACCGGCAGACGGCGCTCTTTGGCCGCCAGGAGCTGCCGGCTGAAGACCTCCTGCTGCGCGGCGGCGAAAGACTTGTCCCAGTAAAGGTCTATTCCCACTTCGCCGACGGCCGCGTAATGCCCTTTGCAGAGCTCGCGGAGCACGGCGTCGAGGTCCTGCGGCCAGGTTTCACGCACCTCCGTGGGGTGCAACCCCATGGCCATGGCAATGCGGCCGGGATGGCGCGCGGCCAGCTCCTTCATCGGCACGATGGTGCCAAGGTCCACGTTGGGGAAGACCAGCCGAGAGACACCGGCATCGAAGGCGCGGCCCACGGCAAGGTTGCCTCCGTCAGGCTCGGCACCGCCGTCGGTAAAGTCAGGCATGTAAAGGTGCGTGTGTGTGTCAATCATTTGCGGCGTCCGGTGAGTTTGTCGGCAAGTTTATGGAAAGGTGCGAGGTCTGCTTCGTCGAGGCCGGTCTGCTTGAGGGCACGCAGGGCGCGGCCGGTCCAGTGGAGGATGGCCTTGCGGCAACGCTGTTCCATGTCCATTTTTTCGTAAAGGCGCTTCACTGTCTGAATGCGCACCTCCTTGGGCTGCAGCTTCATGGCGTCGCGTAGTGCTTCGGAGTCGGGGCCGCCGGATGCGAGCCCCTCGAGCAGCAGGAACGTTTTCTTGCCCTGCACTATGTCGCCGCCGATGGGTTTGCCGAAGGTGAGTTCGTCGCCGAAGCAGTCCAGGTAATCGTCCTGAATCTGGAACGCCACGCCGAGCGCGCGGCCGTATTCGTCGACGGCGCGTGCCTGTTTCTCAGTGGCGCAGCCGATGAGCGCGCCGATGCGCGCGCTGCCGCCGAGCAGGGCACCAGTCTTGAGTTCTATCATGCGTATATACTCCTCAGAGCCGACATCCGGACGCTCCTCGAAGTCCATATCGAGGCGTTGCCCTTCATAGACCTCGATGGCCATGCGGTTGAAGACGTCGAGCACCGGGCGAAGCACCTTGTCGGGGACGGCGCTGACGAGCTGTGTGGCCAGCGTGAGCATCGTGTCGCCCGAAAGAATGGCGGTGTTGAGGTCCCATTTGGCATAGACAGAGGGTCGGCCGCGACGCATCGGGGAGGCGTCCATCACATCGTCGTGGAGCAGCGTGAAGTTGTGGAATATCTCTACGCCGCAGGCGGCATCGAGGGCCGCTGCCGCATCAACGCCGAAAGCTTCGCAGCCCATGAGTACCAGCAGCGGGCGGAGCCGCTTGCCGCCGCTACCCAGTCCGTAGCGCACCGGAGCGTAGAGTCCTTCCAGTCCCGGCTTGGTATAATCGAGCGCCATCAGCCGCTCCTCGGCCATGTTGCGCAAATCAGAACTTTCTCGCATAATGTGTGTGATAAGTAAATGTGTGTCAGGAGGATAATTACATGGTGGCCTCGGGGTCGGCCATCATTTCATCGGCCGGAATTTCGGGAGCGGGAGCCACTACGCCGGCGCTGTCCATAGCGAACTCCGGCCACATATTGATATAGCGCTTGTAGATGTCGGCGGGGAAATCCTTCCCTTTATCCTCCTCGAGTCCGAGCTTGAAGCCCTTGACGAATCGGCGGAAGGTGTACTCGTCGCAGGCTTTGCGGAAATCTGCTATTTCCTTGTCGATGTCCTTGGCCTTGAGTCCCTTGCGGCGGATAGTGCCGACGTATTCGAGGCCAAGCGAGTAGCCCACCTGGAGGGTGTCGGCCAGGTTGAGGCGGAACTGCATCCTCATGTTGTCGGCCAATTGCAGTTCGGCGCGCTTGGTTTCGAAGGCAATGGCGAACTTGTCGGCATCCTCCCCTTTGTAATTGTCCAGCGCGTAGAGGTAAGCGTTGGCCAAAGTGTCGATCTTGACGCCCTGCACATGGTCGAGGGCAGCCTGGAGCAGGAAACCGGCCACGCTGTCGGGGTCGGCGTTGCGCATCATGTAGGCCATGAGCTCCCGGTCGGTCATATTGCCCATCTTCTTGGCCTCGCCGGAGGAAACCTCCCCTTGCTTGCTGCCGCAGGCCACAAGCAGGAAAATCAGCATGAAAAACAATAACTTCTTCATATATAAGTAGTTGTGTTGCCGGGGACGCAAAGCGTCGAAATGCCGTCAACAAAATTTTGTGCAAAATTAGCAAAAAAAACTCAAAAAAGCATTGTCAATCCAAATAAAAGCATTAACTTCGCAGCGTGAAACCGAAAAAAGCGCGGACGACAAAGATTTCAGGGAGCTGAAACGTAGTCTGCCATCCGGTAAAAACAGACAAAAGGAGCGATGCTCGAGTGGCTGAAGAGGCACGCCTGGAAAGCGTAATCCGAGGCACCGAGAGCTCCAAAAAAAGGAAAGATGCTCGAGTGGCTGAAGAGGCAGACCTGGAAAGTCTGTAACGGCCGAAAGCCGTTCGCGGGTTCGAATCCCGCTCTTTCCGCCAAGTAACACGTTATAAATCAACACGATTTAGACGTGTTACTTTTTTTAGTCAAGCCTTACCAAGTAGCTTAAAAAAAAGCCCGACACTGCCGAAAGTTGACGGAGTTTGCCGAAGTTTGCCGAAGGCAACTTGCGCACCACTTGCGCAAGGCTTGCGCAAGCAACAACGACATAAGGCATGGGCGCACTTTTTAAGCCTATGGCAACAACAAAATTTTACCTCGACACACGTCGAGCAAAGGAAGCGACCCACGCGCTTCGCATCAGCATCTGTCATCACACCAAAACTGCTGCTTTTCCTCTTGGCGTTAAACTTGCCAAGAACCAGTGGGACCCCGACGGCAAAGTTATAATCAACCACCCGGAGGCGAAGTATTGGAACAACTTCATCGCCAAACGTAAGGTAGAGGTTGATACACTTATCCTCAAATTAGAGGATAACGACCCTCAAAAGATTGCCTCAATGTCAGCGGTTGAAATCCGCGACTACATCGTAGCAGCTCTCACCCCTGCCGACCAACCGAAGCCGGAGAAGAAGCCAAAGGAAGACCCGAACATATTCTTGAAGTGGTTTGACCGCTTCATGGAGCGCAAAAAGGGTCGCACCAACGGCATCTATGATGCCACTCGCAAGCGTCTTGTCGATTGGCTCAAAAGCGAGGAAGCCCTTGCCAAGGTCAAGTTCGAGGACATCAAGGTATCGTGGTTGGAAGATTTTCAGGACTTCCTCGCCGAAAAGAACACGGCAAACTCTATCGCCATACATCTGCGTAACATTCGTGCTGTGGTAAACTACGCCATCGACAACGAAGTTACCACCTACTACGCTTTCCGTCGCTTCAAGATCAAGACGGAAGCCACTCGCAAACGTAACTTCGACATCGACACTCTGCGCCGCATCTTCAAGCATCAGTGTGCCGAGGAATGGCAGCAGAAGTACCTCGACTTCTTCAAGCTGTCGTTTATGCTCGTCGGCATCAATGTTGTTGACCTGTGCCGTCTGACGAAAATCTCGCAGGGTCGCGTCGAATACCTGCGAGCCAAGACCCACCGACCTTATTCTATTAAGGTCGAGAACGAGGCGCGGGAGATTATCGAACGCTACGCCGGAACGGAGCTGCTTGTCAACTTCTGCGAGAACTACGCCAACTACCGCCACTTCTACAACAATCTCTGCAAGGGATTGAACGAAGTAAAGGCGCAGTTGGGGCTCGAAGAATTGACAACGTACTGGGCGCGTCATTCATGGGCGACGATAGCCCGCAAGCTGAAAATCAGCAAGGACACAATCGCCCTCGCGCTCGGACACGGCAGCCACACCGTTACCGACATCTATATCGAGGAAGATATGGCGGAGGTTGACGAAGCCAACCGCAAGGTGCTCGACTACGTGCTCTATGGTGGCACGAAGTCGGAGGCTCCGGCAAAGAAAAAGCGTGGCCGTCCCCGTAAGAACGCCACGCCGGAAGCTGACAAAGAAGCCGCCTAATCCACAATCGGATAGAAAACACCTTTGAGTAGCTGCGACATTCCATTCTCTGTGAATGTCGCAGTTACTTTTTCGCACAGATACTTCTTGCCCTTGATGTAAAACACGGCTCTTACATCAGGGATAGAATCGGAGAGAAACTTAAAGGTGGTTTTCATCTTCGGCTCGATATTGTGGATAATACGGCGGCGGTTCTGCTGTCCGTTGTTGATGCGCAGAGAGAAGTGCAGATAGTTGAAATTGCTCCAATCATCGCGTATCTCGATGTCCTCGACCCACGGGCGGGGCAATTTACCCATCGTATTCTGTGAGCCGTCCCAAAAGCCCACATATATGCGGTCGTAGTATTCAGATTTTTTGTCCTTCTCCCCTGCGGCGAGCGAGGAAACCGTGTGCGTCTGCATAAACGGGTGGTCTTTATCGTCCTCGCTCGTCGTATTGTTGTCTTCATCGTAGCCGGAGAAGGAAAGAAAAAGCACTCGACCGTATTTGTCTTCGGTATCGTCTATCCACGCCGGAACAAATTCAATCTCTTGTTCGTCGGTATCTTCATCGTCGTTGACGATGCGACCGCCAAAGAGATTGACAGGTTGCAGACGGCACTTGTAGAGGTAATAGACATAGATATGCCCGGCTCGTACTTCCACCTGAATCTGACGGCTGATGGCTCGGATAACGAAGTAAGCGTCGCAGTCCTCGGCATAAAGCAGCTTGTCGATGTTGTTGTTGCGTCCATGCTGCCCTTTCCAAGTGGCATAACCCTTATTCGCATTCATTAGCTCCGTCAGGGATTTGTAGCGGATAACGCGGTTCTGCCAGCCCTTGATAAACCAGTCGCACGAGTAGAATTTCCACATTTCGTGGTCGCAGTCTTTATAGACAAGATTCTTCTGCTCGGAGTATTCGCAGTTTTCTTCTTCGACCTTGACTTCGGTAGAGTGTTCCTCGATGATGTTTTCGAGCTTCACGGGCTGTTTTTCGGCAAGCGTCGCCTGTGTGAACGCAAAGGAGATACGTTTGCCGCGGTGGTCGAAGTCGAACTCACCGCCTAAAAACAGCTCCAACTTCTCGAAGTATTCCTCGACCGTCCAATGCGGCAGGGCGTTGGCGAAGCCCGGCATATACCACGCATAAGGGAGAGTGTTGCAGATGAGAAGATACTTGTATTCTTCGGAATCCTCCCACTTCGAGAAGTCGGGCGTGTAGCCGACAGCCTCGCATATCTTCTTTGTGATGTAGATTAGGTATGGCTGCCATGACAGCCCGGTTGTGTCCTCGTTGTGCCAGTAGTAATAAGCGTGTTGGGTCAGGTGCCCCTGACTGTCGTACTGGTCGGGCACATATTCAGCCTTATTCTGAATATTGCCGGAATAGTCATTGACCCAAGGGAGCGCTACACAAACGGGATTGGCGTGGCTCGGTTGCCATGCGTCGCGTGGCGTGATAGCATTTTTCGATGTTGTCGAGGGAGAACCTAAATCCAATTCATTGATATAGACCTTGTCAAAGGTCTTGTCGAAGTTCTGCTCCGACCGTCCTTCAAGGAATTGGGTCTTGACCTCGGCATCGTTGATTTCGGTAATGGTTATCGAGCCGAACTTGTAGAAGTTTCGGTCGCGAATCTCGCAGTCGAAGATAACCTTACCGGCTATCACGTCCATTCGGTTGATGTGCCCGAAAATGTCGAGATTTTCGCGACAATGCCGCAGGGGAAAAGTGATGGATAATGTGTAGCCATCACTACCCGAAAAGAGGCGGTTTTCGGCAACGTACTCAAACGAAGTACCTTTTTTGAGCATGGCGCGTTTGCCATTGATGCGTATTTCCATAATTATTTGCGGGATTTGGGAGATTTGTTTCGCATAAGTCGGTCGTACTCGTCCTGTGCCTGTTGTATGCCGTGATCGCCAGACACGGTGTTCACGGTAACAAAGGGTTCGTTCAAGCGGTCTGCGAGTTGGCGCATAGTTGCGGCATACTCGCTGTTCTGCTCGACAACGACAGTCGGCGGTGCGGACTGAACGACCACAGGCGCGGCGGCAGGTTGAGAGGCAAGTACCATAGGAGCGGTAATGCTACGCGACACATCGGCGGCAGTCAGCGACCCGATTGTGTTGGTGCGCTGGGCGTAATCGAGGGCTTCCAATAAGGGGCGGGTCTGCGGATTGTTGACGAGTTTCTGCGAGGCAACCCATTCGCCCGCATGGACTACGCCAACGGCTTCGTCCTTGCGACCGGGAGGGGTAAAACCGCCCTCCGAATAGCCCTGCGCCTCCGAAGCCTGTTGCTGCTTCTTGATAGTCGCGATTTGCATTGCACCTGCGGCCACGGCCATAGCGGCGGCGATGGGCGCAAGGATATAGCCGACAACCGGCACGGCTGCTGCCGAGCCGTAGGCGTTCAGGGCGTTGGTTGCCGTCTGCGCCACGGCCTGTATAATCTGCATGGCGTACATCTTGCGGCTCGCCTCGGATTTGATTTTGGCTATCTCCTTTTCTTTCTGCTTCTCGGCTTTCTTGACCTTGTAAGAGTTGCCCTCTGCAAGCTCAATTTCGCGATTATACTTCTTCTCGGCTTTCGCCACTTCGATGTCGGCACAGGCTTGCATATATTCGGAAGCCTGCTGCATACCTGCGTTCATCACAGCGAACACTGATGAGGCGAGAGTGGCAAGGCGAGTGGCCCAGTTGCCGCCGTCTTCCTCGGTCGAGTTGAAGAAGTTCTGCCACGCCTCGTAGATGTCGAGAAGCTGATTTGTCTGCGTAGAGCCGAACTTGCGGACGGCGTCGAGCGACTTTTTATTGTAGGTGCGCTCGATACGCGCCTTTGCTTCCTCATATTGTTTCTTCGATATGAGGCCCTGGTCGTATAGCGACTTGACAATTTCCATGTCGCGCTTCATTGCAGCGGCATTGCCCTCCGCCGATCCGGACTGCGGTTTGGCGGATTCGGGCATATACTCGTCGGCATACTTCTTCTTCATGTCGCGCTGCGCTTGCAGATATTCCTCGTAAGAGATTAAATTCTTCATGTAAGCGTCATGAAGCAACTCCATCTCCAATTCATACCGCTGTGATGCCTCCTTATAGGCATACTGCTTCTTCCATTCTGCGACGCGCTGCGCCAATAGTTTCTGACGGCGCAGTTGCTCCGCGCCCTCGGCCTGTTCAATCTGCACCTGATAGTTGTGCCATTCCTCGGAAGCCTGATTGTAGGCGGCGTGCATCTTTTTGAGATACTTGACCTTAATCTCGAAAAGTCGTTGCTGCAAGGCTGCCTCGTTTTGGTACAGGTCGGTGCCCGGCGTGTAGAAGTCCATCTGCGCCTGTGTTTCCTCCGTCTGCTGCATACGCTTGGCTTCCTCGACTTTGAGGGCGGCGTTCTTTTTTAGCCATGCGGCTTCATAGTCGGCTTTCTTCTTCAAAAGCTCCTGATAATCCTCGTCCTCGGTGAGATTGAACCGCTGATAGACAGCTTCGCGGTCTTCAAAGTATTTCAGTTCAATCTCGTGCTTGCGGAGAAGAAAGTCAGACCAGGACTTCAAGCCCGCGGAATAGTCGCTGACATTCTGCGCCGTATCGCTCTCCCACGTTCCTTTGGTAGCGTTGAGAGCTTCCTTGAAGTCCTTTCGGACTTTAATGGCGGCACGGCGTTCCTCTGCTTCACGCGCCTTGCGGTCTTTGTCGGATTCATACGGAGTATAATCATCGAGCGAAAAGTCGGGATTACCTGCGACCGGGTCGACATTCGGGGTCTGAATTACCGAAAGTCGCGCCTGTGCTTCGGCGAGGAAGTCGCGCAGCTCGGCGGCATTGAGGTTTTTGACTTCGGGCTGTGGCCCGTCAATACCGATAATTACGCGCCCGCCTTGCCCGGCATTGACTTTCGGTTCAATGTCGGCAATAAGGCGGCGCAGGTCTTGTTCAGTATATTTGGCGAGAGCATTGTTTTCACGCTCGATGTCAGCGATAGCGGCCATCGTGTCATTATACTCTCCCTGCTGCTCAATCATTTCATTAACGATGTTGACAGGGTGGTCTGCCATGCCGTTTGCTTGCCACGTATTGCCCTTGATGGCTTGGAGTTCAGCCACAAGGTCAGCGGTCAGTGTTCCGGTGGTTTCCAACTGGAACACAACCTGATTCGTAATTCTTGTAGCCTCGCGGAAAGATTTACCCTCGTTCTGCAACGATTCGAGCAATCGTGCAGCCTGTGTCTTGAACGCCTCCGAGTGGACTTCATCTGCATTTTCACGGGCAGTCTGAATCGACCGCTCCTTTGCGGCGATACGCGCAGCGGCGGCAAG
>DKVK01000043.1 GCA_002491165.1 Porphyromonadaceae bacterium UBA7180
CCCGAGCCACCGAAAAGGTCAACGAACACCGTGCCGGCCGGATATTGCTTGATGACCTCGATGAAATGCTTGGCGAACATGCGCTTCTGACCCACGAAGGGCAGCGGTGCGGACAGATAAAGGCGGCTCATACGTTAAGCTCGAATTTAACGCTGTCCTCCCCGGCAAGGAGGCGGCGGGTACTGTCTATATTGTTGTCATACACATGCACGTTGCCCAGGAACAGCGTGATTGACTTGAGGGGGAAGTCGATGTGGCGTGCCATGAGGTAGAGATGGTATATGTCGGCCGGCAGTCCGAGGTTCGCGTCAGAGCTGCGCTGGTAGGCCGACACCACAAGCTCGCCGTCCTCGATTTGGAACTGCACGAGCGACAGACATGGCGCCTGGTTGCTCTCCGCCTCGGTTGCCCCGAGGAACAGCACATAGTTTTTCGAAGGGCGGCGCTCCGTATTGATCCGAGCCAACAGCGGCGGCAGTTTCTCGAAATAGGTGGGGTATGAGTTGACCAGGATCGGGCCGCAGTAATCCCACCAGTTTATGCCGGCCTCCCGGTATTTCTCTACTGACCGTTCGCCCCTCATAAAGAGTTTGAGCTCGGAGCGCAGTTTTTTGCGGGCGATGCCGTGGCTCTCGAAAATCTCGAGCAGATCTGCAGGGGTAAGCGAGAGCCGCTCGTTGATAAGATATGTTATGTTGCCCTTCCGGTTGGCCTGGTGCTTGCCTGTGTCAAGAATCCGGGCGAGGATTTGGTGATATTTGTTGCGTGCCATTGTCGTTTATGATTGGTGATGGTGCAAAGGTAGGCACGCGCCGTCAGCACCGCACTATCGGAACACCGAATCATACTGCACCCGGATTGCAGTCATTCTTTGCCGGGCAAATCGGCAGGGCCGATGACTGAAAGTGCTTTATAAGACTGTAGACCTTGCGCTCACTGACATCGTATTTGTCGGCCAGAACCGCCACCGCATACGACACTTTGTTGCCGGCGTCGACCATGTTGTTGAAGTCAACAAAAAGGTCGATGTAGGCGGTGTCCTCGAGCCGCACGCCTATCCGGCGCAGCCGCTCGAGTAGTTCGCGGTTGAAATTCAGCACTTCAAATATTGTCATGTCGGCGAAAATTGCTAATTTTGCAGTGTCTCACTTATTCAAATAACACGGATTCTCCGGCCGGAGTGGCATAATGCCCCCGGCGGCCGGAGAATCCGTGTTACGTTAAAGAGTAAGTGAGACGACTATTTAACAGGCCGGGGGCATTTTTTGTGCCCTCCCCCGAAGGGCGGTGTGGATCAGTCCATGCGGTACGGTTCCAAGTCAATACTGTCCCTGGCATTCCATCCGTCAAGCTGTGCCTGTTGGATATGTTCCGAGAAGGCGCGATAGAACGCCTCGATGTCGGCAGGATTCTCAAACCGGCGGTAGACCGGCTCCTCGTCGGTGCCGAACTTGAACACCACCGACACGCCATTACCCATCTTGCTTTGGATGTAGGCGCGCTCATAGTTGGTCTGATTCTCGGCCGACAGCCATACCGGGACACCTTCATAGGTGAAGCCGGATATGATTCTCTCGCGTGTGGCGTCGCTGATCCATCCCTCGATAAGAGATTTCACCTCGTCGACAGACGGACGGTGGTCGAACTCCGCCTCCATGTAGGAGGTGGTGCCGGATTCATCGGTCGACACATCCCAGCGGACGCGCCATTTGTTTTTGACCGGGTTTGTGCACTCCAGGAGTGCCACATCAGGATTGCCTTGGACTCTGCGCATGGTTTTTAAGTGAAGATGTATTTTGTTCTGCCCTGTCCGAATGACTCCGTCTTCAGTACGGTGGAGAAGGGGAAACCGTCGGGCTGTTCCTTGATTTGCTGGAGGATGTTCTTCATCTCCTCCGAGTTGGTGAAGAACTTTTTCTTCTCGCCGTTGACCTCGATGGCCACAACGCAACGGTCTTCGCCTTGCGATGTCTTTACGCCCATCTCGAAGTCATACACCACGATAGGGAGGTTGGTGAGTTCCCGGATGCTTACCACCGCCCCGGGAAATCGCTTTTTGCCGTCATCGGGCTTGTAAGCGACGTTTAGGTCTTTGAATGATCTCATTTCTTTGCCTGTTAATTTATTAAAGAGGTTATTACACTGTGCGTGCTTGGCCATCCCGTAGAACGAGGCTGTCAGCACGCTTCTTCGTTTCCGGCTCTTGACTTCGCCCATCTTTCGGGCGAACTTCTGCTTTATGCGCTTGCGGATAAGCGCATGGGTGGGGTGGATGACATAGCCCAGGAAGTCGATGCCTTCAGTAACCGGGAACACCCTCTCGTTGGCTTTGATCTTCAGACCGATGCTTTCAACACATTCATGCACGATATCGCGTATGCGCCAAAGCTCCTCCTTGCTGCCGGCCAGAACCGCCCCGTCATCGCAGTAGCGGTAGTAGAACCGTGTGCGCAGCCTGTCCTTGAGCGGATGGTCGAGGGCAACCGACAGCAGTAGATTGCACAGCCCCTGCGAGCTCCTGAGTCCTATGCTCACACCCTTGGGCATCATGTGTACGAACCGCTCCAGTATGGCAATCAGCTTGGCATCCTTGAATATACGCCGGACACACTCGATGATGGTCTGCTGGTCCACACTCTCGTAAAACTTTGAGATGTCGAACTTGTAACAGTAGCGTGTGTCGTCGGGATAAGCGCGGAGGTCGCTCTCGATATACGCCTTCAGGTCGTGCATGCCGCGCCCCTTGATGCTTGCCGAGGTGGTGCGGATGAATCGGCGCTTGAGGTGTTCGTCAACCACCGACATGACGGCATGTACGGCTATGCGGTCCTTCATTGTCAGAACCTGTATGTGCCGTTCCTTGCCTCCCTCGATGATGGTGCGCTCCCGGTAGCCACTCTCGATTGTGTAGCTGCCGTCGGCAATCTTTGCCGACAGCTCCGCGATAATCTCCTCCCGGTGCGCGAGAAGGTACCGGCCCTGCCGGGAGCGCTTTCGTGCCGTGCCCCGGAGAACCTGGTCGAATGACTGCGCCATATTGGGGTAGGCAACAATCTCCTCGATAATATGTCCTTCTCTTCGCATGGGTGGATGTGTTGAAAATAATAATTTGTCAGGCTCCTTGAGCCTTCCGGTCACCGGGTCCGGGTTCTTCGAGCCTTGCAGCCTACCAAACCCTGCCCGAGCACTTGATGTTCCGGCTT
>DKVK01000016.1 GCA_002491165.1 Porphyromonadaceae bacterium UBA7180
ATCTGAATTTTCGATTAATTTGTAGCGATAACGCAAGCTGCAAAGCCAATTATCTATAAATCAGTTTATATTTAACTTATTATGTTTTGTCATTTCATTTATTATTGTTACATTTGTAGCGGTAATCAAAGATATAGCACAATGGCAAGGCCTATAAGCGATGAGACGGCTCACAAGGTGACGCTTCACATCAATAATGGATATAGATATGCTACACTACGTCCACGTGTAACGAATGAGGCAACCGGTAAGCGCATGAACAAAAGCATTCATTTAGGCACGGTGACCGAAAGCCTGAAGTTCATTCCAGGCAAGGCATACCTCTACATGCCTCCTGCCGAGCGAAAACAATTGGTATTCCCACAGGGATGGGATTTGAGTGAACTTGACTCTTTGCCAAGCACGAGGAAAGCAGGGAGACCCTCCTATAATGGAGACGCGCAGAACCGTCTGTATGGCGACGTGTGGCTTATGGAAAGAGTTGCAGAGAAGACCAAGATACGCGAGGACCTGGAGAAGGTGTTCGAGGGAAACAAGGAGAAAGTGGATGACATCATGACGCTTGCCATGTTCCCCTATATTTCCAGCTATTCTTACAGCAGGCTCGCTCGCTGGCAGAGATACACCAAGACTCCGTCCGCGCGCGAAATGTCTCCGGGAGACATTACCCGTCTTACGCAGTCAATCACTGAGAAAGACCGCCAGGCCTTATTGCGCCTTCGTTCAGAAAGAATTGGAAAGATGGAGCTCTGTGCTGTTGACTCCACAAGCAGGTCGGCTTACGGGAGCAGCCTGGCCGACATACGCTGGGGGCACAACAAGGAGAACATTGCCTTGGCGCAGACGAATGAAGTTGTAGTCTATACTCTCAGCAACCACATGCCCATCTATTACAGGTCGTTTCCCGGTAATATCCCTGACTCACGCACAATGGGTGTCATCCAGTCCGACCTGCGCTGTGCCGGTTTTACGAATTACGTAATGATAACGGACAGGGGCTATGGGACAGTGCAAATCCTTGAGGACAACATTCTTCATGACCAGTCCGCTATAATGTGTATGAAGACCGGCCACAAGTTTATCAGCGACAAAATAGACGGCCTTGGAGACTTCAATGTCCGTCCGGACGGAATGGAGATAGACCTTGACAGCAAGCTGTACTACAAGCAGTACGACATTGACTACAAGGTACATGGAAAGGGCAAGTACGAGAAGGCAGCAAGCAAGATGCGCCTGAATCTCTTCTTCAATCCGTCGTGGAGGAGCGAGGGGCAAATCAACATAGACATGAAGGTCGAAGGGCAGAGAAACAGTCTTCAGCAGATGATTGATGGCAAAGAGGAAGCCCCTGACGATGAGACACTTAAAAGGGACTTCTGCATGTTCGACGTAAAACTGGACAAGAAAAGACATGTCGTGTCGTTTGAGAAGAACGAGAAGAAGTACAACGACTCACTCAGACTTTTAGGGTTTGTCGCCATTGTAACGCTCGGGCTGGATCTGACGGCACCGCAAGCTCTGGCTCACTATAAATTGAGAGATGAGCAAGAGAAGTACTTCCAGCAGATGAAGACGGAGATGTGTTCTGACAGGCAAAGAAACTGGAGTGAAGACGGTAAGACCGGCAGGCTGTTCGTCTTGTTCGTCGGACTGATCATCGGATCATATATCAGACACATCTGGAAGACGACAGGCCTTCACAGCATGTTCGCCTCTTCGCTTGACATGCTTGACGAGATGAGAAACATAAGATGTATCGAGCGGCAGGGGCATGCCACCAAGATAACGCCTTTTGTCGGGAAGCAGGTAGAGATTGCAAAGGCTTTTGGGATTGACATCCCAGTCGGGTGTGAACCGGGATACAAGTCGAAAAAGGTAGGGAGAAAAAGAGGAAGGCCAAAGAAAAACGAGTCGTAGTAGGTTATCGCTACAAACTAATTGAAAATTCAGAACAATCAGTCAGATGCAATTTTCTATTTCTCCCGGCTTCCGGACCGCCGATGGTCCGGGAGCCGGATTTGCTTATACTCCAGAAGCACAGCAGGACACAAGTCGTTGTGGGCGCCCCGATTCACGGCAACCAAGTCCCTATGGACTAATGCTGCGGTCCGGTACCGGCAAGAACTGAAGAAATAAATATATCGATACTGGAATGTCCGTTACTTTGACACTCCTTTTTGGGGGATGAAGTCTTTGAGCGCTTGAGGGAAAAGGCAGTGCTTTCAGTGGATGTTATCGTTGAAAAAGTCGTGGTAACGGAGGTTGTTTAGATTGATTACTAATAAGTTTTCCCGAGCCCTTGTTATTCCGGTGTAAATCAATTCCGGCGATAAAATTACTCTGTCATCGCCGAACAGTGCGTTTTGAATTATACAAATTACCGTATTTGCTTCCCACCCTTTAAAACTTTGCACTGTAGATAATTTGAGATAATCAGTTTCCATAGTGAAGCGATTTTTCTCGACTTTTTCAAGTCTGTCAATGTCTTTTTTATATTTAAACGAGTCATGCCCGTTCACATTCCACACTAATTCTTCGGTTTCTTTGCTGACAAATGTCACGGTTGTTTCATTGCCGGTTACTTGTCGGTACTTATAATCCAATTCTTTGAGTATGTCTGTCCTCGATGCAAGTATTACAATATTCTTAACGTCTGTTTTACTTCTATTAATGAAATCATTACAAACATTGTAAACTTCAGATGCCGTATCTCCGAATGAAACAGAAGGATTTATATTCTTATATTCAATCATATTAAATTGAAATTCGGAGGTGGCAGTATGCTTATATCCCGGATTCTTAGGAAATTCCTTTATAAGGCCGAAATATGATTGGAAACTATATGCGAGATTGGAGAGTGCCGGATTTTTAAATCTGTTACAATCTGACAATTCTTTATTCCAGACACCCGGAATGACTCCTAAATTGATATTTCCTTGTGCGTCAGTGGGACGGTGGTATATATTTTGTTTCGGGTCGCCGAAGACAACGAATTCTCCGTTTTGTTTTAAAAAATATTTTCTGACTATCCTGAGCCATGCAGTGGTATAATCCTGAACTTCATCAACAAAGATAGCGTCATATTTAGGGAGTTCAGATTCTACTGTTTTAAAAAATTTTTCGTCATCATATGATTCATATTTTACTTTAAGGTTGTTGGCATTGGCGTGTTTTCTGAAGAACCGGTGATAATGGTCAATCTGAATTTTGTTCCAAGGGAAATCGGCTCTTACCTGTCCCAATCTCATGCGCATATAGTTGACAAGCGTAATGTTGAACGTCAGGACAAGGACATCTCCGCCGGTTCTGATTTGTGCGTTGACGGCCCTGGTGGCGAGAACCTGAGTTTTACCGGAGCCTGCAATTCCGCTGATTTTTCGCTGTTGTTTTTCCGCGCTTACAGACAATTTGGCTTGTGACCGCGAAAGCGCAACCGGAACGCCTTCCCGGTATGAATGCCAGTCGGACGCCAAATCTCGTTTTAGTTGACTTAAGGCCGTATCACTAAAAATGCAGTTACGGTATATTAGATTTATATTCTTAAAAAAGTCTTTTGAAACTTTTGCATCGGTGATGAAATCAGATCCATATATTGTTATACGGCCTGGATTTTTAAAAAGCTCTTTAGCATGTTTTTCCGTGCCGTTTGAGCAAATCAGGACTTTCTTTACAAGTCCAAGATTACGGTTGTCCTTTGCAACAGCCTTAGCGAGTACCCTGTTGCTCTCGAGAATAAGGCTTTGGTAAATATTAAGAGTTTCGAGCGGAGATTGCATTTCAGTGACCTCATCTGAAAGATTCTCCGGCTTTATGATAAATTTCTTATTTTCGGCATCATAGCTGCATCGGGACAAATCTTCATCGAAAACCGATATTACAGCAATTCCGACGTCGGGACGTATAATCATGAAATCAGGCGACATCCCGTTAATATCGGGCGCTAAATATAGCAAATCATTTTGCGACAATATATTGTTAAGCCGGAAATATACACGACCTTTGGTCTTGGAGAAAACGTTATTTGCATTCTGAAGTCTTATGTCATACTCGTCAAAAACCGGTTCTTCAGCTTTTTCTTCAGAATCATAATTGCTTAAGTGAAGAGGTTCACCCCTATAGACGAATCCTTTCGTTTTGCAAGTAAAATAATAATTTGTGCTTTTCGTTCGACCGTATTTCGGACTTGAGATGTCTGAGAATACTTGTTCCGGAGAGAATATCTCGCAAAATCTGTCTATCCGGAAAGCGTTCGCATTCAGCGGGCCGGTGCACAATATGTAGTGGGTATGGCCGGGCGCTTCAATACATTTTGAGAGTTTAGCCAAATCTATGTTATTGACATCTATGATGTTCGAGAAAATATGAAAGACAAACCTACACCTATAATTAATAACGAAATCCTCGTTATCATCGGTTTTAGACGGCATAAATTTGTTTATAGTTTCAATATGTACACCTTTGTTGGTGGCTCGTACCGCGTTGATGAAAGCTCGGTTGAGAGCAGCCTCCGACGGCTCTATCAATGTGATTTTCTTGAGCCAGCGTGTCAGCTCACGCTCTTTCAGATAGTCTACCAAACAGATGGTCCCGATGGCTTGGCCGCATCCCCAGTCGACTATTTCGAGAGACAACGACCGGCCAGCATCGTCATCGGGCGGGAACGGCATGTTTTGCATGGCTGCGCGACATTTGGCCTGATGCATCTCGCCGTATGCTCCGATATAGCAGTCAAGCCCTTCTTCACTTTGCAATAACGACAGGCCGTGGGCAAGTTCGGGATGTGAGTAGGGCCTGTATTTAAACTCCAAAGGAAGATGCTGCATGCAATTATCAATCACCGCATCCATCGTAAGGTTCGATATTTGGGATATACGGTCGGCGTACATACTTACTTTCCTGTAATGGTTTCGGCATCAGGGTTGACTTTATGCTGACGCCAGTTGGCCACGGCTGCTTCCTTACTTGCATTGGCGTAACAGTATTCGCAAAGATGCGGACAAGTGTTGTATTGACCGATGTCCTTGCTCTTCATGCAACCGCAGGCCGCACGTTGCCCTTTGTCGCGGTTGTTCTTACGGATGACTACATATTTTCCGTCACCGATGTCTACTGCATCTTCGGGGATTTCAACCGGTTCAAATTCAGTAAACAGATTGTCGGTTTGCGAAGTGTCCAGGATTTCGGCTCCGAGATATTTCAGAAGTTCCGGCGATCGATATCCGAATCGCACCATCAGTCGGTCATCGACGCAGTGATTGTGTTCCACGCCGTCCAGATCGGCTGCCTCGCCGCAAGTGGCGAGAATGTAGTTCCAGCCTTTCTCCCGGTTCAGATTCACCAGGCGCCCGGCGAACTCCGTCATTTGTTCGCGTGTCCAATCCTGATAATTGATATTGTTTCGACGAAGGTTTGACTGCACCTTACGATATGACAAAATATCGGCGAAACTGAATACGAGCTTTTCAGTATAGCCCAGAAGTCTGTCGCCGATGTTTTCAATTTTCCGCAACAGTTTGTTCATGTCAATCTTATCGGTAAGTACCAGCGGGTCAAAGCGCCATACCACGGCCCCTTTCCCGAGTTTGTCCACAAGCATTTTGAATATCTCTATCCGCTCCGCAAGCGGAGGTACGCCGCGTTCAATGTCCTCATCTTCGTAATCGTTCAAAGTAAATTGCACATAACACCCTATGCCGTGTTGGCGCAATCTATCGAGATACGGAAGTAACGGACGCGGATTTTTGGACCAAAATACTATAAATTTTGTATCCGCATATCCTACATAGCTCTTTACGCCGTTAAACGGATTAGTCCATGCCGAATATCCCTGTTCGAGACGATGGAAAAACCAGTCGGCGTAGAAAGCCGGGATGTCAGTGCTTCGGCTTGCCGACACCACGACGGGGAACGTGGCTTTTGCCAATTCGCCGTTTTCAAGAGTAATGAATTTGTCAACCTGTTTTTTAGCCATGATTTAAGCCGTTTTGATTACTTATCAGTATCGGGAATTGCTTCCTCCTTCATTTGCAAAATTAATGATTTTAATTGTAACGTGCAATATTTCATACAATGCCTGACGTGTTGCTTACGGGATTCTCAAACTAGGAAATCGCCATTTTTAGATTGGGAGCCAGCCAGGTTGCGGGGGTTAGAAGACAGCTGCTGTTTGCGGGGGCGCCGTACGTGTTACCCAAATGTCGGAAGTCACCGGACGGAAATTGTCGTCCTCCCCCGGATATCACCAGCAACAGCCCATCGGGGTCAGTGGTCATAAAATTCTTGAGTTTCCGCGAGCATGGAATCCAGCCGTAACCGGGGATGTTGAGAGCAGGAGTTCTGTAATGTATTCCGGTGCTTCCGATAAGGGTCATATAACCTCTGCTGATTTCACCGTCTAATTCGAGGTCTGAAAGAAATACTGTTTTCATAATTATTAATGTTTGTAAGCGCAGCGGTGCGCCTGTTGAAAGGGGGGGATATTTGTTTTGGCGGATTGCTTCACCAGTCAACATCAAGCAGTGATCTTTTCATCATTTTCATGTGATTTTTCCGTGGTGATTTCTGAAATATCCAGTGTAAGCCTTTCATGGCCAATGTGCCATTTGTCACAGTAATCACACTTATATGCCGACATCGGGCGAGGGTCTTCAGGATGGGCCGTCATGCAATGGGCGCAAGCTTCCAGAGCTTCTTCATACGAGTTGTAACTGAATTTAGCTACAAGGACTTTCTTCCCTTTGGAATTGTGAGTACCTACTTTCCAGTGAGTACCTGGAGCCCGAAGCTCGGCATCATATTCCGTATACCTTTTGTTATAGAGATTGAACGATATGGCTCTTTGCATGGAATGGCGATACCGATTGGTTTCACGGTCATGTTTACCTGCATTCTTGTGGGCTTCTTGTGCAGCACGTTTTTCGACAATGCGGCGCACCAGTCGTGTGGTCTCTGAATCATCCGTGTGGTAGTCGGTATAAATCACTTCTCTACCAATCTTCCGTATCTTTTCTTTTGCGAGGCGTTTCGATAGGGGGCGATACTTCTCCGTCATACCCTGATCGGCGTATGCTTTCTTAATTTTGCGGACCTCTTTACTCTCCTGAGCATTACACAAACATTTTAGAGCAGCGGTAAGGTAGCGGACTAAGTCCGCAATTCTCATCGTTTCAGCCAAAGCATAGTCTCGGCAGCGTTTAGCAGCACGTCTGATGTCCTTCTTTGTCTCATGTGATTGCACTACTTTCGCTATGACTGTGAAGTCATCTTGAAGTGATGTGTCATCAAGTTTACCGTAGTTCTTTAGCATTTTCAGCCAGCGGTTGAAGATTCTCGTGAGGCTGAAAAGATCCGAATTGAAGTTCTCGGCTTTGATTACTGATGGAAGTGTAGCTGTGTAGCACATAATAGAATAGAGTATAACATTTTTGTTTTGGTGTTTGATAAGGAAGCCGAAGGAATCATTTTTCCTTTTGACATTGCAAAATTACCGCTACTTGTGGTTTCGTTAACAAAACTTATAATATTATAATTTTCTACAGAACTCTGATGAAACTCTCGGTTGCAAGGTTGCAACCGAGACACCATCATTCAAAACGGAGTTAACGCTCTTTAGGAAAACGCACCTACTATGCCGTATCTCGGATTCGGAGACGTGGGATTATTGCAGTTTGAGTTTTTTTTGCTAATTTTGCAGTCGTATTGGCTTCGGCATGATTTAAACTTGCAGGTTCCCTGCCGCTCTTTAGCCAGTTTACGGGTCCTGCTATAATTTATATTCGATATGGACTACAAACATCAGGAGATAGAGAAGCGCTGGCAGGATTTCTGGCGCGACAATGATATTTTCAAGGTGACGGAAGACCCCGCGCGCAAGAAGTTTTATGTGCTCGACATGTTCCCGTATCCTTCCGGAGCAGGACTTCATGTGGGCCATCCGCTGGGCTACATTGCCTCGGACATCTATTCGCGCTACAAGCGCCAGCAGGGTTTCAATGTGCTCCATCCCATAGGCTTCGACGCTTACGGCCTGCCCGCCGAGCAGTATGCCATCCAGACAGGGCAACATCCCGAAATCACCACCAATCAAAATATAGAACGTTACCGCAACCAGCTCGACAAGATAGGTTTCAGCTACGACTGGAGTCGTGCCGTGCGCACTTGCGACCCTGAGTATTACAAGTGGACGCAGTGGGCTTTTATCCGCATGTTCGACTCATGGTATGACAACGCGGCCGGCAAGGCACGCCCCGTAGCCGAGCTGGAGGAATACCTCTCGCAGCACGGCACCGAAGGGCTCGATGCCGCACAGACCGAAGAGCACTCCCTGACCGCCGCCGAGTGGAACGCCATGACCGAGAAGGAGCGCCGCGCCGCCCTGATGAACTACCGCCTGGCCTACCGCGCCGAGACGATGGTGAACTGGTGTGAGGAACTCGGCACCGTGCTCGCCAACGACGAGGTAACAGAGGGTGTGAGCGTGCGCGGCGGCTACCCGGTGACACAACGCAAGATGCGCCAGTGGTGCCTCCGGGTGTCAGCTTACGCCCAGCGCCTGCTCGACGGTCTGGAGAAGATAGACTGGTCGGAGTCGCTGAAAGAGACGCAGCGCAACTGGATAGGGCGCAGCGAGGGCGCCGAGATGCGCTTCGACGTGGTGGGGAATGACCTCAAACTCGAAATCTTCACCACACGCGCCGACACCGTCTTCGGCGTGACGTTCATGGTGCTTGCCCCCGAGTCGGAATACGTCGACCTGGTGACCACGCCAGGGCAGCGCGAGGCTGTGGAGGAATACCGCAAGGCAGTGAGCCACAAGACGGAACGCGAACGCCAGATAGAGAAGAAGGTGAGCGGCGTCTTCACCGGGGCATACGCCCGCAACCCGCTCACCGGCAAGGAGATACCCATCTACGTGAGCGACTACGTGCTGGCCGGCTACGGCACCGGCGCCATCATGGCGGTTCCGGCGCACGACTCGCGCGACTATGCCTTCGCACGCCACTTCGACCTCCCCATCATCCCGCTCATCGAGGGCGCCGATGTTTCGGAACAGAGTTTTGACGCCAAGGAGGGCATCATGATCAACTCGGAAGGGCCGAAGCTCAACCTCAACGGCCTGACCGTGAAAGAGGCCATAGCGCGCACCAAGGAGTTTATCCGCGAAGAAGGACTGGGCGACGTGAAGGTCAACTACCGCCTGCGCGACGCCATTTTCTCGCGCCAGCGCTATTGGGGAGAGCCGTTCCCGGTATATTACGTGGACGACGAGCCTTATATGCTCCACGAGGATGAGCTTCCGCTGCTACTCCCGGAAGTGGATTCCTACCTGCCGACGAACGACGGGCAGCCGCCGCTGGGCCGCGCCAAGAACTGGCACGACTCCGACGGGCATCCCTACGAGGTGTGCACTATGCCGGGCTTCGCCGGCTCGTCGGCCTATTACCTGCGCTACATGGACCCGCACAACCCCGATGCCCTCGTGGGCCGCGACAATGATGAATACTGGCGTGCCGTGGATCTCTACATCGGCGGCCGCGAACACGCCACGGGACACCTTATATATTCCCGCTTCTGGGACAAGTTCCTCTACGACCTGGGCGTCGTGGCCGAGGATGAACCCTTCCGCAAGCTGGTGAACCAGGGGATGATCCAGGGACGCAGCAACTTCGTGTACCGCGTGCAGGGCACCAACACCTTCGTGAGCGCCGGCCTCAAGGACAAATATGACACTGCCCCCATCCACGTTGACATCTCGCTGGTGAAAAACGACGTGCTGGACACGGAAGCCTTCCGCCGCTGGCGACCGGACTTCGCCGAGGCCGAGTTCATAGTCGAAGACGGCAAGTATGTCTGCGGCTGGGCCGTGGAGAAGATGTCCAAGTCCATGTACAACGTGGTGAACCCCGACGACATAGTGGAGCGCTACGGTGCCGACACGCTGCGCCTCTACGAAATGTTCCTCGGTCCGCTGGAGCAGTCCAAACCATGGGATACCAACGGCATCGACGGCGTGAACCGTTTCCTAAAGAAACTGTGGGGATGGTTCGAGCGCGTAGACCTCGACGGCGACGCCCCGATGAGCCGCGCCGAACTCAAGACCATGCACAAGCTCATAAAAAAGGTGACAGGCGACATCGAGGAGTTCTCGTTCAACACCTCGGTAGCCGCGTTCATGATAGCCCTGGGCGAGTTGCAGCAGATGAAATCCACCAACCGCGGCGCGGCGGAGCTTTTCACCCGCGTGATAGCGCCTTTCGCACCACACATAGCTGAAGAGTTCTGGCACCGTCTGGGCCACGAAGGCTCCGTGGTGGACGCCGAATGGCCCGCCTTCGAGGAGAAATATCTGGTTGAAGACAGCGTGAAATATCCCGTCAGCTTCAACGGCAAGACGCGCTTCACCATCGAAGTTCCGGCCGATACCCCCCGCGAGAAAGTCTCAGAACTGGCCATGGCCGACCCGCAGGCCGAGAAGTGGATGGCCGGCAAGACACCCAAGAAAGTCATCGTGGTGCCCGGAAAGATCGTGAACATAGTGATATGACAGTCTGCACTCTGCCGAAACGGGTGGAGTGCAGACTGTCCCCCCCAAAAAACACAGACATCGCGCCGGCGCCACAGGTTGCCGGCGCGACGCTTATTTTCCCGGCGGGGCAATATGGGGGGCGCCCTTACGTTATTAAAGTATGGACCTGGTTTTCGCAACTAACAACGCCCACAAGCTGGAGGAAATCCGCAGGATTGTGGGAGACGGCATCCGTATCCTGTCGCTGCGCGACATAGGATGCCACGACGACATACCCGAAACCGCCGAAACGCTGGAGGGGAACGCCCTCCAGAAAGCCCGGTGGGTGAAGGAGCGCTACGGCTACGACTGCTTCGCCGACGACACGGGTCTGATGGTGGACGCCCTGGACGGCGCGCCGGGGATATATTCGGCACGATATGCCGGGCCGCAGTGTGACGCCGAGGCAAACATGGAGCTGTTGCTCAAGCGCCTCGAAGGCATACCCGACGACCGCCGCACAGCCGCTTTCCACACCGTGATAGCCCTGCTGCAAGGCGACGGCACACACATCTTCACCGGCTCCGTGCACGGCCGCATAGCCCGCGAGAAGCACGGCACCAACGGCTTCGGCTACGACCCCGTGTTCGTCCCGGACGAAACCGGAGTCCCCTTCGCCGAAATGAGCGCCGAAGCCAAAAACCTAATCTCACACCGCGGCCGAGCCACACGGCGCCTCATCGATTACTTAGCATCATCCACCACGAACAATGAATAGACTCCTTTCCTTACTGACACTCGCAAGTCTGGGCGCAGCCACGGCCTTCGGTGCGGTGCGCGGCGACTGGAAACTGTATCCCGCCTTCGACAACCATCCGGTGAACGTCTTCGCCACGCCCAACAAAATCTACATGCTGGCACAGGGACAGCCTTATAGCAGCAACTCACCGGAATATGCCGTACATGACAACTACCTGCACGGCTATGACCCCGAGGCCGACGAACTGATAACCTACACCACAGGCAACTACCTTTCGGACACCTCCATCTCCGCGGCCCTCTACAACCCCGACAAGCGTTACCTCTTCATAGCTTACTCCAACGGCAACATCGACCTCCTTTACGACGACAATACGGTGCGGAACATCCCTGCGCTGAAGCTCGCCAATCTCAACGCCCCCAAAACCATCAACAGCATACGCTTCGACAAGGAGCGCAACCGCGTGTACCTGGCCACCGACTTCGGATACATCATTCTCGATGATGACCGCGGCGTGATAACGGAGTCGCGCGTATACAACGAGAAGCTGGTTTCGATGGACCGCGTCGGCGACAAGATAATAGTGGTACGCGGCGACGGCACCGTGCTGTGGATACGCGAGGGGAACTCGGCCTTCGCCTTGAGCGACTTCACGCCTGTCAATAAACTCACGGGAGTGCTCCAGCTTTTCCGCATCAACGACCACAAGCTGGCCTATTCGCAGGATTGGACTCTTGCCACAATGGACGTGGAGGGCGACAACTTTTCCGATGGAAAGGTCCTCATCTACTCCCATGTTTCGCCGGTGCAATATGTGCGCGACGGATTCTATGTCTCCACCTCAAGCCTCGGAGCCCTCTTCGACAAGGACGGGAACTACAAAGAAATCCCCGAGATAGGGCTTGAAGGAAATACCGTTAACGGCACCTGGGACGGCAAGACCTTTTGGTCGGCCACCGGCCGCAAAGGGCTCGGCTCATACACCCTGGCCGACGGGAATCCCGTTCTCGTAAAACAACACATGATGCCCAACATCCCGGCATCGTACATCTGCGACGATATGGTGTACTCGCCGAAATACGGCATGTTGGCCATGAACCACAGGGTTTCGAACAACTTCACAAGCTTTCCCGTCCGTGAAGACGTATTGCTCAGTGCCTTGAAAAACGGCCGATGGAGCCGCCTGGGATACCCGTACACCAACCCGGATTGTAAAATTCAGATGGACCACCCCAACGGAGTGACCATAGACCCCAACAACACTGACCAAGTGTGGACCGGCAGCTTCTTCCACGGTGCCCTGCGTCAGGACCTTTCCAACCCCTCCAATATCATGCTGCTCACTTCCGCTACCTCGTCGCAGGCCTCCAACCCTGCCGCGAAGCATGCCTTCAACGTCAATGATTCCCCCGTCATCGGGCAGCCGAAATTCGATGCGAAAGGCAACCTCTGGTTCATACAGTTCCCGCAGGGCGACGAGTCAAGCCTCTATATATACGTATGGCCCGCGGCGGCGCTAAAGGCAGGCGATACCTCCAAAATAGCGCAGGAAAAAATATCCCTCGGATTCAAAACGTCATATTCCATGACCATCTCTCCCCTGTTGTATCCGTCCAACCAGAATCTCGTGGTGTTCACCAGCGGCAGGTTCGAAAACGAAATTGTCATCATCGACACCAACGGCACGCCGGATAACTTCAGCGACGACAAGATTTACCGCAAAACGTCTAAAAACTATTCCGACCAGGACGGAAACAGCATAAAGAACAATTATAGCGGCGGAATCTATGAAGACCTCTCCACCGGACTGTGCTGGGTGAAGAGCGAGGTCGGAACGTTCACCTTCCAGCCACGCAGCTTCATGCAGGACCCATCCACGCTCAACCGAATCAAAGTAGCCCGCAACGACGGCACCAACCTGGCCGATTACCTGCTCGACAATGTGCCGGTCAACGCCATCGCGTCCGACAACCATAACCGGAAATGGTTCGGCACCAAGGGAGGCGGCATCATCATCACCTCGTCCGACGGTCGCGAGATTGAAGGGGAACTCAACACCACCAACTCGCAGATTCCCTCCGACAACGTCTACGGCCTCTGCTACAATCCGGAGAACGGCTCCATGATGGTGGGCACCGACAAGGGCCTCGCCGAGTTCTTCATGAGCGGCAGCGCCTCCGACGCCGGCTCCTCCTCCGGCTCCGAAGTGCGCGTATACCCCAACCCGGTGCGCCCCGACTACATGGGATGGATTACCATCGAGAACGCCCCCGACAACGGCATCGTCAAGATAGCCGACGCCGCCGGCAACCTGGTCAAGGAACTCGGTCCGGCCGAAGGCGGAATGGTGCGCTGGGACGGCACCAACTCCGAGATGAAACGCGTGCGCTCGGGCGTATACCTCATCCTCACATCCTCGGGCCCCGGCGACGAGAGTCTTTCAGTAAAAGGTAAAATATTAGTGGTCAATTGATTATGAAACGTCTATTGTCACTCGTCATCCTCACGGGGGGGCTGGCGCCGGGCGTCGGCGCCTCTGCACACGTTCTGGACGTATCGCCCGGCGCACTGGGAAGCTTCCTCCGTTCCGAAAAGATAGAGTCAGGCAGCCTCGTGTTGCGCGGCACCATCGACGCCCGCGACATCAGCGCCCTTGGCACAGCGACGCTCGACACGCTCGACCTCTCCGGCATAACCATAGCTTCATACGTGGCGGCACGTCCGCTATTCTTCGGCGCCCGCTCGTTCGCCGCCAATGCCCTCCCCATGGGCGCATTCGCCGGCTCACAGATTCGCACCGTAATCCTCCCGGTCGCGCTCCGCTCCATTCCCGACAACGCCTTCACCGCCTCCTCCGTCACTGAAGTACAGCTCCCGGAAGGTATCCTAAGCATCGGGGAAAGCGCCTTCGCACAGTGCCCGGCGTTGGAGAGAATCAACTTCCCGGCTTCCCTCACGCAGATGGGGGAATACGCCTTCGCAGGCTCCTCAATGCTCGCTAAGGCCGACCTTTCGGCTACGGGCATCGCGGAGTTGCCGGCACACGCCTTCGACGGCTGCACGGCACTCAACGAACTGTCGTTGCCGCGCACAGTGCGCCACATCGGTGAGTTGGCCATTGCCGGAACAGGAGTTGAAAACATCTCCGCCACCTCCTCTGTAGAAACCGCACCGTTCGCCTTGGCCAAAGCCACGGAGCTGAAATCTTCGGCCGTGACTCTTGCCGAGCCTAACGTCACGGGCGTTTACTTCGGCGACAGCAGTCTCTCTTCCGTAGCATCGTCCTCGCCGGTAATCGCCGACGCCATCTACGCCTACTGCACCGCGCTCAACACCACGGACGTTCTCGCCGAAGCCACGCAGGTTGGCAGTTACGCCTTTGCCGGCACCGGTTCCTGGAGAATCACCTTCTCAGAAACAGTCACCTCGCTCGGCGACGGCGTCTTTGCCGACGCTATAGCTTTGGAATCAATCGATGTGCGCCCGCTCGGAGTCAACATCCCGTCGGTAACGGAACGCACGTTCGATGGCCTACAGCAGTCTGAAATCACTTTATTGGTAACGCCGGAATATATCCTCGACTGGGCAAACGCCCCCGGCTGGCGCGACTTCAAAGTAGTAGGTGCCAAAGGCATCGATGACGTTGCGGACAACGCTTATAGCGTCACATACTCGGGCGGACAAGTCACGGTGCGCAGCGGCGAAACGCTCCTCCGGGTGACGGTCTACGGCACCGACGGACGTATCGTCGCCTCCGCTGCACCCGACGCCTGCGAGACTTCGCTGAAGCTCGACACCCCCGACAATGTATTGGTCGTTACCTCGCGCACCGCTGAAGGAAAGACCTACACCGACAAACTTTTTATCCGCTGAAAAGAGAGAACATGGGCAAGAACAAATTGCGCAAATTCGCTGAAATGAAGACGTTCCCCTGCGTCTTCGAATACCCCTGGGCACGCCTCAGCCGGGAGCCGTTCCCGCTTAAGGGCCGGTGGCACCAAGACTTCTTCCACAACGACCGCCCGATAGTGCTCGAACTGGGATGCGGCCGCGGGGAATACACCGTGCAGCTGGCCAAGGCAGACCCTGAGAAAAACTATATCGGCATCGACGTCAAGGGTGCCCGCATCTGGTCAGGCGCCAAAGAGGCTACCGCCCTCGGACTGAGGAACGTGGCCTTCCTGCGCGGCGAAATAGAGCAGATCGACTCCTTCTTCGCGCCGGGCGAAGTGTCGGAAATATGGATTACCTTCCCCGACCCGCAGATGAAGAAGACGCGGCGCCGCCTCACCTCGGCACGCTTCCTTAAGCTCTACCGCCGCATCCTGGTGCCCGGCGGGACGGTGCACCTCAAGACCGACTCCCCTTTCCTCTACACTTTCACATCCCGGCTGGTGCACGAAAACTCCCTGCCGTTGCTCGCCGAAACCTCCGACCTCTACAGCTCGGGCCTCGCCGACGCCGTAACCTCCATCAAGACCCACTACGAGAAGCAATGGCTCTCGCGCGGCAAACGCATCAAACTGATAGAATTCACCCTCCCCGCCGACGGCCCGCTCGCCGACCCGCAGGAAGACGACATCGAGCATGACGATTATACCAGCTTCCCCCGCGGACTGGCGCAGTGTATGCCTGAACAATTAGCTGCCTTAAATGATTAAACCTACATGGAACAACACTTATACCCAAACCTCATCCTCGACGCACTGAAGACCGTCCGCTATCCCGGCAACGGCAAGAACCTTGTTGAAAACGAAATGGTGGAAGACGACATCCGCATCGACGGCCGCCAGGTCTCCTTCTCGCTGATTTTCGACCGTCCCACCGACCCGTTCATCCGCTCGGTGGTGCGCGCCGCCGAAACAGCCATCACTACTTTCGTAGCTCCCGATGTCGACATCAAGGGACGCATCGCCGTGAAATACCGCCATCCGGTGGCCGAGAAACCCGTTTCGCCGCTCCCCGGGGTGAAGAACATCATCGGCGTTTCCTCCGGCAAAGGGGGCGTTGGAAAATCCACCGTCGCCGCCAACCTCGCCGTGGCCCTCGCCGCCAAAGGTTACAAAGTCGGTCTGCTCGACGCCGACATTTTCGGCCCGTCGATGCCCAAGATGTTCGGCGTCGAAGACGAGAAACTTTTCATCACCAACCAGGAGGGCAAGGACTATATAGAGCCGGTAAGCAAATTCGGCATCAAGATGCTCTCCATCGGCTTCGTGGTAGACAAGGACTCCGCGGTGTTATGGCGCGGCGGGATGGCCTCGAACGCCCTCAAACAGCTCATCACCGAAGCCTGGTGGGGAGACCTCGACTACTTCGTGATCGACATGCCCCCGGGAACCTCCGACATTCATCTTACTTTGGTGCAGACACTCCCCATCACCGGCGTCGTTGTGGTCTCCACACCGCAGGAAGTGGCGCTTGCCGATGCTCGCAAAGGCATCGCCATGTTCACCGGCGAGAAAGTGAACGTACCTATCCTCGGCCTCGTCGAAAACATGGCATGGTTCACCCCGGCACCCCACCCCGAGGAGAAATACTATATCTTCGGACAGGACGGCGGCCGCCGGCTCTGCGAAGAAACAGGCATCAAGCTGCTCGCTCAGATTCCGCTGGTGGCCGACATATGCCAGAAGATGGACAACGGCACACCGGTGACCCTGAACCTCGGCAGCGGCACCGAAGCCTCGGACAATCCCGAAGCGCAGGCCTTCGCCGATCTGGCCGACAATGTGGTGAAAGCCGTCGACGCCCGCAACTCCATGCTTCCTCCCACCACCGTAGTAGAAGTACACTGACCCACCTCGACGCTCTCACGTCCTTAGTGTCCTTTTATTACCATAGTGACGTTAACGACCTTAAACACCCTCCAAAATATCAGTCCCGCACTCCGGCATTCCGGAATGCGGGACAATTGTATTCATGGATATAAAAAAGCCGGGACCCTCCGCTTTCGCTGCGGCGGGACCCGGACTCGGGACAATCTATATACTATTCTTTTATGAAACTGTTCCTTTCGGGAAAGGGTCGCCGGGTGTTTTCAGAAGATTCTGTTTCCGGCGCAAATTTGTGATGCGGATTAGCGGGCTATCTTGATGCGGGCGTTGCCGGCTTTCACCACGTAGACTCCGGCGGGGAGATATTCGAGCGAGAAAGCGGGCTGCTCCGAGCTCATCACCATGTTGCCGGCGGTGTCGTAGACGGCGGCGAAGTCCGCGCCCTGCACGCTGACCATCTTGGTGGCGCGGTCATACCTGATGTTTTCGCGGCTGTCGGCAGCGATGCCGTTCACCGCCGTCGGATCTGAGGCCACACGCTTCACCTGCAGTTTGTCGAGGCAGAAGTAGTCGGGTGTGCGCCGTATGCACCGGCATCGGTAGACTTCATGGTGAAATAAAGTTCGTTGACTTCACCCAGCGGTGTGAGGTCCACGTACCGCCAGCCGCGGTTGAGCGTCAGGTCGCCGTTGTCGTATTTTCCCAGTGTCACTTCCACTGTTTTCTCCGTTTCGTCGGAACCCACGCCGTGGATAGTGAGGCTGAAGTTATCTCCGTTGGTGAAGGCGCGGCTCAGGCCGCTGCCGTCCTGAATGGTGTAATATGTCCAGCTGTTGAGGTTCACGTAGCAACCCTGCGGCTCGTAGTTATAGACGTCGTTGAAAATCATGTCCAGAGGACGCTGACCCATGAAAGGGCTGTAATATGCCACGAGATAAGGCACATCGGCCGAGCATTTCGGAGCCCCGTGTTCGTCGAGGTCCACTGTGCCGTCTTCTTTCAACATGATGCCGCCTTTGGCCATGTTGCTGTACTGGTAAGTGACGTAGTCGTCGCGCATACCGTTGTTGGCGCTGTTGGAGGCCGTGAATCCCCACCACGTCTGGTAGTCCGACATGGAATTGTGCAGGAAGAGGAAGCATTGGCTTTCTATCACCTCTTCGTCATCGTTGAAAGTGCCGTTCCAGGCGCCTGTCGTGGCGTTGAAGGTGAGTTCCGTCGTGGCCTTCGTGAGGTCGAGGGTGATGATGTCGCCGTCGGCCATGGCTGTTGCAGCCATGCCGGAGAGGATTGCAAAGAGTAAAAGTTTCTTCATTTTGATAAGTATGTGTTTGTAATTATTTATCGTAGTGGATTATGAAGTATGTGGATGAAATTTTGGATTCGGCTGATGGCGCTATGGGGTTCCATAGAGACTGAAGCCGGATTCGGAAGTTCGCCGCAAAATTTATGAGGCGATACTTTAAATAATTTCGAGCACATACTTATGAGGTTATATTATGAAAAAATAATTCCCGTAACGGCAGAGGTAAATACTGCGTAAACGGGATTGCTATGCCGGGCCGGAGCGGCCGTGGCAGAGTCTGCAAAATCAAAAGAAGAAACCGGTTGCCGTATGACGGCGTGAGTCCTTCAGGAAAAAGTTGAGCCCATAGTCCCGTAGGCGGTATTATCCAATGGTGGTATTGGCAGGTCTTCTGACTTGTTCCGAAATTTCGCGCCTTCCCGGCCGTCGGTTCGGCCAGTGACGTTGTGAGGCCCGGTAGCGCCTCATTGCAAAACTCTTTTGTGCCCCGATTTGCCGGTGCGGCGGCGGGACAGGAACTCACAGCAGCGGGTACTGTAACGGATTTTCACCGTATTCCCTATTCGGGGCGCGTGCCGTCGGCACGGCGTCCCTGCGACCCACACCCGGATTTTGAAGCTCTCTCCGCTCCGGGTCTCCCTGCATGGGAATGGGGGTCACCAATCACGCCGCAAAGTTACGAAAACTATTTGGTTCCGCCATAATTCTTCACCTTAATTTTTCTTTAATCCATAAAACAACAGCCGA
>DKVK01000010.1 GCA_002491165.1 Porphyromonadaceae bacterium UBA7180
TACCCTCCCCCGAAATGTTAAATTATGTTAAAACGGCTTTAAAACATTGAACAGTAAATAGTTATAAACTTCATTTTTATCGCCGGAATAGGTTTTAGAGTAAACCTGTTTTCTGTGATTTTGGTATATTTTACCACTTTGAGTATAAATTCAGGATTGTGGGAAACCGGAGGGCGGCATGGGCGCAGGTATAGCTGCGTTCCCGTCCCGGGCGCCGGACAACTTTCCGGCGCCACAAGAAAAGCCGGACAAAAGAAGGTATATTTATTTGAAATTTGTGCGGCGGCCGGAGACCGGTGACATTATGACGGCTGTCTCCGGAAAGGTGGATCTGCTGCCGATTATGCTACAAATACTTCCGGACTTTTGCTTAAACCGGAAATTATAACTAAATTTGCAAAAATATATAAATCTATGAAACGTCTTTTATTTGCGGCTTTCCTTATCGCGGCTCTCGCCACCGCCTGTTCGCAGGGCAAACAGCACGGTGCCTCCCCGGCTTCCGACAGCGACAGCGCCGTGGCCGAACAGCAGCAGAAACAGCTTCCCGACTCGCTGACCTTCGCCTTCATGGGTGACATCATGCCCGGAACCACCTTCCCCGAATCGCCCGAGGGCGCTTACGTCCCCAAAGACGGCGGCAAGGAACTCTTCGCCGACTGCCGGGAGGTGTTCAAGGCCTCCGATGTCGTGGCCGGCAATCTCGAGGGCGTACTCATCGAGGGCGGCACTCCGAAATTCTGCAAAGATCCGAAACTCTGCTTCACCTTCCGCATTCCGCCGTTCATGGCGCAGGTGTTCAAGGATGAAGGCTTCGACTATATGAATCTGGCCAACAACCATGCGAACGACTTCGGCGTGGAGGGGACTGAATCGTCGCACTCCGTGCTGGAGAAGGCGGGGATAGCGTCGGCCGGTATCCGCGGGGTGGCGCCTACGGCTGTCATCGAGAAGAACGGAGTGAAGATTGGTTTCACCGGCTTCAGCACCGGCGTGACCACGCTTTCGGCCCTTGACCTTGAGGAGCTTAAGCGCACCGTGACGGAGCTTCGCAAGCATTGCGATATACTTGTGGTGGCGCTCCATGCCGGCGGCGAGGGAGCGGCTTACACCCATGTGCCGCGCAAGGAGGAAGTCTTCCACGGCTGGCCGCGCGGCGACGTGTGGAAATTCGCCCGCACCGCCATCGACTGCGGGGCCGACATAGTCTGGGGGCACGGGCCGCACCTGGTGCGCGGCATGGAGGTGTACAAGGACCGATTGGTGATGTACAGCCTCGGCAACTTCTGCACACCTTACCGGATGGGGATAGCCGGACTCACCGGGCAGGCGCCCCTCGTGCAGGTGACGGTGCGCCCGGACGGCACTTTCCTCGGCGGCAAAATCCACAGCATGACGCAGCAGAAAGGGATCGGCCCGCGCCTCGACCCGGGACATGCCGCCGCGCGACAGATAAAGAAACTCTCGCTGGAGGATTTCCCGGAATCCCCGCTGAAAATTTCCGATACCGGAGAACTGACAAAATAAGATACGAGATATGACACCATTGCAACCCGGCACGCCGCTCTGCGGCGGCAAGTATGAGATAACGCGTTTCCTGAGCAGCGGCGGTTTCGGCTGCACCTACGAGGTGCGGCACACCGCTCTCGGCACCCGCTTCGCCATAAAGGAGTTCTACACCGAACAGTATTGCAACCGAGGCACCGACGGCACGGTGTCGGTAGGCACAAATTCGGCGCGCGAGTTAGTGGCCACGATGAAGGAGCGCTTCAAGCGCGAAGCCGGCCTTATAGCCAAGTTGCACCACCCCGGCGTGGTGCGCGTCACCGACGTCTTCGAGGAGAACGGCACCGCCTATTACGTTATGGACTACATCGGCAACGGGACGCTGCGCAACCTGGTGGACACGCAAGGCCCGATGTCGGAACCGGCGGCACTGGCACTTATAGAGAAAGTGTGCGGCGCGCTGGAATACATCCATTCCGAGGGACTGATTCACCTCGACATAAAGCCGGACAACATCATGCTCGACGACAATTGGGACCCGGTACTCATCGACTTCGGCACGTCGAAAATCTTCATCGCCGACGGCGAGTACCACACTACAACGACGACCAACGTGGGGATGACGCCGGGCTACGCCGCGCCGGAGCAGTACTCCTCTACCATGAAGGCGCCGGAGCCGACGATGGACATCTACGCGCTTGGCGCCACGCTCTACATGATGCTGACCGGACGGAAGCCCGTAGACGCCATCGAACGCGTCACCAGCGGTATAGAACTCAGTTTCCCGTCCGTAGTTTCGGAGCGGATGCGCTATGTGATAAACCGCGCCATGGAGCCGCAGGCCTCACACCGCCCGCAGAATGTGGCGGAGTTCCGCGGGTTGCTCTCCGGCGCCGGAACACCTCCGCCTCCTCCCGGCGGGTCACAAGGGACGGGAGGAAGTGCCGCGAACGACACCAAAGTCTTTGACGGCAACGGCGGTTATCCGGGCGGCGGCTATTCCGGCGGCAACAGAGGATATTCCGGGGGTGGTTATCATGGAGGTGACTATCCCGGGGGCAACACGGGAGGCCGCCGTTCCAAGTTCCCGGTTTGGATTGTTTACGTGCTGGGGGCATCGGTTCTCGCTCTCGTCGTCTTCTTGTTCATGAATCTAAAAACAGGCGGTGACCATGTACCTACATACGATTCGGAAGTGGTAGTGGACTCGGAAGTAGTGAAGGAGCAGGACGTAATATCCTGCCCCGAGCTGAACGGCGGGAATACATCTTACGGGACAGTGACCCATAATGGCTCCGACTATCCCATCAGGATGGAAATCAAGGTATCATCCTCCGGAAAAGTAACGGGCCGTTATGCCTACGAAACCACGCTCAGCAAAAACGGCCAGAAGGCGAGCAGTTGGTTCAAGCTCAGCGGCACCTGCACAAATGCGGCCGAGGGGTGCTATAACTTAGACTTGACAAGCTACAATCCGCAGGACGGTAACGCTCCTTTCGAGACGATAGAACTTTGGTACAATCCCTATACCCAGTCTTATTCCGGAGACCTGACGAACATCAACACAGGCTCCGTACTCGGATTCAACACCTCGTTTTAATTGGATTTAGAGATACGATGTATATGGAAGCCATGGATCTTCGGTATCTGCGGCTTCCGTATCTTATCTTAACTTATTTACAACTTTTTTATTTTTTGACGTTGGAACTTGCATGGATAAAAGAAATTGCATACCTTTGTATGCGATTCCACGGAACGTCTTCGCGATAACGACGTTATTGGGAATCGGAAAAATGTTATTGCCCAAACAACTAACCGCTTTTTTATGAAAATTTTTACTACACTCGCTGTAACGGCGCTTTGCACGATGCCCGCATTGCAGGCATCGGCCGACATCATAACACGCAGCGACGCGGCGCCCGAAAAGCGCTCGCAATCCCTCTCCACCGTAAACGAACAGCGTACCGTCTTGGCCCGGAAGCAGTTGGCCGACGGTGTGACGAAACGCGTAGTCCGCGACGCACGGGGCCGCATTTTCTGCGACATGGTGCGCGGCGGCAAAGTATCGAAAGCCCCGGGCCGCGTCAAAGTGCCCATGCGCGCTCCCGCCGACGCCTCGTTCTACGAAGGTTTCGAAGGCCATAACGGCGAGCTCGACTGGCTGCCCGAAGGGTGGACCGAGATAAACACGCCCGCCAATACGCCTACTATGGAGATGTGCCAGCACAATATCAACAATTCATGGTGCGTCCAGGATACCGGCGACGGATATTGGACCGGAATCACCAGTGACGGCGTGAAGGAAGCATGGGTACACTTCACCTACAACTGGTCATACAAAAATGGTGAAGGCGAAACCATCTCGGGACAAGCCTCGCCACAGGACGAATGGCTCATTTCGCCGCAATTCACCGTGGGTCAAGGACATGACCTCTTTTTCCTCCTGGAGTTCGACTACGGTGCCGCTTATGGCTTCGACTGGGATACAATGGCATACGACCGCAGCGAAGTGGAATGTGACATGGAGGTGCTCGTCAGCGAAGACAATGGCGCCAACTGGACTTCCCTCTGGAAAGTGACCGATGATGTCTGCTCGCAGATGACCGACTCGCAGATGTATGATGTGATGGCCGAACTCGGTTACTCCAACTACAACGTCAGCCTCGCCCGCTATTATGGCAAGAACGTGAAACTCGCTTTCCGCTACACCAATGCTTCCAAAGGCGGATTATGCGGCAACTCGGCAGCTGTCGACGGTATCACCGTGGCCGCCCCTTCAGCCGTGGCAGAGTACAATATCCCCGAAGGCAACTTGCTCGTGGGTATGTCTGACGAGCTGACCGTCTATCCCGACTCGCGAGCCTTGATGCCCGCTTACACCGACATTACATGGACGGCCGGATCGAACATCTACACTTCCGCCAACCAGTGGACATTCTACGATGCCGACGGCAGCGTGGGACGCATAATCAACGATGGCGAAGCCGTGGTGAACTATCCTTACTCCGAAGGTCAGCTTGTGAAATGGCCGATGCTTACAGCCTCCAACGCCACCAACTCCGACATCTTCTCATACGACGGTAAGGATGAACAGCAGGGTGGTATCTTCTTCGGAGGCAAAGTGCCCGACTTCGTATGGGAAGGCGTCAGCGAGGAGATGTACGTCGGCAACTACGACTACAAGCACAAAGGCCTTATCACACCGTATCTCGACACCACCGACTACGTCTACGGCACGCATACCCCAGGGGGCTGGGGCAAAGGTATCACCCAGACCAAATTCGGTAACCTCTTCATGGCTCCGCCGGCACCGCTCACAGTTACCGACGTGCTGCTGACACTGGGCGAATATGACGCCGATGCCGATGCCGAGTTCCTGCTCGAAATTTTCCCCGTGGACGACCGCGGTACAGTGGCCGAAACTCCCGCTGCAATGGCAAAGGTCAAAGGTTCCGACATCTCCGGATTCGGCTTCTATCCCGTCAAGTTCACACTCTCCGAGCCTTACGTGATGACCGGAAATACGCTTATGATGATAAGCGGCTACGCCAACAATCCGAAGGTGCGCACCTTCGCAGCCTGCGCACAGTCGGTACACAACGATGCAGCCCACAACTATTGCTACATGATTTACGACATCAACGGCGAGTCGGTGTTCTACTCAGCCGCGGAAGCTCTTCAGGACTACTCGTCGGCTCTGATGCTCAGCCTCAACGGCACATACCACTTCGTGACGCTTGTGGACGAAAACCAGCAGATTATGCAGCTCGACGCCACCACCGGCACGGCAGAAGTCGACTTCAAAGCTTCCAACGCTCCCGAAAACTGGTGGGTGGAGGATGGTGAAAACCGCATACCCCTCGTGGCCGAAGGCGCGACTTACGACTGGCTGAAAGTCTTCCCCGTGACCCGCGAAGACGGCAGCTACGCAGTGCGATTCTCCGCCCAGCCCTCGCAGGCACAGCGCTCCAAGACTGTTGTAGTGGCCAATGACGGCGGTAACGTTCGCTTGCGCGTACGGCAGTCGGCCGCTCCCGTCGGCATCGAAGCAATAGCAGCCGATGACATCATCATGCGCGTTTCTGACAACCTGCTGACTGTAAACGGCGTTGCCGATGACACTCTCGTGGAAATCTACGCCACCTCCGGTCTCCGCGTCCTCGCCGGCAACAACAACCTCAACATCTCCGCCCTCCCCGCCGGAGTATACCTGGTGAAAGCTGGCAACAAAGTCTTCCGCCTCAGAAAATAACCTTAAGCCATAAGTCGGAAGCCTAT
>DKVK01000056.1 GCA_002491165.1 Porphyromonadaceae bacterium UBA7180
TCAGAATTTTGATACACCCTCATATATGCTGCGGGTCGGGTTATTTGACTATTATTTTGCGGCCGTTGCGGATGTATAGGCCGGGGGTAAGCGGGGTGCCGGCGGGGACGCGCGTGCCGTCGATGCGGTAGATGGCCTGCGCGGCGCCGTCGGCCTCGATGCCCAAGATGGCGGTGTGGTCCCCTTCTTCTATCTTCACGTTGTCGAGGTTGAGCATGTATTTGTCTGGCTCCGACATGGCGTGGATGCCGATGAAGTAAGCACCGGTGACGGCCGGTTTAACGAGCATTTTCAGGTTCATGGGCTTGGTGGAGTTGATGTCGGTGGGAACAAGGAGTGCCGTGGTGAGTGCTGCTACGTTGTTGGCGTCGCCCATTTTCACTTCCACACATTCGGTGTCGTCGGCGCTGTCGCCGTATATGTCGAAGCTGAAAGTGTAGGTCACACCGGCTTTGAGCGCTACGGGAGGGGTCACTACCCAGTCGTCCTTCGGCGTCTGGGCGCTGAAGCCAATGCGCAGGTTCTGGAGATCGCTCCACATCCAGAAGCGGGAGTCGCCGTTGGCGTTGATGAGTGTCCATCCGGCCAGGGAGTCTTCGGAGTCGAAGGTTTGGAGGTACGGGGGTACGATTTCGCCTACGGCCACGCCGCGGGTCATTCCGGGTTCGGAGGAGATTCCGGCGTGTTCGGCGCTGACGGTGTAGGTGTAGACGGTGAAATTGTCGGTGGCGGGGAGGACGTCCTCATACATGGTAGCGGTGAAGCCGGAGGCCACTTCTACGTCGCCGGGGAGGCGGCGCACTGTGTAGGTGACGGCTGCCGGGTCAATGTATCCGCCGTCGGTAGATGCCGTGACGGGTTCCCATGAGAGGGTCACTTTACCGCCGTTGAGCGTGGCGCGCGGGGTGGGTGCTTGCGGTATGCCGTTGCCGATGAAGAGTTCCACGTATTCGTCCGGACCTTTGCCGACGGCGTTGCTGACGCTTGCCTTGATGGTGTAGAAAGCGGCTGCGGGCACGGTAATGTCAGCCGACACTTCCGCGCCATACTGCGTGTTGCCGGTTGCAACTACCTGGTCGTTGGCGCGTATTTCGTATGTCAGTGCCGAGACGCCGGGCGTGCCGTTGAAGAGGGTAGTCGGGGCGGTGAAGGAGACGGTGCCGGAGAGGCTGCCGCCGGTGAAGTTGGCCTTGAGGTCGGTGACTGCTGCGGGAGCGTCGGCATCGGCGGCCGGTGCCGGGACGTAGAGGCCGAGCACTTCCTCGTTGTTCGGGAAGTTGTAAACCGTGGCGGCGGCTCCGGTGGCGATGTTGATTTCAGCCAGAAGACCGGTATTGTCGGCTGGTGCCACGCTCCAGAAGAGGCGTCCGGTGGAGCGGTCAAAGGCAGCCGAACTCATGTATTCGGGCTGCATCCCCGTCTCGCCTATGGGCGTGACGGCGCCGGAGGCTTTGTCTATCCTGTTGAGGGTGGAGGAGACGCAGTAGCCCTCACTGTTGTTTACCTTGCTGATGCCGTAGAGTTGGCCGTCGGCATCGAAGGCCACGGCGTTCCAGTTGCCAGCCATGTCGGCCACCTTGCGGCTCGTCACGCTGTTGTCGGTGAAGGTCAGCACCGAGAGCTGGTAGCCAGTCATGGAGCTGTTGTAGGTGATGGCATACACTTCGCCGGTGACGGGGTCGAGGTCCATGTCCACGGGGAGTATGCTCCAGTTTTTGGAATAGTAATTCTCGAAGTAAATCTCCTCGCCGGTCTTGAGATTGTAGACGGTGAGGCGGGGGTAGTCGATGTCGAGTTCCGGCATAGTGATTCGGGCGATGGTGTAAAGGCGGTTGTCCTTCACCACGGCGCTGCCGTAGGCTTCGTCGACGATGAGGGAAAACTCTTCGCCGTCGGCGACGGGGAGTCTGTAAAAACCGGGCTTTGCGTTGGCTCCCCAGTTGGAGGCGGCAACGACCACGCCGTCGATTTCAGGCATAGAAGCGGAAGCGGTGTGAGCCGCGGATTGGGCCGCCGGAGCGACACCGGTTTTACGTAAGGAGGCGGGTGCGAACGTGTCGGCCGCCGACGTGAACGCCACGCCCGCGAACAACGCTACCGAAAGGAAAGTAAGGGTTTTAGTCATAGTTTTCAATGTTTATGATGCAAAGGTAAATCATTTTCACCATTCCACAAAGAAAAACCGCCGAAAACAGAGGAAAACTAACAAAAACCACCGCACATATTAATATTCAACTTCTTAATATTCAACTTCCGGATTTACCGAAAGTTGAGGTTTAGAGGTCGTTTAGTGCGCTAAAGCGCGGTTTAAAGTTTAGCATGACGCGGCGAATATCCGTTGGCTTGTTGTTTAACGCTAAGGTTGTGCCGGGAATTCTTAAACTCTTAAACAGTGCGAAGCGCCATAAACCCTTAAACCTCAAGTTTTCTTATTTGTCAGAAACTTGATTAATATAAATGCGGAAGAAGAGTTGAGGACTCGAATGTATTACTACGACTTGTTGACATGACATGAATCCTTGATTCCCCGGATTGAGAGAAAAAAAACTACCGCAACCCCGGCGTGGGGATGCGGTAGCTTTTTTATCGGTAAGCGGGACGGGGATTAGGTTCAGAATCGTATTATGCGTGAAGTATTTCCACGAAGTTCTATATAAATGTCTCCGACCCGGGGGTTGCAGACTTTTATTCCCTCGAGATTGTAGTATTCGGTTTTTAATGAAGGTTTCACGACCACCTCTACCCCATTTTCAGTTTTCACGGTCAATTTCTTGGGTCCGTACAGACCTTTATAGTCGGATTCGCGTACTATAAAGAAGTTATATTCACCGTCGCTGACTTTGTCGGCAAAAGGCTCATTCCATTCGAGGAGTTTTGTTTCTCCGGCCTGAACCGACACATTAATGGGTGACATGTGTGTTACAATGACATTACCCTCACACAGTACGGGAACTATGTTTCCACCGAAGTCTGCATTGTCGGCATGAATTACAGCTGATACGTGCAAGGGTTTTCCATTGATATATTCCGAGTCGGGGTCAGTGGAGACTTCGCTCAGACGTATAGCACCGGCAACGTTCTCGGAGCTGAACTTCATGCGGCTGGAGGTAATAGTCATGGTCAGGCGTCTGCGCGAGGTAGCATCCTGATAGAGGTCATGCCATTGGTTGTCGTAGAGGAAAACGGGCGTGACGGTATATACTCCTTCGGCCGGCATATCGCTTCCGGCAACGGTGAAGGTCTTGATGCGAGCGGTGGGATATAGCGACGAGTCTTCCTGTGCCGCAATTACCGTCTCTTCGCCTGATTCCTCATTGACGGCCCGAATGCCGAATTTGACGTTGACCGGGTCGATGTCCACATTATAAAAACCCTCGTAACCATACGCGCCGGGACCATCGGCGCAGAACTCGGCATTTTTGGATTTGAGCAGCGATGCCACCTTCACGCCGAAACCGCCATAGAGTGCGATTACGGGAATGCGCGAAGTGGTTCCGCACTCAGGCACGAGATGGAAAATAGCTTCCTGGTTCTTGTTGTATCCCTCTGAACTTCCGCCTGTTCCCTGCTGCGAGGGGGTAAGGTCGGTGAGGAGGAAATAGCCGTTGCTCATGCCGGACCATCCCCAATTGAAATGGAAGTAATCGCCGGCAGAGCCGTTGTATCCGTCGCAGACGAAACTATGTCCGCCGAAGTTATTGAAACCGTTGTAGACGACGGGGCGTCCTGCGGCCAATTCTTCATATACCATAGCATTCCATTCTTCGTTGGTGAAGAAATCATGGCGAAGGAAGCGAAGCGACCTGTCATAGCCGAGATGATTTATAAGACCGCGAATCTCGTCGGCCACGGGGGTGCCGGAAGCAGTGGTGTTATATTGCATCTTGATGGCCATACCTACTACACGCATCAGATTAGCGACTGCCAGACGCTGTGTTTCAGTTGAGTTTTCATCGTAGTTGTCGCATATATTATCCCAATCTATGGGGTAATCGTCGAGCTGGAGTGATATTTCACTGTCCTTAAATGTAGCGGTGGCGAGACCGGTGCCGCAGGCGGGATATCTGTAAGTGTTGATAACCTGGGCAATGGCAGTAGCGGCACATCCTGTTACAGCTCTATCCCCTTCGTCAGAAACAGGGGTCAGAAGCCAGAAAGGGTCTTTCTGATCCCAGTTGGTCTTGAGCAACGGGGGGATATTCTCTCTCACAGCCCTTACAGGGAGGTCAAAAGACGCGTTGCTGAAAGCCCCGAGCCATTCCTCCATAGCGGGGGGAATGTCAGAGGGGTCTATGCGTCCGTCATCAGAGAATCCGATAAGCGAAACAGGCATGTCGTCATCGCCGGCAGCAATGATGAAGCCGCCTCCCTCTCGGTTGAAAGCGTAGATATTACAGTTGCTGGTCTGCCATGCGAGAGAGTAACGGCAGCTTGCAGGAAGGGCCGCACGCTTCGCTTGCGCCGAAGTGAGCACTGCCGAGAGAGCCTCTTCGGGCGAAAGATGACGCGCATACAAAGGGAGCACCGTCAGCGCAACCAGAACTAATGTACTAATTTTTTTCATTACCGGGTATTTTAAAATCCCGGGGTAACCGAGCCCCCGGGATTTGTAAATTTATATAGCTAAGACTCAGAGTACAACTTTCTCGGAGCCGCGGGGTGTAACTTTAATAAAGATGCCTTTCTGAGGGTTCTCAACGGGGAATCCCTGCAGGTTGAAATATAGCGCGGGGGCGTCCGTGGCCTCAACAGACGAGATGCCTACAGAAGAAACCGACACGGGGGTACACACGGCAGACTCGCCTTCGGGATAAACTGCACTCACGGAGTAATTGCCCTTCGCAGGAACTTCAAATGAAGTAGTGCCGAGAGGAGCGTCATTTACCTTTACACCGTCGAGATATACGTTGTAGCCGGTCACAGTGCGCGGCTTCATGGCATATTCGAGGTCGTCTACAACGAGAGCATACCCTTCGTCTGAGGTGTGGTGGATAGCCACATACTTCGTGCCGGCAGGGATTGTGCATTCAACGGGGACGAAATCCGGCGAAGATACCGTAAGGGTCTCCTTTACAGAGAAATCGGCTGCGGCGATACCTGTGGAGGAAGTCATTATTTCGATTGTCTCCGGGCAGTCGGAGCTGAAAGCGCGAGCCTTGAAAGAGATGTTGCGGTCGTCGGGATTTATTTCGGGAAGGATGAGGTAGTTGTCGCAAGGAGTGCCGTCCTGGTTGCTCCAGAACAAGAAAGCCTTGTTGCCGGAAGCGGCATCGAGACCCTCGGTCTCGACGGAGAAGTCGGCGACTGTGCAGGCCATCAGGTGGAAGACGTTGTCCACACAGAGGTCGGCCCAGTTTTCGTCAGCGAGAGTCACCTTGCCGTCGGCATCGATCACCGAATACTGGTCGATATTACCGGTATTCCCGAAGGAGTATAGGAAAGTATCATAGTCAAAGACAGGATGCAGCTGATAAACAGCATCCAGATTCCCGTCATCGAACGAGCGGTGCTGCTCGACATCGTCGATAAAGCGAACGCCTGTAGCCGGAGCAGTCCAGGATAGTTTCGTTCCGGCGACGGCGAGGCCGGTGACGCCGGGGAGGTAACCGCCGGTGACATTAATTGTTGCCGACGCTACGTTATTATCAAGATTGCTGTCAGAGTCAGCGGCATAGTCCCCTTCAAAAGTAAGTTCGAAGGTAACATTGTGCTCGCCCGGGGCTATATCCTCGGGCAGTGTGTATTCGAATACACAGTTGGTATAGTTTGTTCCCCAGGGGTTGCTCTGAGGACGCACGGGCTGACCGAACTGAGTTCCGTCGAATTTGGCGATGACATTGAAGTTCATGCTTGTGAGCTTGCCGAAAACACCGACATCGACAGAGGCGGTAATCTTTTGTCCGGGACGGGCGGCAGGAGTCACATGTTCATGCAGCAGCCCGAAGTCATAGATGTCCTGCACCATGAAGAATACCTCGTCGAGACAGAAATAGCCACCTGTACCGTCAGTGGTTATCTCCCATCCGAAACGCATCACCTGTCCGGCGTAAGTGCCGTACTTGGGCCAGCCGGTTCCTGACATTGTCACCCATGAGGGATTCATCGGGTCGCAAGGCCATAGCGAGAGATTATTGTCAGTGGTGATGTCGCCGCCGTCAATCTGATGCACACCGTTGATAGTCATTCCGTTTCCAACGAAGTATGACGATCCGAAGGCTGCTTCTTCTGCATTGTCCGCCACGCGGATGTATGGAGTAAGGAGGTAGAACGAGCCAACCTTATCGTTTAGCACCTCAAACATACCCTTGTCACGCTTGAGGAAGGGAGTCAGGCCGAGTTCCTCATTCCAAGTTATGGCCCGCATTGTCGCGGTCTCTCCGGAGATGGGGATTACCTCCCAGTCGGCAGAAGTGAGCTGAGCGCCGGCAAAACTTTCGTAATACGGCATCTCCAAGGGATCCGAGAGTGATGACGTGACCGCCATCGCGGGAGCCGCCGCTATGGCTACGGCAGCCATAAGAAATGAAAAGTGTTTCATTTTACGTTTGTTTAGTTATTTAATGATTACTTTGCTGCTCTTGCCGTCTACGACCTTGATGTATACGCCGGCGGGCATATCGTTAACACGCAGTCCCTGGAGGTTGTAGTAGACAGGCGTGCCGTTCTCGTTGCCGTCGGGGAGGTCGCTGATGCCCGATGATGGTGTCTGGACGTCAGTAACGGCGAAGGGGCTGAGGGCGTTGTAGTAGAGTGTACCTTTGCTGTCGATGAGGCCGCGGTAAGCCTGGGCTGCAACGCGCACTTTGTCGACATTCTGCGGCACATTGAGCTCGAACCGCCCCGAGGTGGCTGATGAATTGCGCAGGTCGATGGCGCCGGTGAGATAGGGCTGCATGAAGATGCTATTGGCAGGGAGGGCGCAGCTTACGCGAACGTCCTTAATCCAGTTGTCAGTGTCGCCGCCGATGGAAATACGGACGAAGACATTCTCCTGATGCTGAGGGTCGAGGGAGAAGTGGAGCGTCTGATATTCGGAGGTAAGTAGCTGAGACTCCGAGACGAATGGACGGAAGTCTCTTTTGTTTTCGTCGAAAGTGACGAGGCTTGCCGTCAGGAAGCACGAACCTGCCGTCCTGGCAGTGACATCGATGTTGACATTGCCGTCGATGTTGCTGAAATCGTATGCGCAGCGGCCCTCGACTGTCTGATAGTCCATAGCGTGCCATGAAGCCTGGCCGTTATTACCCTTGAAGGCGCCGTCGTCATAGACGGGAAGGGGATATATTATCCATCCGGGGACGTTTTCGAGAATATAGGTATAGGCTTCTCCTGAAGTTCCCATTGAGGCATAGTCGGCGAAGTCGAAGTCAGCGATGGTATAATCGGGCACTGCCTCGTCGTTTGTTTTTCCGGCAAGTGCGAATATCTGCAGCTCGTGAGCGAAGGAGTCGCAGGTGTAGGGAACGGTAATCTTGTTGCCGACAGGCTTGTCCACGGGGCCGACTGTCGGGGTGTTGACCAGGAAGACACGGTAGATAGCGCCGTCGTTGCCGCGTGATTCACTGTTGGCAGGATAGACCATAAGGTAGAGGAAGCGGCCGTCGGAGGTGTCGGTATTGAAGGATACATTCGGCTCGGATACCACTTTCTTATCGAGCAGCGACATGGAGTAGCCGCTGCCATCGCCGATATAGAGGGAAGCGACGTATCTTTCGGCACCCTCGACAGGCTCCCATGATGCGGAGAATCCGTCGGCCGTGTAGTTGTCGAACTTATATGACTGTATGTTTCCGAGCTCGGGGACGAGCTCCTCTACTTTGTAACTCTTGATATATACGTTGCTCTCATTGCCGCTCTTGATGCGGGCTGAAAGCTGGTTGACGTTGTATTCGCCAAGCTCGACGATGTCCCAGGAAGCGAGGTTGTCGTCGAGAAGGGTGCCGGAATCGATGAGGGATACTTCTTTGGTTGTAGAAACAGTGGAAAGGTCGCTGGGAAGGTCCATGATGAAGTCAGAGGTGTTGCCGCCCCACTTCCAGCCATTCGGGCAATCGGTAGAGCCGACCATGCCGGTGAACATGAGGTATTCCCAGTTGTTGAACATGGCGGCAGTCTCGCTGAGTTCGGCAATGGATGCCTCGATTGTGACGCGGCCGCGGTTTCCTTGAGTGAAAGTAGCTCGTTTAGGCACGAACTGTGCGTCGGGGTTGCCGTTACACTGCACCAGGATTTTTCCACCGGCACCTTTCAGGCCTACACCTCTCCAGCCGTCGTAACCGATGATGTTGAAGTTGGAGTCGAGGATGTCCACGGGATTCTCTTCAGTTCCGCCGATGCCGGAGAAGTCTTGCTCGAGGATGACCGAGGATGTGTACTTCACTTCCGTGGGAATCGCTACGGCATCGGGTGACGACACCTTGAAGTTGTTGACGCAGAGCGTGCTCTTGTCCCTGTCGCTGCACCCTTTGACCATCAGGCGATAATTGCCGGATGCGGGAACGGTAACTTCGCCACCGAAGCCGCAAGGATTACCGTTGTTGACAAGCGTCGGTTCGAGGACTGTGATCGATGCGTCTTCGGGAGTGGTTCCCTGGCCCAGGTAAAGAGCAATTTTCTCAGGATAGGAAGTGCTTGAGGCCCATGCGTCGATGCTGATGACATACTTTTTACCGGCTTCTAAGGCGAACTCGGGAGAGATGAGCCAGTCGTTCATCTCCAGGGTGGCGCTGTAACCGATGGCGGCATACCCTATGCCGAAGTCATTAGTGTAGAACGTCCATTTTGTGCCATCGCCGTTTGCGTCGGCATTTATAAAGGTATCAAACTCCTCCTGGCTGTTCATCCGGCAGCTGTAGGTTGCGCCATCGGGCGCTTCAACAACAGGGGCTTGGTTTCTTCTGACGTTACTACTGAGGGCATGCGGTACTTGTGCGGTTTTCTTCCTCTGCCCGTTGACGGATATTTCGTCACCCTGAGGAACGGGCTTTTTCTCGCTCATCGGCGAAAGCGGACTTGCATAAGCCGCAACCGTCGCGAGAGAAGCGAGACACATGAAAGTAAGTTTCTTCATGATAATTTAAATTAGTGAATAAATAAGTAGTTTGTTTTCATGGGTTGATTCCAGCAAGAATAACAATACTTGTTGAAATTTAAATAAACTTTTGCAAAGGTAACTATAAAATTCGATTTACTCCCCCCCCCCGATTTAGTTAAAGTATGTTAACGATACAATATTTTTCCATCGTATTACCTTTGGTTGACTTAGTCAAAAGTGTTTATATGTGCATTTTTTGTTCAGGAGAGTCAAGTTAACGCAAATCAGAAGCACGACAAAAAAAGCTACCGCATCCCGGAGGTGGGTTGCGGTAGCTTTTTATCGGTAAGAGGGCTGGGGATTAGCCGTTTACTTTCTTCATGTGGGCGATGAGGTCGAGAACTTTGTTGGAGTAACCGATCTCGTTGTCGTACCATGATACGACCTTGACGAACTTGTCTGTGAGGTAAACGCCGGCGTTTGCGTCGAAGATTGAGGTCAGGGTGCAGCCGAGGAAGTCGGAGGAAACCACAGCGTCTTCGGTATAGCCGAGGATGCCTTTGAGTTCGCCTTCGGAAGCCTTCTTCATGGCGGCGCAGATGTCCTCTTTGGTAGCGGGTTTCTCGAGGTTGACGGTGAGGTCAACTACAGAAACGTCGAGAGTCGGGACGCGCATCGAGATACCTGTGAGCTTGCCGTTGAGGGCGGGTATAACCTTGCCCACAGCCTTGGCGGCACCTGTCGTGGAGGGGATGATGTTGCCGCCGGCGGCACGGCCGCCGCGCCAGTCTTTCATCGAGGGGCCGTCAACGGTCTTCTGTGTGGCTGTAACGGAGTGAACGGTTGTCATCAGGCCGCTGATGATGCCGAAGTTCTCGTTGAGCACTTTGGCGATGGGAGCCAGACAGTTGGTGGTGCAGGAAGCGTTGGAAACGATCTGTGTGCCCTTAACGTATGTGTTCTGGTTGACGCCGCAGACGAACATGGGGGTATCGTCCTTGGAGGGAGCGGACATAACGACGTATTTTGCGCCGGCCTCGAGGTGTGCCTGTGATTTCTCTTTGGTCAGGAAGAGACCTGTTGATTCAACCACATATTCGGCACCGACAGCGCCCCAGTTGATTTCTTTCGGGTCGCGGCAGGCAGTCACGCGGATGCGTTTGCCGTTGACGATAAGTTCGCTCTTCTCAACGTCAGCTTCCACTGTGCCTTCGAAGCGGCCGTGCATCGTGTCATATTTGAGCATATAGGCCATGTAGTCTACCGGAAGGAGGTCGTTGATGGCCACTACTTCGATGTCGTCTCTTTTTGTTGAAGCGCGGAATACGAAACGTCCGATACGTCCGAATCCATTAATACCAACTTTTGTCATGTTTGTTTTTATTTTTGGGTTTTGAAGTATTATTGCTAATTTTGTGTCTGTTTTTTGCCTGTAGAAAGGGTGCCGGAGTCCGGCGTTTCTATTTTATGCCGCAAAAGTAACTCTTTTTTTTGAAATAAACATGTTTTTCAGCAGAAATTTTACTTATCCGGCGTTTTTTTATGATACTTAGGGCCTCCGCAGGCGTTGTTTCTTTGAGTGGCGCTTCCGCATCTCTCCGCCCACTCGCCACTATATAACGCTTTCACTACTTAATTATATTTATCATGGGTAAATTTTTAGCAGATTTTAAAGAATTCGCAATGAAGGGTAATATCGTTGACATGGCGGTCGGTGTAATCATCGGCGGTGCTTTCGGCAAGATCGTGTCTTCGCTGGTCAACGACATCATAATGCCCGTAATCTCCCTCATTACCCCGGGAGCCGGTTACAAGAACCTAAAATACGTAATCACCGAAGGGAAGGCTGCCGTAGACGGTGCGGCCGCCGTCGAGGAAGTGGCCATAAACTACGGCCTCTTCATACAGAATATAGTGGACTTCCTAATCATAGCCTTCAGCATCTTCGTATGCCTGAGGGTCATCATGAAGTTCAAGAAGAAGGAGGAGGAAGCACCGGCCCCCGCTCCCGAACCTACCAAGGAGGAAGTGTTGCTCACCGAGATCCGCGACCTTCTGAAACAGCAAAACGACGGCAAGAAGTAAGTGGAACAACCCGAGATACCGAAGGCGCGCCGCTGCAGCGGCGCGCCTGCCATCGCAGGCGGAACGGCACCGGCTGAACGTGGGTCGGGAATAGAGTGCCTGCGCATCCTGGCCATGTTCATGGTGCTGGTGCTACACGCCGACTTCGCCGCGCTGGGAATCCCGTCGGCCTCCGATTTCGGTGCCGGAGCGTGGGGCGTGAGCCTGCGATGCCTGCTCGAACAGCTGGCGCTTCCTGCCGTAAACTGCTTCGTGCTCGTGTCCGGATGGTTCTCCATCCGCACGTCGCCCCGGGGCGTCGGCTCGCTGCTTTTCCAGGTGCTCTATTGCTCCCTCGTGGCACTCGCCGTGGCCGCATGTTTGCCCGGAGGACACATCGACTGGAAAACAGCAGGCCTCTCCTTCGTGCCGGGCTATTACCACTGGTTCATACGTTCCTACCTGGGGCTGATGATACTGGCGCCGGTGCTCAACGCGTGGCTGCGTCAGGCCACCGTCAGGCAGATGGCTGTCGTCACAGCCGCGTTCTATCTCTTCCAGACCGTTTACGGCTGGGTGATGGGGGCAGACGGTTTCAACGGCGGCTATTCTTTGCTGTCGTTCGTAGGGCTTTACCTGCTCGGCGCCGTTGCTCGGCGGCTGGAATGGCAGCGGCGCGGCTGGCGGATGTGGCTCATGGCTTACCTGCTCTGCACCGTGGCGGCTACCGTGTGGCAAGTGCTCAGCCTGCGCCAGGGAATGAAAATTCCCGCCATGACGCTGGCGTACGACTCGCCGCTGACGGTAACGTCGGCGCTCTCCCTGACCATGCTCTTCGCCTCGCTACACTTCCGCAACCTCGCGGTGAATCTCGCCGCCGCTTCGGCACTCGCCGTTTACCTGCTTCATTTCTCGCCGTTCCTCTTCCAGCGGTATCTCCACGTGTGCCGCCATATATATAAGGTGTATTCGGGGCCGATGGCAGTTCTGATGACGGCGCTCTTCCTGCTGGCCGTCTTCGGCGTGTCCATACTGCTCGACCAACCGCGCCGCCTGCTGTGGAACAGCCTCCGGCGCAGGAAAAGGAATTGACACGCGCGTTTGCAAATTTTGGAGGAATTTGCTAATTTTGCAATGTGAAAACCGAACCGTCCCATCCTTTGCGTTTCCGCAAGCCCGAAAGGCTGCGGCTCCGTTCCCTCGTGGAGGCCGTCTTCAGAGAGGGGGACTCGCTGTATGCTTACCCGCTGCGGCTGTCGTTCCTGCCGCAGGACGCCGCGGAACTTGACGGTCGTTTCCGCAACGGTGCGCCGCGCGGTATCGACACTCTGCAAGTGATGGTTACGGTGCCCAAACGCAAGCTGCGCCACGCCGTGGACCGCGTACTGATGCGCCGCCGCATACGCGAAGCATACCGGCTGCACCGCCTCGCGCTGAAAGAGCGCCTCGAAGCCGACCCGCAGCTCCGCACCCTCTCAATGTCGATAATTTACATCGCTGACCGCACGTTGCCATATCCCAAGGTGGAAAAGGCGCTCCTGACGCTTCTACGCAAACTCGGCGCGGCCCTCGGCCCCGAGGCGCCCGACGAATAGCCGGGCTTTCCGTTTTTGTAAAACACGCTCTACCGTTACAATGAAAAAGCTGCTCTCCTGGATAGCGATAGGCCTGATAACCTTCTACCGCGGCGCCATTTCGCCGCACTTTCCGCCGTCGTGCCGCTTCACGCCGACGTGCAGCGAATACGCCCTGCAGGCCTTCCGCAAATACCCGCCGTACCGGGCGCTGTGGCTGACGCTGCGCCGCCTGTCGCGCTGCCATCCCTGGGGGGGTAGCGGCTACGACCCTCTCCCCTGACCATCGGGTTAGGAATCGTCGAAAGCGCGAAAACGGTTGAAAAATTTGTGAGGTTGCGGAAAAAGCATTAAATTTGCAGCATCCGAACAAGGCCTTGTAGTTCAACGGATAGAACAAGGGTTTCCTAAACCTTAGATTGGGGTTCGATTCCCCACGGGGCTACCAATTTCCCTCCTACCACATTATCCCAAAAATTTCAGCCATCGGAATTCCTCCGGCGACCGTTGGCGTGCTAAGATAGCACCGATACACAAATCCGCAATTTAGGGAGCCGAGGCGTCTTGATAGGGAGCGTAGGCCACGCGGCCTCCGTAAATTGGCACCGACCCGGTTTACGCAGGCCGGGAGGTTCGCGCTCCATATAATTTTGCGCTTGCTTTATAGGGGTGACGCTTTTTCATGAGGCTGGAGTTTCGGGACAAATAAAAAATCCGGGACCTGGGGAAAGGCTCCGGATTATTTTTTGCCGCTTGACCGGGGAGAGTCTCGCGGCCGAGATTCGTCGGTTCACATCGACGGTCATCCCATAGCTTCTTAACTTTTATTCTTGCTAAATCATTTTATATCCCGGCGAAATCATCGCGATTTGACCGCAAATGTATCCATGCTATAATAATAACCTTGGGTTGCATATCTTTTAACTGCCACAAAGTTACAACAAATATTTTTAATAAAGAAATTTTTTCGCAACTTTTTTTCGACAGATGTGCGTTTTTCTCTGAAATCGCTCTATTTTATCCCTGTTTTTAGTCCTTTTTAACCTCACATGACAAACTTGCCATTGTTGTTATTTTGATATGTTTTGTGCGCATGATGCTTGCTTTATGTAACTATCTTTTTGCAATCGGTGACGCCACTTTTCGTTCCCCTCACCCGTCTCACGCTGTATTTTAAATACCATTCCGAATGGGGTTATAGGGTTTATACGCGTTTTATATAAATTTTTGATATTGACTTTTTAGCCGTTTCTTAATCGTTTTTTCACCCTCCCGCCCTTTCTGGCACGACATTTGCAATCGCCTTTTTTAGAATTTTTTCGATTCCCAAAAATTTTTTCACTTTTACTTAAAAATTTCCCATGAGAGAGCTTTTTATAGGGCTGTTCGGTGGCGGTGCCGTCGTTCAGCTGCTTAACATGCTTCTGACTTACCGTCAGAACCGACGCCAGATGAACGCCACGGCGCTCGGCACGGAGGTGGAAGCGCTGGAGCGTGCCATACGCATCATCTCCGAAAACCTGGAGCGCCAGAACGCCGAACACCGCAAGGTGGTGGCGGAACTTCAGAACGAAGTTGATACGTTGCGCAAGCGTTGCCGCGATCTGGAACGCGAACTCACCCTGCTACGCGGCCATTCGCGGCCGCTCATCACCACACCGAGGGTCGCTCCGGCTTGAAATCCACAAAAAAAGCGTCGGCTCCAAAATGACGGGGCCGACGCCTGTTCCCGGGAGCGCGTCACGTGTGGACGCACTTCCAATCCCGTGAAGCGGATTTATTTCTTTTTCCCTTTGGCGGGAGCGATGCCGATTTTCTTGGCTATCTTCTCCGGCACGCTTTCCTTGTTGACCATTATGGACATGGTCTTGGCGCGGAAGTAAGGCACGGAGCAGTAGAAGAAGCCGTCATAGATCTGGTTCGTGTCCCAGGAGTTCTTCACCTTATAATACTTGTTGCCTTCCTGGTCTTCGGCGATACCCACGATTACCATACCGTGGTCGTCGGTGGTCTGCTTGTTGTCGAACATCTCCTGACGGTTTTCCTGCGTAACGGTCATCTCCTTGACCGGTCCGTGGAAGTCGTAAGTGGAGTTTTCGCGTTCCTTGTCGGAGAGTTTGACCCAGCGGGCGAGTTCGGAACCTTCGAGGTTGTCGCCGGTTTTCACTTCGGGCATGAGGGCAACGCCGTCTTTCCATTTGAATCCGCCTTCGCTGACGTCGGCAGCCCAGACTACGGTGTAACCGTTTTCGATGGCGTTGTCAACGATGGCCTGCAGCTCGTCGATGGGTACGTTCTGCGACTGGTCCCATAGCCAGTTGTCGGCCACTTCGAGGGCGAAAGGCTGGTAGAAGGGATGGTGCGTGAAGCTGGTGATGTTGATGTAGTCGTCCGGGTTGAGGCCAAGGGCTTTGGCATACGACTGCGGAGTGTACTTCTTGCCGTCCACTGTAAACTCGGTGGGGAGCTCGCCGAAGTAAGCGTCCAGGATGCCGTCGAAGCCTTTCTGCCAGGCGGTTGACATTTTCTTCTTGCCCCCTTTCATTACGCCGTCGAGATAGCCTTGCAGGCCGTCGGCCAGCTCGTAGTGGGAGTGTTTTCCTTCGCCGTAGTTCAGGCCCGAATAAACGCTTTCGGGCACCATGCCGTAGTTGCGGAGCACGTAGATGACATCGGCGGCGGCGCCTCCCTGGGCGAAGTTGATTTTACCGTCCATCATGGCGTACTTGCGTGCTTTGTCGCGGTAAGCGTGGTTCACGGTGAACATCTCCGAGAGGTCGACCTCCGGGCCCCCTTTGCGTCTCACCTCGTCCTCGAGGAACGTCGTGGTGCAGAAACACCAGCAAGTGCCCGACTTGTTCTGGTCGCGCACAGGGCCGGTCTTGACCAGCTTTATGTCCTTGAAGACGAAGCCGGTGGAGTCGGTTTTCTCATCGGCGGTCCCGTCGAAGGCGGGAGCGGTGTAGTCAGTTGCAAAAGCTGACAGTGAAGCTGCGCAGGCAGCTAAAAGGAAGATTCGTTTCATATTATCGGTTTACAATTGAATTTCATGGTGGTAGAAACCGCCTCCGGTTTCACGCTACAAATTTAGTCACTTTTATTTAAAACAGCAAAAATGAACGTTATTAATTTCGAGAACGTAGAAAACGAGTTGTGTCGCCTGAGTGCGGCCGGACACTATTACAGCGCCGCCCCGTCGGCCGCAGACGCCTCCGACGTAGCGCGGCAGCCGCTGCTGACGGCCGCCGAGAGCCGCCGTTACCGCGTATACGTGGAGCAGGCGCTGCGCGTTGCCGTCGCCGCCGTGCGCGCATGGCTCAAAGACCTCAGCTGGACCGACGCGGGAGTAACCTTCAGCGCGCCTGCCGACCTCACCGAAGAACTTATCTCCACGGCCGCCTACCGTGTATGGGCCCGCATCCTTCAGGCCGCCGGAGAGCGCGAACAGGCCGAAGCCGCCGCCGAAACGGCCCAAGAGCTCCTCGCCAACCTCGTAGCCCGCTTCCTCCCCTTCGACTGACCCCCGGCCGCCTTCCGGCGCCCGATACTCCTCTCCAAAAAAGCTCCGACGCCGCGTGCGCCGGAGCTTTTTATGGTATGTAGCAGGTTGTTTGTCTTAGCTAACTTAGCTATTTTAGCTTCTTTAGCTAAGCTGACACGGCTATTTTAGTTAAGTCAGGTGAGCGTCAGCGGATGACGACTTTTTTGGCTTTGGCGGCGGTCCGCTTTATCAGGAGCTGGCCGGGCTGCGGGCTCTTTACCTCGATGCCTTGCAGGTTGTAGTAACGCGGTGCGGTGTCATCGGAGGCTTCTACCTCACCCATGCTGGATATTTCGGAGTATTCGGAGTAGACGATGCGGTTCTCGGGAGTATATTCTTCGGTGTCGGGGTCGTAGGTGCTCATTACCATCTCCGTGATGTTGGAGTGCTCGTCGTAGGTGTACTCGTATTTCGCGGCTTCCATTACCATCTCTTCGCCGTCGGTGATGTCGCTTATCGACTCGAGGATGAGGTTGCCGCGGTCGTCGAATACGTTTTTCTGCACGTCGGCGTATGTGGGCTCGGCGGTGAGGTTGCCTTCTTCGTCGAAGTATTCGGTGGTGGTGACGGTGAAGCTGCCGTTATCGTCGATGAAAGTTTTCTGAATGGTGCGGCCCACCTCTTCGCGGTTGGCATAGGTCTCTTTGATGAGGTATTCGCCGGGACGGTCCGTGTAGGTCACCAGGAAGTATCCGTCCAGCACGTCATCGCCGTAAATGGTCACCGACTCCACGCGGTTGTCGCCCTCCACCAGGTCGTAGAAAGAGGAGGCGGTCATCTGTCCGTCGGTGTTTTTCCACACTATGTCGCGGTAGTCGAGGCCATTGTCGAGTTGCCAGGCGTCCTGCTCGCCGTTGGTAACGTAGTATTTGAAAGCGGTGGCTCGGGTGGTGTCCGCATTGCCGTAAGTCCATACCGAGCGGTAAGCGTCCAGCATCTGGTTGAAGAGCGGTAGCTGCTTCACGATTTCGGTAATTGCGCCGCCGCTGTTGCGCGTAATGACGTTGCGTTCGCAGAGGTAGTTCTGCACCCATTGGCCGTTGTCCCAGTCATAGCCCATGCGCTCTGTGAAGTAGCTGTGGACCACCGGGTCGTAGACGTATGTGCGTTTCCCTTCGTTTTCCCAGCCGTCCCCCTCGTCGAGGGTCTGGAGCATGGAGGTGACATAGCCGTAGGAGTCGAAGGTGCGCTCGATTTTGAACCGCATGTCGTCGATGTCTTGGGTAAGCTCGACGAGCGGGTTACTCGGCGGCGGGGGATTGGCGGCGCGCGGCGAAGCGGTCGGTGTCGCGGTCGGTCTTCTTCTTTATGGCGGCGGCGATGGCTTCCGTCAGGTCGGTGCCGGTCTGGTTGGCGAGGCAGACGAGCACCCACAGCACGTCGGCCAATTCCTCCGGCAACGCTTTGTCGAGGTCGCCGGGTTTGGCTATCTGGTCGCCGTATTTGCGCGCTATTACACGCGCCAGCTCGCCGGTTTCTTCCGTCAGGAGCACCATGTTGGTGAGTTCCGAAAAATATCCGCCTCCCACTTCGTGAATCCACCGGTCCACTTCTTTCTGCAATTCGCGGAGTGTCATTTCAGCGTATCGGTGTCGAGGATTATGGTTACGGGGCCGTCGTTGACCAGCGATACCTGCATGTCGGCGCCGAACTGTCCGCGGCGCGTATCGCGGCCGGTGAGGTCAGTGAGCAAATTGCAGAAGCGGTCGTAGAGCGGCACGGCGACGTCGTGTCCGGCCGCGCGGATGTAGCTGGGGCGGTTCCCTTTGCGTGCGTTGGCGGCCAGTGTGAACTGCGAAACGGCGAGGATTTCGCCCCCGGCGTCACAGACCGAACGGTTCATCACCCCTTTCTCGTCGTCGAAGATGCGGAGGTTTGCTATTTTGCGCGTCAGCAGGGCGGCTTCCGCTTCGGTGTCGCCCTCCACGACGCACACGAGCACCAGGAGTCCGTGCCCTATGGCGGAGAAAAGCTCCCCGCCTATTTCCACACTTGCACGGCGCACGCGCTGAAGTACTGCTATCATGGCTGTGTAGTGAAAGTTAGTTTGCCGCCGTCTGCGGTTACGCTTAGCGTGGCGCACGCGCCCTCCACCAGCGGGCGGTTGGTGTCTTTATGTCCTATGGGGAAGCCGTAAGCCACCGGTATGTCGATGCCGTAGCGCGTCAGCAACGCGTCTATCATGTGCTCCATGTCGGGGTAGTTGGCGTCCGCCTTATAATCCGTGAACCATCCCACGGCGAGTCCGGCGATGCGGTGCAGCGTGCCGGAAAGCACCAGGCGCATCAGCATACGCTCCACGGCGTAGATTTTCTCGGAAACATCTTCGAGGAAGAGGATTACGGGGCCGTCGGCGTCGGTGACGTTGAGCATGTCCCACGGCGTACCGGCCAGGGAGTTGAGCACGGCCAGATTGCCGCCGAGCAGCGTCCCTTCGGTGCGGCCGGGGCGGTTGAGCGGCGAAGCCGGCGCCCGGAGCGTCTGCGTCACCGAGGGGAGGGTCAGTATGTCGAGCAGTGCGCCGGTGATCGGATCCATGCCGTAGAGCGCCAGGTGCTTGGCCATCGAGGCGTGGACGGAGGCTATCCCGGCCTTGTGGAGGCGGGCATGGAGCGCCGAGACGTCGGAGAAGCCTATGAGCCACTTCGGGTCGCGGAGCAGCTCTTCGTCGCTGAGCGTCTCCATGAGGTGTATGCAGCCGTAGCCGCCGCGCGCGCAGAGTATGGCGCGCACGTCGGGGTCGAGCCATGCGCGGCGCAGGTCTTCGGCACGTTGGTCGTGAGTGGCCGCGAAGGAGCCGCTGTGAGGCCCGCGGGCATATTTCCCCTCCTTTATGACGTATCCCAGGGAGTGGAGGAAGGTGGCGGCGCCGGCCACGAACTCCTCCTTGACGATGGTGGCGGGTGTGACGATGGCTATGGCGTCGCCCGGCGTTATCGGTTCCGGAAATATCATGACACCAGCACGTTAAAACCGGCCTCGCGCATCCGGGCGGCGATAGCTTCGAGTTCCGGACGTTCCACTTTTTGGAGATGCTCCTCCGGGGTGCTTCGGTCTATGCTGTAGAGCATCACCTCTCGCGGCTCGATTTTGCGGTAAGCCTCTATCAGGGCGTCCACTTCTTCCGGCGTAGTGTTGTCTATGGGTTCGCCGCCGTGCTCGCCGCGCAGCATCATGGTCTGGATGATGGCGGTTCCGGCAAAGCGTTTCAGCCCCTCCACCACACGCTCCACGGTGAACGACTTCTCCGTGGGGCGGTCGATGAGGCGCATGGTGTGCTCAACGGCCGAGTCGAGTTTCAATATATTGTTGTCCACGCGGTCGAGGGCATCGCACACCGCCGGAGTGAAGATACGCGTCGAGTTGCTGAGCACCGACACCTTGGCGTCGGGGTAAAACTCGTCGCGCAGCGCCAGCACGTCGTCCACGATTCCGGGGAAGTCGGGGTGGAGCGTAGGCTCGCCGTTGCCCGAGAAGGTTATCACGTCGAGGCCCATCCCCTCCTCCCGCATACGCTCCAGGGTGGAGCGCAGGTCGTTGTACACCTTTTGTCGGGGCGGCAGTCCAGTGGTGCCGGTACCCTGCCGGTTGTACCCCGCCTCGCAGTACAGGCAGTCGAAGGAGCACACCTTGCCGTCGTCGGGCGACAGGTTGATGCCCAGCGAAATTCCCAACCTCCGGCTCCGTATCGGGCCGAAGACGGTGGAATGGAATAGAACAGTCTGATTTTCAGCCATAAGACAGTTATTTTTTTAACAGTTTGTGAAGGCGGGAGGAAAGCGCCGGAATAGGTTCCTTCCACGCCAGGATGCATATATATATCACTAAAAGCAGTGTGCGCACCAGATAGGTGAGCCACAGCATACCGCCCTCTTCGGGGAGTAGCATGCCGAGTCCGAGCATTGCCGCCGCCACGATGCCATAGAGGAACATGCGGCCCCACTGGTAAGGCAGCGGATAGTATTTCTTGCCCACATACCACGACAGCACCATGATGGCGCCGTAGCTGATGAGCGCGGCCCAGGCCGACCCCATGTAACCCTCCGGGATGCCGATGAGCGGCACCAGCCACAGGTTCAGAAGCAGCATCATGGCGAAAACGCCCAGCGAGAAATACATGCCCCATTCGGTGCGGTCGGTCAGCTTATACCACAACGAAAGGTTGAAGAACACTCCGAAGCAAAGCTCGGCCAGCATCATCACCGGCACCACCTGCAGGCCGCTCCAGTAGGCCGGCGAGATGAAACGCCTCAGCACCGGAAGATAGAACATCACGCCCAGGAATATCAGGAAACCGAAGATGACGAAAAACTTCATGGCGTCGCAGTAAGCCTGCCCCTTGTCCTCGCCGGCCGACTTGGCGCGCGAGAAGATGAAGGGCTCGTAGGCGTAACGGAACGCCTGCGTGAACATCACCATCACCAGCGCTATCTTCATGTTGGCGCTGTAGACGCCCACCATGGCGTGCGCTTCGTTCTCGTGACCCTCGAAGAGGTAGGGGATGATGAGCTGCCCCATGTTCTGGCTCAGGATGCCGGCGATGCCCAGGATGAGCAAAGGCCATGAATAATGCAGCATCCGGCGTAGCAGCGACGCATCGAAATTCCACTTCACGTGCACCACCTGCGGCAAAAGCATCATCAGAACCACCAGCGTCGAGATGATGTTGGCAACGAAAATCCAGCCGATGCCGAAGCCCGCGCCCCCCATTGCCGCATAGAACCAGTTTACCGTCCATCCGGCCGCGCCGGCACTCAGCCCGGGGCATACCAGGATGAAGAAGATGTTCAGCAGTATGTTCACCGCCACGTTCACGCACTTGATGGTGGCGAAACGCACGGGCCGCTTCTTGTAACGCAGATACGCGAACGGGAGGTTGCTGAAGGCGTCGACGGCCACCGTGATGCCCAGCAGCCAGATGTAAAGTCGGTGGTCGGGCAGCAGCATGACGTGCGACAACGGCGTGATGAGCAACGTCAGTAACACCATGAATATCAGCGACGTAGTGCCCACTGAAATCAGCGACGTGGAATAGACCTTCTCGGGGTCCGGCTCACGGTTGGCGTAGCGGAAGAAGCCCGTCTCCATGCCGTAATTGAGGATGACGAGCGCCACCGCCGTGAACGAATAGAGATAGCTAACGATACCGTATTCCTGCTCGGGGAACACGTAAGTATAAAGCGGGACGAGACACCAGTTGAGGAAACGTCCCACAATGCTGCTGAGGCCGTAGATAGCGGTATCCTTGGCCAAAGATTTGATTCCTGCCATAGCGCATTAAAAATTAAGAGGAGAGCAAAACAAACCGGAGAGAAACTTTCAATCCGCAAAGATAGCAAAAAAATCCCGACCTCCAAAAAAGAAAAATGCAGACCGAGGCAACCGCGCCACCAAATCCATTGCATTCGCTACCGGAGGTGGAAATAATCCGGAGAGAAACCGCGCGGGGCTTCTCTCCGGATGTTTCTGTTTATCGGCTGCTTACCGGGAACGGGGGAGCGTTAGCGGAGGTTCACTTAAATTCTTTTCCATTTGCCGCTCTTTTTGTCCTTGCTCCATGTGCCGACGGGATTTTCCATAAGGTCCCATCCGGCGTCTTGGGAGATGATCAGCGTGGTCGTTCCCTCTCCTATGTTGGCGCAGGGATCGCCGTGCAGGGTGCCGGAAACTACCTTGATTTGTCCCCAGGCGGTCCACGGACCCATTACGAAAACAGTAGGGATGTCTGTACTTGCAACATCGTGGATATTGCTCATTTCTACTGTATTGTTAGGACCGGTACTTGCGATTGCCAGAATACGGGCGGCTCCGTAACCGTTTATTGCCGCCTTGCCACCTTTGCAATCGTCGATTTTACCACCTCTCTTTTCTGATACGATTCCTGCAGCATAACCCTGGGTGTCGGTAGCTGTGACGGCTGCATTGTTCACACATTTGGCGATAGTTCCGTAAGCGTGGACGGAAGCTATGCCGCCGGCATTCGAGACACCGGTCACTTCTCCGTTGTTGGTGCAACCGGTTATGTCGAAGTTCTGAAATTTACCTACGCTTCCGAAGATACCTCCGGCGTTAAGACCTTTGACCGCTCCGTTGTTGACACAATTCTCAATGAGGGCATGGTCTTTTTGGGCATATCCTAAAATGCCACCCACATATAATTCATTTCCAGTTCCTACGGCTCCAAAATTTTCACAATTCTTGATGGTAGCTTTATTGGCAAAACCGAGGATACCGCCTACACCAGCGTTCCCTCCGGAAACTGTTCCGTAGTTTTTGCAACCCTGAATGGCCGTATCGTCCACCGTGATAGCGCAGATGCCGCCGACTTTTTGAACGCCGGTCACAGTAGCGCTGGATGTGCAGTTTAGGATCGTGTCATTGGCGCCGTAAAGGCGTCCCACGATACCTGCGGCCGCTCCTGTGGCGTTGACGGTCATGTTCTCCACATGGCAGTTCTCGATGATGCAGCCACCCTTGGTGCAAGCTACGATGCCGCCGGCGGAGTAGACGGACGAAAGGTTGCCTCCAACGATCTTGACATTCCTGATGGTAGCGTTCTTGGCCACCACCACCAGGCCTGAGCCCTCGGCGTTGCTGGTGGAGTTGAAGTTATAGATGGTATGTCCCTGTCCGTCTATTACGCCGCTGAAAGCGTGGTCTTCGTCGCTGCACGAAGTGCGGCCCAGGCCGCGGATGGGATGGTTCTGGAGGTCTATGTTAGCGTTCAGGACCACCTTGTCGGTTCCGGAAGCGTTTTCCGCTACCCATGCGAACTCGGACGGCAGTTTTACCGGGAATACGCGCACATTCCCCTCTATCGTCGGGGTTACGGCTGTTTTTGAAACGCCGTCCCACGGCTCGACAACATTGTTGGCCGGCTCGGAGAAAGCGGGCGAGATGGTTACGGTGAACTGTTCGGGATTCGTCAGCAGCGAACCGTATATGTTGGTGCAGAAATTGGTCTGCGACGGTACGCTGTTATATGTGGCGAACTTGGTCTTCCCGTTGGTGTTCAAATCAACGGTGAGCAGACCTGCTCCGGGTAGCACATATCCCATTGCCAGATAGTCGAGCGCCGGAGTCATTGTGACGGGGAAACCGGTGCGGGTATCGGCTGCTGCAAGCGCTACGGTGACAGGTTGGGCGGCTTCGCCTGAAAGTGTGCCGTCGGCAAGGTTTACCGTGGTGGACGCGCCAGTGATGGTCATGCCGAAAGTTGGGTTCTGGTCGCCCGAGGCGTACTTGTAAGCCTGCACGTCGTTGGTGCCGAGGTTTATCTGCGCGAAGGGGCGTTTCAACACTATTTCATGGTCGGTGGTCACGCCCGAAATGAAACCGGTTTTATGTCCGAAGAAGGCATCGCGCTCCTCTTCGTAGTTGCCCATGCCGGCATAGCTTACGGAGATGCTCTTGCCGGTTTCGTCCCAGGTGTAGGGGGAACCCACGCCCATCTCGTAGCTCTGCGCCCAGCAGATGATGTCGTAGGCCTTGTTCTTGACCAGCGAAACCTTCACGGTGGTGGTCAGCGAGCCGTTGAAGTTGTTGACTACCATGCCGTTGGGTTCGGTGTTGCCGGCGCCGCCGAAGTTCGAGAAGAGGCAGCGTTTCGCGCCGTTGGCCTCATAGACGGCCACATAGAGCTTAGTGGCTTTCGTGCCGGAGTTGAACGCGCGGCTCGACATGTCGGCCGGAAGCGTGATGCTGAAGGTGGTCTCTCCGTCTTCCCCTAAGAGCGGAGCGTCGTCTTGCGAACACGAGGTGCCTAGCAGAGACGCCATCAGTGCCGCCGAGAGATAAAATAAATTTTTACTCATAATAAATTGTGTATATTAGGGTTAATGAAATTTTATAGTACTCGGGACATTGCCAAACTTCCGTG
>DKVK01000004.1 GCA_002491165.1 Porphyromonadaceae bacterium UBA7180
CTGAAAATCGGGGAGTATTATAATAATCCGTAAGTCTTACTTGAAATTACGACCTATCCGCACATTTATATTACTGAGAAGCAGTGGGTATAAGTTAATATGATTGTCACGTAGCATGACGGGGGAGGAATGCTGTTTAGGCGTCTGCGTCGCAACGAAAAAGAATTATTATAATCCTTAAAATCTGCGTGTCGCCCGGAAAAAATAGTTATCTTTGCATCCTAAAAAGACGAAACCGAGGTATGAGTGAAATCTTAAATGATATTGAGCGTGAGCGTTTAAAAAGGTTGTTGGCAGAAGAGTGCACTTACCAACTTGATGACGACGTTATGGACGAGTTTTTGTCGAGGATGAAACTTGTCAAGCTCAATAAGGGCGATTACGTATTTGACGAGGGTGAATACAATCCAAGCGTTTAAATATTGAAAGAGGGGATTCTTGCCCGGACACATCTGGTCGACGGCACCGAGCATTGCATCTCCTTCGCCCTTCCGGCAACCTTGTTTGTGGCCACAGCTTCCTATTATATGGGTAAACGTTCATTTTACAGGGAACAGGCCTGCTGCTACTCTGAAGTCTTGTATTGTACAAGGGAAGATTACGATAATCTCATAAAAACATCGCACAGGTTTGCGCAATGGGTTTACAGTCTGGCCATGTGCCAGGTTTACTATTATGAGATGAAATCGGCACTTATCAAAGGTGCTGCAATTGACCGTTTCAAATCGCTTGCCGTAAACCGGCCTGAAATTCTTAGAAACGTCTCCAACAAAATGGTGGCGGCGTATTTAGGCATCTCACCGCAATATCTCTGCCAACTGAAAAAGAAATTGTATAACATGTAGATACATATTCCGGCAATAGCTGCCGGAATAGAGAGGCTCCTTAGAGCCGTCGTAGCCCGGCAGATACCAAAGCAGGCATCACAAAGCCTTTTACAGCCCCGGAAGCGGAGAAATCTGCTTCCGGGGCTGTCGGTCTTGTCGGGGTTCTACTGCTCCCCTCGGTTCTCGGGGACCTCAAGATCAATCTCGATTTATCAAGATTAATAAGGATAACCAAAGCCGCCGCATTAGCCTTTAGGCGGCGTCAGCCGGTTGAAGGGGCGGCACGTTGCGCCGCCGGAGGGCAAGAAGAAGAGCGCAGGCGGTGTGGCCTGCGCTCTGTGGTTGGCGGAGGCAGCGGCGCTGCGCTCCGTATGGTCGTGGGGATTATTCGAATTCGAAGAGTGGCTGGTCGGTGCCGATGACATCGTCTTCCTCTACGAGGACGCGTTTGATGACGCCTTCGAAGTCGCTCTTGAGGTCGTTCTCCATCTTCATGGCTTCGTAAACTAGCACTGTGTCGCCAACCTTCACAGCGTCGCCGGGCTTAACGCACACTTCGAGCACCTTGCCGCCCATGGGAGCGGTGATGACTTCGCCGGTGAATGTTTCCTCTTCGGGTTCTTCCTCGGCTGCGGGGGCTGCTGCGGGAGCGGAAGCGGTGGCTGTGGCGTTTACCGAGATATTGTGACGGTTCTTGAGGTATGTTGCTGTGAGGGACTGCACGAGTTCGAGGAGCATGTGGTCAGGCTCGCCGACACCGAGTTTCAGGCCGCCTACCTTGTCGATGAGAGCGCCGGATACCTTGAGGTCGATGTTGATGTCGCCGCACTGGCAGGTGTTGTTCTTTGCTTCGTATTCCATTTTACGGAGGTTTTTAAGATAATCTTTTGCTACTTTGGGGAGGAGCTGGAGGAGGAGGTATTCTTCCTCGTTCTGGGCGAGTTTGACGCCGCCGAACTTGTCGAGTTCGGGATTTTCGGGATCCTTGTAGGATGCTACGTCGTAAGCCACTTCTTCGGCGCTACCGGTGATGAGTTCGCGGAACTTGGGATCAACGGGCACCGGAGTCTGGCCGTACTGGCCTTTGACGAGGTCTTCGAACTGTTTGTTCTTGTTGGTGTAGTCGGCCACACCTTTGCGGCGGTCGAGGGCTACGGCGACGGCCTGCGAGCCTACGATCTGCGATGTCGGTGTCACGAGGGGCACGAGACCTGCGTCGCGGCGAACCTTCGGGATGAGGGCCATGGCTTCTTCGAGCACGTCTTCGGCGTTGAGGGCACGGAGGTTGGCCACCATGTTGGAGTACATACCGCCGGGAACCTCTGCGTTCTTGACGATTTCGTTGGGTTTGGGAAGACCGAAGTAAGCTTCGATTTTGTGGCAAGCATCGAGGAGTTCTTCCTCTTTGTTCTGCTTGGCGGCGGCGATGGCGCGGTCGAACTCGGCGTCGATTTCGGCGGGCATGGCCTTGAAGGCTTCGTCAAAGTCTTTGGGCCAGTTGTCCTTGTTGAGGTCGAACTCGGCGAGAGCCTTGCGTGCGTTCTGGAGTTCGTTGCGAATTTCGCGGACGGCGTCCATGTTGGCTTCCACCTCAACGCCGAGGCGCTGGCAGAAGATATTGATAAGCTCGATGGAGGGAGCGGCAGAACCGCCACCGAACCACCAGATGTTAGTGTCGACGATGTCCACGCCCTGGATGATGGCTGTAAGCACGGAAGCGAGGCCGTAGCCCGGGGTGCAGTGTGTGTGGAAGTCGATGGGAACCTTCACGGCTGCCTTGAGTTTCGGCATCAGGGTGTAGATGCGCGACGGGGATACCAGGCCGGCCATGTCTTTTACGGTAATCATCTTGGCGCCGAGGCGTTCCATCTCTTTGGCTTTCTCAACGAAGTATTCGTCGGTGAAGATTTTCTCCTCTTCGGGTGTGCCTTTGGGGTCGATGGTATAGCAGACGGCGGCGTCGGCGATACCACCGAGCTCGTTGATGAGGCGGATGGATTCCTTGATGTTGTTGATGTCGTTGAGGGCGTCGAAGATACGCATCACGTTGAGGCCGTTCTTGATGGCTTCGCGGTAGAAACCTTCGAGCACGAAGTCGGGATAAGGCACGTAGCCGAAGAGGTTACGGCCGCGTGAGAGTGCAGAAAGCAGAGAAATGCCCTTCATGGCCTCTGAGCAAGAACGGAGGCGGTCCCAGGGGCTTTCGCCGAGGTAACGCATCACTGAGTCGGGCACAGCGCCGCCCCATACTTCCATGATATAGAAATGGGCGTCGCGGTAAAGGGGAAGAAGACGGTCGATGTTTTCTTGTTTCAGACGCGTGGCGAAGAGGGACTGCTGTCCGTCGCGAAGCGTCAAGTCTCTGATTTGCAGTTTGTTAGTCATGTGTTTATATTGATTTAAGTTGTTGTTTTGTTTCTTGGGTGTAAAGTTAGCTACAATTTTTGTAACCGTGAAATTTATCCGTCTGTTTTTTAGCAGACTGGCAGGGCGCACATAAGCAGGGGCGTTTTGGCGCGTCCCTGCTTTCAGCGCGGTGTCAGTCGAAGATTCCCTCTACATCGTCATCGCCGCCACCGCCTTGGGTGTAAGTCGCTGCCGTCGGGGGATTGTAAGACACCTTCGTAGAGCTAATGCGCCACTCGTTGTCGCCGCAGGGGTTATAGTCTTCGGGGAACTCGAACTTCACATCCTGGCTGTATGGCAGTTTGGGGTCGTTGTATATCTTGCGGAAGAAGCGGCCGTAGATCGGGAGTGCTGCGCGTGCGCCCTGGCCGATGGAGCCGTTGTTGAAGTGGATGAAGCGTTCTTCGCCGCCTACCCACACACCGCAGACGAGTTCGGGGGAGTAGCCCATGAACCAGGCGTCGGAGTTATTGTTGGTAGTACCTGTCTTGCCGCCCATTTCGGCGCTGATGTTATAGGAGGAACGGAGCGAACGGCCCGTACCGTTGTTCACTACGCTCATCATCATCATCACCATATTATATGCGGCCTCTACGGTCGAGACTTCGGTGCGGTGGGCGTTGGCAGAATAGAGCACGTTACCCTGGTTGTCTTCGATGCGGCTCACCAGGATGGGATCCACACGCTGTCCCTTGTTGGGGAAGGTGGAATAAGCCGACACCATTTCGAGCACCGAGGCGTCGTATGAGCCGAGCGAGATGGTCATGTTAGGTGCCACATAACCCTGGATGCCGAACATCCGGAGCTTATCAATGAAGGTGGGAATTCCGACGAATGCGAGGAGGTTGGCCGAGACACCGTTGTTGGAGCTTGTGAGGGCTTGCTTCAGCGTCATGGCACCGCCGCCGCCCCCTTTGGGATGCCAGCCGCCCATATTGACGTGGGCGGACTGCACGGAGCAGGGGTCCTTGCCCTGTTCCATGGCCAGGGTGTAGAGCAGCGGTTTGGAGGTAGAACCTATCTGGCGTTTGCCGCGCGACACCATGTCGTACTGGAAGTGATTGAAGTCTATGCCGCCTACGTATGCCTTGACGTAGCCGGTGACGGGATCCATGGCCATCATGCCGGCGCGCAGGATTGACTTGGTATAGAGCAACGAGTCGCGGGGCGACATTTTAACCACCTTGGTGCCGGGTTTATAGCCGTCGGCGGTTTTATGCCAGGCGAAGACTTCCATCTGGTAAGGGGTGTCGAATGCGGCTTCGATTTCTTCGTCAGAGGCGCCGGCTTTCTTCATGGACTGGTAGCGGCCGGTCTGGCGTATGGCCTTTCGGATAAAGCCTTTAACCTGTTCGGCGGTTATTTCTCCCCCATTGGTGGAATAGGGGCCGAACTTGGAGCCGCGTTTCTCGGCGGTAAAAGCGGGCTGCAGCACGCCGCCGAGGTGCTCGTAGACGGCCTCTTCGGCATATTTCTGCATCCTCAGGTCCACGGTGGTATAGATGCGCAGGCCGTCGTTATAGAGGTCGTAGAAGGAGCCGTCGGGCTTCGGGTTCTTGGCTATCCAGCCGTACAGCGGGTTAGTCTCCCACTGCGTGGAGTCGGTCTGGTAGTTGCTCAGGGCTATCTTCCAGCTTACGTCGCTCTTATAGTCGTCCTTTTTGGGGCGTTTGGGTTTCTCTGCGGTGATGAGACGGCGAATCTCTTCACGCATGTAGGGCACCTCCCCTTCCTTGTGGTCCACGCGGTGGTAATCGAGTCCGAGGGGAGTGGCTTTCAGGGCTTCGGCCTCGGCGGCGGGGAGCTTGCCGGCCTTAACCATCTGGTCGAGCACCACGTTGCGGCGCTGGAGCGTGCGTTCGGGCTGCCGCAGGGGGTTGTAGTAGCTCGGGTTCTTGAGCATACCCACGAGCATGGCGGCTTCGGTGACGGAGAGGTTGGCCGGCTCCTTGCCGAAGTATACGTTTGCGGCCGTCTTGATTCCCACGGCATTGTTGAGGAAGTCAAAACGGTTTAGGTACATGTTTACGATTTCGTCTTTTGTGTAGAAGCGTTCGAGCTTGATTGCTATCATCCACTCGATAGGCTTCTGGAGGGCACGCTTGAAGAGGTTGTTCGACGGCTGCGAATATAGCTGCTTGGCCAGCTGCTGCGTGATTGTGGAACCGCCGCCCGACGACTTGTCTTGCATCAGGACAGTCTTCACGAGCGTACGTCCCAGGGAGCGGAAGTCGATGCCGGAGTGCTCCTCGAAGCGGATGTCCTCGGTGGCGATAAGGGCGTCTATCACGTGGGGGGAGACTTCGCTGTAGTCGCTGGAAATACGGTTCCCGGCTCCCTGGAAGTATCGGCCGAGTTCGGTGGTGCCGTCGCCGGCATATACCACTGAAGCGAGTTTGTCATGCGGGTCTTCGAGTTCTTCGATGGGGGGCATGTATCCGATGACGCCATTGTAGACGAGCGTCAGAAGCAGGGCGATGATGAAGCCGAGGCCGAGGAAGCCGGTCCAGAGCCATCTCACCACCTTGCGGCGGCGGGAGCCTTTCGGGCGGCTCTTTTTGCCATCGTCGTTACCGCCGGCAGGGGCTGACGGCTGTCCATACGGTGTCTGGGAAACGTTATTATCGTCTTCGAGATTGTATTCGGTCATGTTCTGAGGTATATAAAGGGCTGACGCTAAGGCCTTTAGAAGGCCTGTCGCGCGCGGGTTACATATATTGCGCGGGTGCTGGAACGAGTTCCGGCACTGAGATAACGTGCAAATTTAGCAATAATTTCCCGAACAGCGGTCAAAAAAGCTAAAAAAATGTTTGAAAAGGGGAATTTTTGCGGAAACGGGAAAGCGGTCCTGATTATCGGCGCGAACCCGGGGTTATCAGACCGGGGAGGGCGAGCACGCCGAGTCCAACCTGTTCGCCGAGAGTCTTGTAGCCGTCCACGGTCAGGTGCACGTAGTCGTTGCGTATCAGCTTTTCGTCGATGAAGTCGAAGCCGTGGTAATAGTTGTTGTCCACCACATGGCAGTCGGGATGGTCTTCGGCAAACTTAACGAGAGCTTCGGAGCATAGGTCGGCGTTGAGGTTGTCCTCCCATTTGCCCCTTTCCTTGCGGCGGTTGACAAAAGGCGTGACGAAGATTATCTGGCAACCGGGAAGCTCTTGCTCCACTTTGTTGTAAAAATTATTGACGTTTGTAGTGAAGGTATCGGGATTGAACTTGGCGGCGTAGCTGTCATTGGTGCCGAGATGGACTATGAGGATGTCGGGATCGAACTCTATGGCGGGGCGCAAAAGGGCGAAGTCATTTTTTGCGAACGACCAGAAGCTGGCGCCCACTTTCGCCGACCAGCCGAAGACGATATCGGGGTCGGCCTGCCGCAGGAGTTCTTCTACGGCGCGGGGATAATATTTGCTGCTGACGTGCGAGTCGCCGGTCATAAAAACCCTCAGCTGTGCCGAGGCTGCGAGGCTGACCGCCATTATTATCAGTAAAGATAGTAATTTCTTCATGTTCAGGATCATATACTTACAACGCTTTCGCCGACACTTTTCCTGAAAGTTCGGCCGAAAAGCGGTGCAAAATTACGAAAAAAGGAGCGGACGACAAATTTTCTTGTTCACAAATTCGCCAACCGGTGCCGCGACGCGGCTGTTTCCGGTGTCCGGATTGGTCTATTTTTTACACGTAAGTTATGAATCAACAGGTTGTAAAAGTTATTGACAAAAGTGGGAAATATGGAAACTTTTTACGTACTTTGCACCCGTAATTCACAGAGAACTTCAATAAACCGGGAAAGTTTCCGACATTACACAACCTGAAAGTTTCCTAAAATAAAAAGTCAAAATACTGATATTATGCGCTTTACATTTATCAGTAATAAGACAAAATGAACCAAAATAACCATCTCACAGTTAACTTTAACAACAAGTATCATACGACATACCACACGATGGAAAACAAAAAGAAACATTTTACCTACGACGAAGCGGAAGCTGCATCGTTGAAATATTTCAAAGGCGACGAACTGGCCGCGCGCGTATGGGCCAGCAAATATGCGCTCAAGGACTCGTTCGGCCACCTCTACGAGCTGACTCCCGACGACATGCACCGCCGCATGGCCGGCGAGATTGCCCGCATCGAGGCCAAATACCCCAACCCCATGAGCGCCGACGAGGCTTTCGAGTTGCTGCGCGATTTCCGCTACATCGTGCCGCAAGGTTCCCCGATGGCCGGTATCGGCAACGATTTCCAGATAGGCTCGCTCTCCAACTGCTTCGTAATCGGGCTTGAAGGACGCCCCGACTCCTACGGCGGCATCATAAAAATCGACGAGGAGCAGGTGCAGCTCATGAAACGCCGCGGCGGCGTGGGGCACGACCTCTCCCACATCCGCCCCAAAGGCAGCCCGGTGAAGAACTCCGCGCTGACCAGCACCGGCCTGGTCCCCTTCATGGAACGCTACTCCAACTCAACCCGCGAGGTGGCGCAGGACGGCCGACGCGGCGCCCTGATGCTCTCCGTAAGCATCACGCACCCCGACTCCGAAGCCTTCATAGACGCCAAGATGACCGAAGGCAAGGTGACCGGCGCCAACGTCTCGGTGCGCATCGACGACGCATTCATGCAGGCAGCCGTCGAAGAGAAGAAATACCTCCAGAAATACCCCATCGACTCCGACGAACCGCTCTACAGCAAGGAGATAGACGCCGTGGAGCTGTGGCGCAAGATAGTGCACAACGCCTGGAAGAGCGCCGAACCCGGCGTGCTTTTCTGGGATACCATCCGCCGCGAATCTGTACCCGACTGCTACTCCGAACACGGATTCACCACCGTCTCGACCAACCCCTGCGGCGAGATTCCCCTGTGCCCTTACGACAGCTGCCGACTCGTGGCCATCAACCTCTTCTCATACGTCGTAGACCCCTTCACCGACAAGGCACGCTTCGACTTCGACCTCTTCCGCCGCCATGTGGGCAAGGCACAGCGAATGATGGACGACATCATCGACCTCGAGATGGAGAAAATAGACCTTATCCTCGAAAAGATAGAGAGCGACCCCGAGACCGCCGAAGTGAAAGAGACGGAACTAAACCTCTGGCGCAAGATACGCTCCAAGACGCTGCTCGGACGCCGCACCGGCTGCGGCACCACCGGCGAAGGCGACATGCTCGCGGCCCTCGGTTACCGCTACGGCACGCCGGAAGCAACGGCATTCTCCGTTGAGGTGCACAAACAGCTGGCGCTGGCTTACTACAACGCTTCCGTCGACATGGCCGCCGAACGCGGCGCCTTTGAAATCTACGATGCCGAGAAGGAGAAGGACAACCCCTTCATCCTCCGCCTGAAAGAGGCCGACCCGGCGCTCTACGAGAAGATGGTGCGCCAGGGACGCCGCAACATAGCCTGCCTCACCATAGCCCCCACCGGCACAACGTCGCTCATGACGCAGACCACCTCCGGCATAGAGCCGGTGTTCCTCCCCGTCTACAAACGCCGCCGCAAGGTGAACCCCGGCGACGAGAACGTCTCAATCGACTTCGTGGACGAAGTGGGCGACGCCTTCGAGGAATATGTAGTATACCACCACAAGTTCATACAGTGGATGCGCACACAGGGCCTCGAACCCCGCAAGAACATGACAGCCGAAGAAATAGAGGAACTTGTGGCACGTTCACCTTATTATAAGGCGACGAGCAACGACGTGGACTGGCTCGAGAAAGTGCGGATGCAGGGCGCCGTGCAGAAGTGGGTGGACCACAGCATCTCGGTGACCATCAACCTCCCCTCGGACGTCACCGAAGAACTCGTAGGGCGCCTCTACATGGAGGCATGGAAAGCCGGCTGCAAGGGCTGCACCGTCTACCGCGACGGCTCGCGCAACAATGTACTCGAAGCCGTGAAGAAGGAGAAGAAGCAGATGATAATGCTCCCGGCCGAGCATGTGGCAAAACGCCCCATCGAGCTCGAAGCCGACGTGGTGCGCTTCCAGAACAACAAGGAGAAATGGATAGCCTTCGTGGGACTCGTGGACGGCAACCCGTATGAAATCTTCACCGGTCTGGCCGACGATGAAGACGGTATCTTCTGCCCCAAGAGCGTCACGCACGGCAAAATCATCAAGGCCATGGACGCCAACGGCAACAAACGCTACGACTTCCAGTTCATCAACAAACGCGGCTACAAGACCACCATCGAGGGACTGAGCGAGAAGTTCAACCCCGAGTTCTGGAACTACGCCAAGCTCATCAGCGGCGTGCTGCGCTACGGTATGCCCATTGACCAGGTGCTGAAACTCGTGAGCGGCCTCGACCTCGACTCCGACAACATCAACACATGGAAGAACGGCGTGGAACGCGCGCTGAAGAAGTACATCCCCAACGGCATGACGGCCAAGGGGCAGAAATGCCCGCATTGCGGCGCCGAAACCCTCATCTACCAGGAAGGCTGCCTCATCTGCACCTCCTGCGGCACCTCCAAATGCGGATAATTCCTTGACTATAAATCCTTTAAGGTTATAGAAAGTCTTTAAGGACCTTAAAGTTCCCCGAGCGGGAAAACTAAAGCCCCCGAAGCCCTGGCAGACAGTAGCTTTGGGGGCTTTGCACACTTCAATGACCTTAAAACTACAATGATTTCAACATGGCGGCGTCAGTCGCGGTGTATGCGGTAGCGGAGCGACTACACCCCCAACTACTGGATAAACCGCTATACGACGCTCGATATAGCGCGCCTTTTGCGCGACAAGAACCTGACAATAGTCCGGATTTCCGACATGTTCCGGTTCTCCTCCCCGGCATACTTCAGCCGCTACGCTCGCCGTCACCTCGGCCTAAATCCCACCCAATACCGCGAGTAAACCCCGGCTCGTCCTGTGATTAATAAAATTCATGCTGCTAAAAAGAATCATGGCAGCCCGTAGAAAAATACGAGTTGCCATTACACATAGGAGATAAATCAGGGTCAAAAGTCAGCTTTCTTCCTTTTTAGATTATTGATAATCAGTTTATTGGAGAGACCGGAGCATGCTG
>DKVK01000022.1 GCA_002491165.1 Porphyromonadaceae bacterium UBA7180
TCCACGGAAGTTTGGCGGTGTCCCCTGATTATTCTTGTTTATTCCGTAATTTTCCGGGCATTGAAGATGGCGGCTGATTTGGCCGCTTTGCGGCTTAGAGCGGAGGTAAGAATATCTCCGTTCCATAAGGACACTGCTTCCTCCGCCATTGAGCTGTGCGAACACCCGGTATTTTCAGTACGTGCCGGTTTGTTCTTCACTTACTACTACTCTCTCTTCGGACGACTGTTCTTCTTTCAGACCGAATTTTGAGAATAGCTGTTCGCTGAACTTCGAGAGGCATTTCGTAAGCATGGCTTGGTAGATTCCCTCTTCACCGATGTTGTGTATGTCTTCGTTATTCGTGCTATTTATGTTATTCTTCAAGGGTGCCGCAATTCCCGGAAATTTGATTTCCGAGTTGATGACTATGTCCACGCCCAATACATAATTCTTGTGATGGGATAGCGATGCAACATACCCCTCGGTCTGTTCCCAAATGTCAGGGAACTCCATCCCGGCGATATTGACTGTCTGGTTCTTGATGGTATAATCTACATCGATGACGGGCAATTTTTCGGCACGCGGTCCTTTCGGGTTCTCCTTGAAGTCAGTTTTGACAGTTATAAACCCGGGGTTAAACAAAGAATTGAAGAACTTGTCATATTGACTCTTAAGGGTGCTTTCAACGTTCATAACTTCCGAGGAACCAAGTTCCTCCTTGACACTTTGAATGGTTATGCCTCTTAATTCCGGGAGGGCTGTTTCTGCCAGTTGGCGAGCTTCCGAGGAGTAATCGTTGTAGTCTTTCAGATCCACTTTGGAGGTAAAGTTCAGGCGCACATCGTAGACTTTGTTCTTCTGCATGTATAGGAGCATGTCACGAATAGCTTTCAGCGGTTCGGACGATTGCGCGTTCGGATGCAAGCTGTCGAAGCGGGCAATTTCGGCATCCCATACGGAGTCGACCGTCTGGCGCCCTTTGGCTGTCAGCGGGTGATTTGGGAACTTCTCGAATAGCTCGTCAAAGGCCATTATCCCTTCGCGCTCCTTAGAGTAGTCGTAGGAGGGTATTTCCGATTCCACTGTACCGGTGTAGCCATACGATTTATATTTGTAATCGCCGTGCTCCATGATGTATTTGGCGTTGCGGAAGAGGACGTCGGGGAGGTGGTCGGGGTTGTCATACTTATCCATATAATCTTCGAAGGCCTCCGGGTTGTTCTCAAAAGTGCGGTCGTAGGCTCGTTTCTCGGAGAAGTACGGGAGGTTGTAGATTATGAGCACAAGGATTATCAGCCCGAGCATCGGGAAGATGATTTTCATGTTGCGGCGTCTGTCGGCCTTAGCACGCTGACGTTGTTCCTCGAGTCCCTTCTGTTGTTGGGCGTAATAGTCTGCGGGCTCGGCAAGTCGCGAAAGAATTTCTTCTCCCGGAAAAGTGGAGATTACAATGTTATAGTCCATTGTGCCGAGGTCATGGTCGGAAGGGTCGCCTTCATCAGGGTTGTTGAGGGCTTTGGCCATCAGGGTGCTGAAAGCTTCTTTATCAACATCGCTGAAAGCGTATGATTCGTTCATGCGGTTCAGGAGGTCGAGGTAAGTATCGCCGCCATACAGCTCCAATCCGGAGCGAGATAGAAATCCTATCGCGGCGTCGAGGCGTCCTTTCCATCTTTGTGCTGTAAAACTCATGATGTATCGTTTAATGTTATTATAATGGATTTAAATAAATGATGAATTAAGCCGGTGAAATCTATCATCGGACTACCCTGCTTCGATATGTAAAGTTATGGAACCGGACGAGTGAAATCTGAGTTTTACATTCTTACAGAGTAAGTGAATTGGCAGCTAAAAAAGCTATTATAACTAAGTTAGCTACCAAAAAGGTTAAGTAAGCTGGTTTAGTTGTAGTTACTTTCATCGAAAGGATTCAGGCCGTAGAGGTCTTCGTCGCTGTAGCCGTCGGCGTTTTCTCCGAAGATGTCGGATGACACCTGGCCGGCTTTCGGGTCTTCTTCCTTAATGCCGTCGAGGAGTCCGTCGAGCCCCATGTCCTGCTTCGGGGCTTTACCGTGCTGCTGAATAACTTCGGGCTTATCCACTTTTTCGCCGGTGACTACCTCCTTGAGCTCCATGAAGAAGGAGCGGTCGTTGAGGTTGTCGAAGGTGAAGACCAGTTTCTGGCCGCGGTTGTTCACAAGCTCATTGATGCGTGTGGAGTCCATGGTCCAGAGGTCGTGGTCGGAGGCTGTGAGTCCCATATCCACGAGGGCTATCTCTTCATGTTTCTCCCACTTGTCGCTGCAAATGAAGAAAGAGTCTATGTTAGTGTCGCTGTATCCTGCGGTTTCGAGTATCGTCTTGCGCAGGGAGAAAAAGGTGTCTGAGGGGTCGATGTCTATCACGCGGAAGAAACCGTTGACTTCATCGCTGACAAGTTTGAATCGGTATATCATATTATAAGGCCGTTTTCTGAGGGTTTATTAGTGGAAAGTAAGCGATACCATCGTGCCGTTTTTAGATACGTTTCGGTTATTCACTAACTTAATTTCGATTATGATAGGCAAATATAATATATTATTTTGGAACACCAACTATAAAGCGACAAAAAAATGGCTCAAAAGAGAAATTTTATCCTCTATCAAGCCAAAGATCGATATTTCGTGTGCTTACGGCGTGCGTAGTTTACCTCACGAGGTCGTATTTCTTGAACACTTTGTGGATAGCTTCGAGCGAGCGCTCCACCTGTTCGCGGGTATGTGTTGCCATCAGCGAGTAGCGGATGAGCGTGTCCTGCGGGGCGACGGCGGGAGTGACCACCGGGTTTACGAAGACGCCTTCGTCGAGCAGGTCGCGGGTGATGTGGAACGTCTTGTAGTCATCTCGGATGAAAAGCGGGATGATAGGCGTGGATGTATTTCCAATCTCGCAACCCATTGCGCGGAAGTTCTCGAGGGCGAAGTGTGTTATGTCCCAAAGATGCTGCTGACGCTCAGGTTCGGCTATCATGATGTCGAGGGCGGCGTTGACGGCAGCTGTGGATGCCGGGGTAATGCTCGCGGTGAAGATATACTCGCGGCAGTGGTGGCGCAGGTAGTTGGTGATAATCTTGTCTGTCGCCACGAAGCCTCCGAGCGAAGCGAACGACTTGCTGAAGGTTCCCATGATGAGGTCTACGTCATCGGTGAGGCCGAAGTGATTTGTAGTACCACGGCCCGCTTCGCCGAAGACGCCGATGCCGTGAGCCTCGTCGACCATCACCTGGGCGTTGTATTTCTTGGCGAGACGCACTATCTCAGGGAGGTTTGCCACATCACCTTCCATCGAGAACACGCCGTCCGTGACGATGAGCTTGGCCTTGTCGGGAGCACAACGTTTCAACTGCTGCTCGAGCGACTCCATGTCGTTGTGCTTGTATTTCAGCGCGGTGGAGAAGGAGAGGCGGCGACCTTCTATGATTGAGGCGTGATCCTGTTCGTCCAGGATAACGTAGTCCTCACGGCCGGTGAGGGTAGACACTACGCCGAGGTTCACGCCGAAGCCGGTAGAGAATAGCATGGCATCCTCTTTGCCGACAAACTCGGCGAGCCTTGCTTCCAGTTTTTTATGTAAATCCAAAGTGCCGTTGAGGAACGGGGAGCCGGCAAGGCCGGTACCATATTTTTTGGTGGCCTCCACTGCGGCTTCTATCACTTTGGGATGGTTGGTCAGACCCATATAGCTGTTGGAACCGAACATGAGGACCTTTCGTCCGTTCATGAGCACTTCGGTATCCTGTTCGCTCGAGATAGCTCTGAAATAGGGATAGACACCCGCAGCTTTTGCCTTCTGCGGCGCGTCATACTTTGCCAGTTTTTCCTGTAATGGCTTCATATTCTGTGTTGTTTCTTTCCTTGATTCCTACGCACGGGGCGTGGGGGTCTCACCGCATGTGCGCATTTTGGTTGAATGCATCCCGCTATGGCAGAGCCGGGAGCGGGAGCGGCTTTTCGTGCTTACCGGGAGAAGTTGTCAGCGTGACCTATATTCTTATAAATGAGCCTATTAACGCTAATATAGAGTTTTTTGACCCATAAGAATGAAACGGCCCAGGGGCTGCCACTTCTGTAAATCAGTGCAAAGTTAGTTAAAAATTTGCAATATCAAAAATTTACGGCTTCTTTTTTGCACAATTTCCGAAAATCGTGCAGAAATCAGAGGCAGCTCCGTATTCGGTCTATTAGCCACCTCAGGACTATTGTAAATAAAAAAAGGACGGCTGCGGGAGTCGTCCTTTATAGTGGTGGTTGAGGTATGTCGGTTATTTGTTTACCTGGAAGCGGTTCCAGCCGTCCTTGAGATAGGCGATGGCCTGCTCGGCAGCAGCTACACCGGCATTGAAGTTGGCTTCGGCTGTCTGGGCACCCATCTTCTTAGGTGTGAAGAATACACGGTCGGCGAATTTCTTCTCGAACTCTTCGGCCGTATCGGGTTTGATGTCGGAGATGTAGCGGAGGTCGGGACGCTCTTCGAGGGCACGGATGAGACCAGGCTCGTCGATGATTTCCTTACGGGCTGTGTTGATGAGCACGCCGCCCTTGGGCATTTTCATCACCAGGTCGTAGCCGATGGAGTGTTTTGTCTGCGGGGTAGCGGGGATGTGGAGCGAAACGAAGTCGTTCTGCGAGAAGAGTTCGTTAACGTCGTGGAGGGGTTTCACGCCCTCAGCCTCGATAACCTCGTCGGGAACAAATACGTCGAGAGCCTCGATGTTCATATTGAAGCCTTTGGCGATGCGTGCCACGTTGCGGCCTACCTGGCCGAAGGCGTAGATACCCAGCGATTTGCCTTTGAGTTCGGAACCTGATTTGCCGTTATATTTGTTGCGGCACATCATTACAATCATACCGAAAACGAGCTCGGCGACGGCGTTGGAGTTCTGGCCCGGGGTGTTCATCACGCAGATGCCGTGTTTTGTGGCGGCGGCAAGGTCGATGTTGTCGTAGCCGGCACCGGCACGGACGATGACTTTCAGCTCGGGGGCTGCGTTCATCACGGCGTCGTCGATAACGTCGGAACGAACGATGAGGCCGTTGGCGTCCTTAACGGCGTTGAGGAGGTCTTCGCGTGAGCCTTTTTCAACTACTTCGAGGTCGTTGCCCGAGGCGTTCACAACGTTGGAGATAGCCTCTACGGCAGCGGGAGCGAACGGTTTCTCGGTGAAAACTAATATTTTCATGATTTTTTGTTTCTTTACGGGTTTGGGAAAGTTGTCTGCCGGGGCGAAGCGAAATCCGCGCGGCAGGCAACTTTAAGAGTTATGATTAGTGTTTAGCCTCGAATTCCTTCATGCAGGCAACGAGAGCCTTGACGCTTTCGAGGGGAAGCGCGTTGTAGAGGGAAGCGCGGAAGCCGCCTACGCTGCGATGGCCCTTGATACCTACCATGCCGTTCTCGGTAGCGAAGTCGAAGAACGGTTTTTCGAGTTCTGCGTACTCGGGTTTCATCACGAAGCAGACGTTCATGATGGAGCGGTCCTCATGGTTGGGGATAGTGGCCTGGAACATCTTGCTGGAGTCGATGGCGTTGTAGAGGGTTTCAGCCTTTTCGAGGTCGAGCTTCTCGAGAGCCTTGACGCCGCCGAGCTCTTTGTAATATCTCAGGGTCTGGAGTGCGGTGAAGATGGGGAGTACCGGCGGTGTGTTGAACATAGAACCCTTGTCGATGTGGGTCTTGTAGTTGAGCATCGTGGGGAGCACGCGGTCAACGTGGCCGAGGGCATCGTCACGGACGATAACGAATGTCACGCCCGAGGGAGCGATGTTCTTCTGTGCGCCGCCGTAGATGAGGTCGTATTTCGATACGTCTACGGGACGTGTGAATATATCTGACGACATGTCGGCAACGAGGCGTACACCGACTTCGGGGTCTTTGCGGATTTCAGTACCGTAGATGGTATTGTTGGAGGTGTAGTGGAAGTAGTCCACGTCGGCGGGTACTGTGTAATCGCGGGGGATGTAATTGTAGTTTTTATCTTTGGAAGAAGCAACAACGTCGACGTCGCCGAAGAGTTTGGCTTCTTTGATAGCTTTGTTGGCCCATACGCCGGTGTCGAGGTAAGCTGCTTTTTTAGCAAGGAGGTTCATCGGAACCATGGCGAACTGGAGGCTTGCGCCGCCGCCGAGGAAGAGCACACTGTAACCCTCGGGGATGTCGAGGAGTTCTTTGAAGAGTGCAGTAGCCTCGTCTACCACGGCCTGGAACTGTTTGCTGCGGTGTGAGATTTCAAGAAGCGAAAGTCCCATGTCGGCGAAGTTGATGACAGCGTCGGCAGTATTGCGGATGGCATACTGGCTCAGGATCGAGGGACCTGCATAGAAATTGTGCTTTTTCATGACTTACGGTGTTTAGATTTATTTAATTGGAGTTTAGATGTTAGTCACTGTTTTTGAACCGGGGAATTGCCTTCCCAAATTCGCTGCAAAGGTACTTCAATTTACCGAAATAAAAAAATAAAACGGGAAAAATATTGCTATTTTCGCCCGTAATCATTAACTTTGTTCCGGTATAGGATTCCACCATTTTTGTTCCACCAAAACTTAGAGCCACTTTATGACCCACAAAGAATTCAAAACACGCCGTAATCTACCGGAAAACGAGCTGAATGGCAAGCAAACCCCATTACGCATCTACATTGAGGAGAAAAGCGAACACAGGAAAAAAGTAATCCGCCGTAGCTTCTTCTCCACGCTTGCCATCCTGCTCATGGCGGCTGTGATTGGGGTTTTTATGAATATTAACCAAACTGAAACGGAACCGGAGTTTACAAGCACAACCACGATAGTTGATGGCTCGGCTTATATGGATACTGCCGGAGAGGCAGCCGGTCCCGGAGAACGGATAGCTGTTCCTTATATGGAAAACGGAAATGTGCGTAATCGCTACGTCACCATCCCTTCCCACGATAAGCTGGAAGTCCCGAAACTCGACAAGGAGACAAAGGAACGCATGGAGGCTATGCGCAAAACCGCCGAAAACATGGAGAAGATCCGCGACCCGAAGACCGGACGTATCAAGATTATCGAGGGTGTGAAACCGCCAAAGATAATCGAGGTTGAAAGAGGCAGACAGAGTGCGGATAGTACCGGGGCGAAGTGATTCGCGGGTTTGGCTTCGTGGTATATAGGCCTTATCAATTTATAAGTTTAAATAAGCCTGTTATTACGCTTATATCCAGGATTTTATATTTTGCAGACGCGGCATGGCGGGTACCTACTCCGCTGTTCGACATGACTTTTTAGCGATGCGTGATTTCTATGGGAATGAAGTCTAATGCGCTGGCATCGAGGAGGTTGTTGCCTGTCATGACGAGGGCTTGCCGCATCACTTCGTCGGCTTCGTCGTAGCACCCTTTCAGGATAAGGAGCTTGGCTAAGTCGTTGTGGTTATACGGGTATTCCTTTACATTGACGGCGCATTGGCGGTATACGGCTATTGCGGAGTCCACGTTGTTCTGGCAAGCGGCGAGGCTGCGGGCGTAGCGTGTATATGGCTCTATTTCCTGCGGCGCGAGTTCTATGGCTTTGCGGTAATCGGCATTGGAGCGTGCAAACTCTTCCTCCACGCAATCCAGATATATGGCTCTTGCCAGCCATGTCCGGTAGCTTTCCGGGCACAGTTCCACCGCCTTGTCATAATATGAAAGGACAACGGCCGCAGCTGAGTCGTCGGCACTGAATCCGGCATTATCGCCCAGCTCGATGCACTTTCCGGCCATTAGCAGCCGGTCGGCATAAGAGAGCGACTCCGGAGGTGCAGCGGGTTGCGCACCTCCGGATATAGCAATTGCCGCCAACAGCATCGTAATAGCCGGGAGCAAGCGTTTCATGCTTAAAATCAAATGGTTATCAAGCGGTTACGGAGAGGCGGACCGCCGTTCAAAATGACTATCCGCCGTTCAGCAGTCCAGATTGGCAATCAGAAGGCGATTCGGCCGTGCTTGGCCTGTTCCACCATTTTCTCGCCGGGGACGAGATAGATTTCCAGGCGGCGGTTCTTGGCGCGGTTGTCCATATTGTTGTTAGGACAACCGTTGAGCGGCTGGTCGTCCGACATCGCGTAAGGGAAGAGATAGCTGGTATCGAGGCCGGGCTGGTTCTCGAACCATTCGGTCACAGCCAGGGCGCGGTCTACGGTAATCTTCTTGCGGTAGCCGGGTGAGCCGGTGTTGTCGGTGTGCATGAGGAGCATAACACGCCAAACGTCGGGTTGCTTGAGGTAGCGTTTTATGGGTTCGAGGTATTTATCGGCGTCTTCAAGCAGCGTCGTGGAGTTGGGACCGAAGAGGTCAGACGCCGGGATTGTGATTAGAAGCACCTCCTTGTTGCGGATGTTCTCCACGTTGCAGTTCGAATTCTTGTCCTTGCGGTAGGATTTGAGCAACACGTTGCGCGCCTCCTTCTCCTGGAACTTCTTAATGAGGTCGGAGCCTTTGCCGCAGTCCACGGAGTTAAGCATCTGTATCCACGTGTAGTCGGCAAGCTTTTCGGGATCCGATTCGGCTCGCAACTTCAGCGGGAGGGCAAGCAGTGATATGGCTATCAGTAATTTACAGAACGTCTTCAAGCGATTCTTCATATTGTAATTCTCCTTTTACTATATAGGGGATGTCGTTGGGGTCGACGAGGAAGTCGTTTTGCGCTTTCACCTCCTTCTTGACGTAGGCTATGAGATCATCCTCGTTGAGCAACTCCTCCTCCGTTTCTATATCGTTGAGCGAAAGCATCCCTTTCTGCTCGTAGTAGTCCCAAATTATGTCCACGATGATCAGGATTTCATCGTCGGTGTACTTGTCTTGCATCTCGCGGGGCACGTAATTCCTGATGAATTTTACGGCCTGTTCTTCATTGTATCCCAGTTCCTCAGCCATAGTTTTTTAAGAGTTTAGATCCACGAGTCCCGCGGGCAGCGAGGTGTGGATGGTTCTGTTGGTATTGTCTATATCGGTAATGAACTCGTCGGCCACGGGTATATAGAGTGTTTTTCCGTTGCGTTCGAGCAAAAACAGTGTGTTTGCCGTGGAAAGGTCTATTTCCTTGATTTCGCCCAGGTTGCCGTTCTCGTCGTCAATGATGGTATAACCCACGAGGTCGTCGGCATATTCGCCGTCATCCTCTTCGGCTTCGGTCATTTCGCGGAAATCCTCCTTTAACATATAGATTGTCTTGTTGACAAAAGGTTTAGCGTCGTCGGCGCTGTCGACGCCCTCAAGTTTCAGCAGGCAGCCGAACTGCCCTTTAGGCCTTACTGATTGCAGATAGAACGGCACAGGGATTCCGTCCATTTCCACAATGAGGGGACGCTCCGGGTCAAGCAGGTCGCAGTCCGCGTCGAGCACGGCGTTCAGTTCCCCCTTCAGGGCATGGGCTTTCAGGAATTTTCCGGCGGTGGTGAGGTTTTGTCGTTCTATCATAATTTAGTGTGTCAGTCTTCTACTCTAATGATTTTTGCGCCCAAACTGTTCAGTCGTTCGTCTATTCTTTCGTATCCGCGGTCTATCTGGTCGATGTTCTGGATGCGGCTCGTACCCTTGGCTCCCATAGCGGCTATGAGCATTGCAATGCCGGCGCGGATGTCGGGCGACACCATATTGGTGGCGTGCAGCGAATGGAGCTTCCCGCTACCTATCACGGCAGCGCGGTGCGGGTCGCAAAGGATGATGCGGGCACCCATGTCTATGAGTTTGTCCACGAAGAAGAGTCGGCTCTCGAACATCTTCTGGTGGATGAGCACGCTGCCGGTAGCCTGAGTGGCCACCACCAGGAAAATACTCAGAAGGTCGGGCGAAAGACCGGGCCACGGCGCGTCGGCGATATTCATTATGGAGCCATCGATGAAGGTTTCTATCTCGTAGCCGTCCCCTTCCGGAATCACTATGTCGTCGCCGTCGATCTGCAGGTAGATGCCGAGGCGGGAGAAAGCGTCGGGGATAATGCCGAGGTCAGGGACGCTGACATCCTTGAGGCGCAGTCCGGAGCCGGTCATCGCGGCGATGCCGATGAAGGAGCCAACTTCAATCATATCGGGGAGCAGACGGTGGTCGGCGCCCCCGAGTTCCTGCTGACCGATGATTGTCAGCAGGTTGGAGCCAATCCCCTCAATCTTAGCCCCCATCTTCACAAGCATCTTGCAGAGTTGCTGTATGTAGGGTTCGCAGGCGGCGTTGTAGATGGTAGTGGTCCCTTTGGCCAAAGTGGAGGCCATTACAAGATTGGCGGTACCGGTAATGGAAGCTTCGTCAAGCAGAACGTAGCGGCCGGTCAGTCCGTCGGGAGCCTCTATGTCGTAGATGCTCTTCTCGAAGACGTAACGAAAGTTGGCGCCGAGTTTCTGGAGGCCGAGGAAGTGTGTGTCAAGGCGGCGTCGGCCTATCTTGTCTCCTCCGGGTTTAGGCAAGATGGCCTTACCGAAACGAGCCGTCATCGGACCGATTATCATCACGGAGCCGCGCAGCGACTGAGCCTTGCGGATGAAAGTGTCGGTGTGGATGTAGTCGGTGTCAATCTCGTCGGCCTGGAAACGGTAGGTGTCCTGCGAGAGGCGTTCAACCTTTACACCGAGGTCGGCGAGTAGACTTATTAGGTTGCGGACATCAAGGATGTCCGGTATGTTAGAGATAGTTACAGGCCGGCTGGTCAGCAACGTTGCGCAGATTACCTCCAGCGCCTCATTCTTGGCACCTTGCGGTTTTATCTCGCCCGAGAGCTTGTGGCCGCCCTCTACTATGAATGTGCTCATTGCCTTGCGATTTTTTGTTTAGCCGGAGAGAGGCGGCGCGTACCGCCGTGTTCCCTCCGCATTCCGGACGCTACGTTGCCGGCGCGTTCCGGACTTGGGGTTATCACTTCTTTTTCTTCTTTTTGCCGTTCTGGACGGGTTCTATCTCCCTGAACTCATGCAGGATATATGTTTCGGGGTCGAGCTGTATGCGCCCTTTGGAGTATTCCGCCAGGTCGCGCAGTATGCGTGCGTCGTTCACTCCCTCCTTGTTGTGCGTGAACATGAGTTTCTTCATGTGGTGGGCTATCATGGAGATAAGTGAGTCTTTCTCCGGACCCTCTTCCAGCTCGGCCACACGGTCTATCATCATCTGTATGTTCTTGCCGTAATAGCGGTGACGGATATTCTGGTCGCCGTAGGGGATGGGTTCCGGCTTGGGATGTATGGCTTCGGCGGAGGAGACTTCCACGGGAAAATCTATGTCGAGCTTGAAGTCGGAGATAATGTTTATATGGTCCCACATCTTGCGTTCGCCGTCTGGGGAAGCAAATTCCTGCGGGAAGAGGTTTTTCATTATTTTTGCGATTGCGAATGCGCAGCGGGTGCGTTCATCGCGGTCGGGAATCTGGGTGGCATACTCTACCATCTGGTGGATCATCCGTCCGTATTCCGGGAGTGCCAGCGGCTTCAACTGGGTGTTATATGTGAGCATTACGATGTTTCGATGTTACTATTATCTGCTTGAATTGCAAAATTAACTAATTTTTCGGATATTTCCAAAAAGCGGCACTGTTTTTTCATTTTCCTGCGGTTTTGCAGCGCTGCTGCTCTATCTCTTCCAGCACCTTGTTGCGGCTCTTCTTGGCTTCGTATTCCTTGAGGTAGAGCGGCACGGCATACCCGGTGTCGGCTATCTTCCCTTCGCGCAGGTACTTCTCCGAGAGAGCCACCATGTCGCGGGCGTAGGCGCGGATTCCCTGCATGTAGTGGAGGTTCTCACCTTTCAACAACTCCACGGCCTTGTCGCTCCCCTCCCCCATGAAGTATATCTGCCGGTCTTGTGGCAGTCGAGATATGGTTTCCTCCGTAAGGACAAGCGGTTGCGGTTCCATTACCGGGTCGAGGCGGAAGTCGTAGAGCGCGGTGTAGACCTCCATGCGGCGCGCGTCTATCATCGGCAAAAGCAATTCGTCTCCCTGAAAATCGAACTTTCGGAACATGGCTTTAACGGCAAGGATTTCGAGCGTCGGCACGGTGATTAGCGGCACGTCGAGGCCGAAGCAGAGTCCTTTGGCGGCGGAAAGGCCGATGCGCAACCCGGTATAGGAACCCGGACCGATGCTTACCGCAACGGCGTCGGGCTTCAGCCCGCGCGACTTTAGGTAGCCCATACATTCCTCTATGAAGGGTCCTATCTTGGCGCCCTGTTGCATCGGGGTGTCACATTCCCGCTGAAATTCAACCATTCCGTCGCGACTGACTGCGACACTGCATATCTCTTGTGAAGTCTCAATATTTATAATGATAGCCATTATTCAGACATTGTTTTTATGAATGAGTCAATACAGCGGATGCCGTCTATCGCCGCCGATACTATTCCACCTGCATAACCTGCGCCCTCCCCTGCCGGGTAGAGGTTGCGGATACGGATATGCTGCAACGTCTCGGAGTCGCGGATTACACGAACCGGCGAGGATGTTCGCGATTCAAGCCCTATTACCTGGGCGCGGTCGGTAAGGAAACCTTTGCGTTTGCGGCCGAAGTCCTCGAAGCCGCGGCGCAGACGGTCGCTGATAAAGGGCGGGAGCAGGAGGTCCACACGCGCGGGGTGTATGCCCGGAGCGTAGCTTGTGGGAAGCAGCGATTTGGAGGGACGGCCGGCCACGAAGTCGGTCATCCTCTGTGCCGCGGCGTTAAAGGAGTTTCCGGCCTCGGCAAAGAAACGGCGTTCCAAGTCCTGCTGCAGTTTCATAGTGCAGAGCGCTCCGTATTGCGAGTATTCGGGGAAGTCTTCGGGATGAATTTCCACCACCATCCCGGAGTTGGCCCAGCGACCGGAACGCCCGGCCGCTGACATTCCGTTCACCACGAGACCGTCGCTCTCGGTAGCGGCAGGGACAATAACACCTCCGGGACACATGCAGAAGCTATACACGCCGCGTCCATCTACCTGGGTCACAAATTGATATTCGGCGGCCGGAAGATACTCTCCGCGTCCTTTCGGGTCGTGGTACTGTATGCGGTCAATCACCTCCTGGGGATGCTCCAGGCGCACTCCTATTGCCAATCCTTTGGCTTCGATGTCCACTCCTTTGCGGTGAAGCATCTCGTAGACATCGCGAGCTCCATGACCCGTTGCGAGAATCACGGCGTCACCCTCTATCCGGCGCCCGTCTTCAAGAAGGACTCCCTGCGCCGAATCGCCGTCGAGCAACAATTCCGTTACCTTTGAGCGGAAATACACCTCTCCCCCTTTTTCACGAATAGATTCGCGCATCGAGGCGATGATATCTGGCAGCCGGTTGCTCCCTATATGGGGATGGGCATCTATGAGTATATCCTCCGAGGCGCCGTGCGCCACGAAAGCCGTCAGCACGTCGGTGACGCTTCCGCGCTTCTTGCTCCGCGTGTAAAGCTTCCCGTCGCTATACGCTCCCGCTCCGCCTTCGCCGAAGCAATAATTGCTCTCGGGGTCGAGGTGCCCTTTGCGTGAAATGTCGGCCAGTTTCTTGCGGCGCGTGTCCACATCGTCGCCGCGTTCCAACACTATGGGACGTATTCCTTTCGCCAGACAACGAAGCGCCGCGAAGAGTCCCGCTGGACCGGCGCCAACTATCACGACGGTCATGGCAGCATGACGTACATCCTGATACGCAGGCGGTTGCACAAGAGGCGCCACTTCTCGGTCATCGCCGGAGGCAGTCTTAACCGTAACGTTCACCATCACTTTGCGTTGCCGGGCATCGATACTGCGGTGCGTTATCCTGAGGTCATTGATTTCCTGCGGCGGCAAACCAAGCTTGCGCGCCACCGCCTTTCGCAGCAGCTCCACGGTATATGCCTCGCGAGGAGTCACTCTCAAACTCACTTCCGTAACCATACCGCAAAGTTAACTATTTTTTTTCAAACAGAGGCGCAGTTTTGCACTCTTAGAGAATTTTTGTAATTTTGCGCCACATAAACGACATAAATTACATACGGTACAAAAATCACATAAGCACACCGTGCCCACACAACATGAAACATACCCTCACAATCATAGCGCTCGCCGCAACAGCTTTCACGGGCGGCGCCGGAGAACGCACCGCAGGAATAACCCGCGTGTACGACTATCGTCCCGCTCCGGGACAGTTTGTAAACGTCCTGCCTGAGATAGCGCCTGACGCTGCCCCGGAACAGGTCTGCGAAGCTGTATTGAGCCAAATCGGCGGCGAAGAGCCTGACGGAATGATTTCGCTCGGTGCTTTCGGCGGCTATGTAATCTTCGGCTTCGACCATCCGCTGGTCAACGTCCCGGGTGAATATGACTTCAAAATAGCCGGCAACGCCTTCGTGGACAACAAAGAGCTGAACGGCGGCAGCTGCGAGCCGGGAATAGTGATGGTCTCCGTAGACGCCAACGGCAACGGACTGCCGGACGACCTGTGGTACGAGCTTGCCGGCTCCGCTTACGCCGAATCATACAAGGATTTCTCAATCACTTATACCAAGCCCGCGACCTCAGACACCACATATCCCTATACCACCAACGACCCCGCACGACCCACCGGTGAGGTGGAGCGCAACATTTTCCACAAACAGTCGTATTGGCCCGAATGGACCGGAACGGAAACACTGCTATTCAGCGGCACCTGCCTCCCCGACAATGGTGTGAACACCGCTACCCCTCCACAGCAGAACTGGGTCTTGAAAGCCTTCGAATGGGGTTACGCAGACAATCTCGCGAACAGCACCGACCCCGGATTGAAACTCGACTGGGCGGTAGATTCCGTCGGGCGTCCGGTGACGCTCCGTCAAGTAGATTTCATAAAGGTGTACACCGGAGTGTGCCAGTCCTGCGGCCGTATAGGGGAAACCTCCACCGAAGTCGCCGGCGCCCGCGACCTGCACCCCGATGCCGAGCCCGTCTCCGGCCTCAATGGCATATTCACAGAAAATACCTCCGCCATAACCCTCCTGCGCAGCGAAAGCGGCGCCCTCAACGTCCGGGCTTCCTTGGAAACCGCCTACGCTATTTACACCGTCTCAGGGCGCCGCATTATGAACGGCCGCCTCACGCAAGGCGACAACCGGATAGCTACCGCCGCGCTCCCCTCCGGCATATACATACTGCAAACCCCAGGCGCAACCCACAAATTCCGCCGCTAAAAAATTGCAACAAATAATAATGGGAGCCTGCCGACGGAGGACGTATCGGCAGGCTTCCTGCAAGTTAATGGGTTAGACTATCTGTTTCGGTGAATTGTAAGTTCTTGTTTCGGCGGATTTTATCTTGCTTGTCTTGGTAAAATTTGCTTATTTGTCATAGTAAAATTTGGATTCTTTTTCCTGTGATTGCGGGTAGGGTATATTTGTTTCGGCGTTTTTTTGCGGAGGTCGGGGTTCGCTTTGGCAGAGGCGCCGTGGCACGTCCCTACTTTTATTCTATTATTTCTTGTACTTGAAGAAGAGGGTGGAGCGTTTCGTTCTCATGGCTACACGCTCTGCCACGGAATCAGCGCACTCCTCTTCTTCAAAAGCGCGTTGGGCACTATCCATGCATTTGGCCAGACTTGACATCATAGAACGCGTACCAGTCTTAGTTGCCAGGAATGCCATGGCATTGTCGATGTTAAGCGACTGCGACACTTTGTCAACGTCGATGTTCGCCCCGATGAAGTTGAAAGTCCATCCCAGCTCCTTGAGACTGCTTATCATCTTGGCCACTTTCTGCAGGGAATAGTGAGTGGAGGAGTTCTCGTAGCCGTCGGTTATGATGGTCACTATCCCGGTGGCGTCTTCACACTTGTCGGCAGCAGCCTTGAGGTCGGTCAGCGTCGAACCCACGGCGTCCAGGAGCGGCGTGCCACCGTAAGGCTGGTAGTCGTCGGGCGTCAGGTCGTTGACAAGCTCTGCGGGTTCGTTCTTGGCGATGTAGCGCGAGGGGACGTTGCCGTCGCTCTGGAAGCAGAAGATGCTCACCAGGTTGGTACGTTTGTCGCCCGCTTCCTTTTGGGCGTTGCGCGTCACGTTGAGCACCTCATTGCAACCGCTCACGGTGCTTTCGCGCAACGGCAACATCGAGCCGCTCTCGTCGAGGATTATCAGGTTGAAGACTGTCGTTTTCATGTTCTGGTTTGTTTTGGTATCCATAATTACTATTTGTTTGGTGAGATATATGATTACAATGAATCGTGTGATGTTTAAAAGTTGAAAAGATGGCGCGTGGAGTCCTTGTCGGAGGAGGAGTCTTCCTCGTCCTCAATGAGGTTGAGGCTTTCCTCGCGCTCGAGGTTGAACTTGGGCTCGGCGTCCCTGTCATGCTCGTGGTTGAATCGAGGTGAGGATGCTTCCTCTGATTCGGCAGCAGTTTCATTGTACTGCTCTTGCGGTTCAGCGGCTCCGAAAAGTTCCTCGGTACCGGGACCGGAGAAGAGGTCATCGTCGGGAGCGGCTCCGGTGGATAGGAGGTCGTTGTCGCGGTTCAGCATACTTTGCACACTCTTTTTCAGCGAGAAAAGCTTGGGCGGACGCGAAGGACCGCTGGCTTTCGCTACTCCGCGTTCTTCTACGATGTCGGCCTGTATGAGCTTGCGCTGGAAGTTGCGGCGGTCGTAAGTCGTACCGTTGATTATCTCGTAGACTTTCTGGAGTTCGCTGATGGTAAAGAGCTCGTCGAGCAGCGAGAACGCAACCGGTTTTATGCGGAGAATCTCGCGCAGATAAGCGTATGCTTCCGTAAGGATGGCGTCATGGTCGAAGGCAAGCGGCGGTATGGCTTCGATGTCGAACCATCGGGCGTCCACTGCATCGTCACCACCCATAACGCGCAGCGCTTCCTGACGTACCAGGGCGATGAAAGCAACGGAGATGACGCGCTCGCGGGGATCGCGCTTCACGGCACTGAAGGTCTTGAACTGCTCCATGAAGATGCCTGAGAGGGAGGTTTCTTCCTGTAGCTCGCGGGCGGCCGCTTGCTCTACTGTCTCGTCCATGTTAACGAAACCGCCGGGTAACGCCCACATCCCTTTGTAAGGCTTTATGCCGCGCTCTATGAGGAGCACGCGAAGCGAGTCACCGTCAAAGCCGAAGATAACACAGTCTACGGTCACCGCCGGATGCGGGTAGCGGTAGCAGTAATACGCCTCCTGCTTCCGGGAGCTTTCTTGCGGATTGCTTTCGGAGTCTTTACCCTTTTTACCGTTATTGAATCTCAACATTGCCATAGCGTTTGTGTTATTTTGACGCAAAGTTACAACGAATGTCCGGAACCACCAAATTTATTTTGCGTTATTTTGACACAAATGGTGAATTTTAACAATTAAGACCAATTTTAAGTTAATTATTTATATATTTAACAGTTGGAATAACCTATGGGGTTGTGTTGTTACCCTGGACTGGAGCCCTGCTCAATATTCGAGGTAATCATTATTCGGGGCTTTTGTTCCGCAGCCCTCCCGGCCTGCACTCCTTATTTATATGCAATCCATATCTAAACGCAAGAAACCGCTCGGCTTGCGACCGGGCGGTTTCTATATTTGTGCTTGGGTTTATTGCTTTTCTCTCTTACTTGGCTTCGGGAACGCCTGACATCACTACCTGGATGCGGTCTTTGCCGTCCCAGAGGGTCTTCATGAAGGCGTTGAAGTCTTCGAGTGTCATGTTCTGGATAGCCTCGCGGTAACCGGTGATTGTATTATAGCCGCGGAGCAGCGATACGAGGGAACCGTCCCAGTAGGCGTTGGTGCGTACCTTATTGTCATACTGGTTGAGAGCGGCTTCCTTCACGCGGTTGAACTTCTCGGCGTTAGCACCCTCTTTGAGGAGCTTGACGGTCTCGGCGTAAGCGCGGTCGATCATCTTCTGCTGCACGTCGGCGTTGGTCTGCACTACATAGATGAGCTGCCACATATTGTTAACCGGGTTGAAGTATGAATAAGCGTAGGGGGAGTATGAACCGCCCTCTTCCTCGCGCAGGGTCTCGGTGAAGATCATGGAGAGGATTTCGCCGATAGCGTCTACCCGCACATCGTTGGCAACAGTGTAAGGTAGGTTAGTGCCGCTGTAGAGGTCGAAGATAATGGTGGATGGAACCTGCATGGACTGCTTGAAGTCGTTGTTGATCTGGCCTCTCTGCAGGTTGATGGGGTTCTCGATGGTTACCTTGGAGGGTTTCTTCTTCGAGGGGAGCGAGGCGATGTACTTCTCGAGCATCGGCTTGAGGGTAGCGGCGTCGATATTACCGGTGAATACGAAGGTGAAGTCGGCGGCGTTAGACATCAGGTTCTGGAACATGGAGAGCATCTTGGGGTAGCTTGCCGCGTCGAGGGTGGCAAGTGTGGGCTGTTCCATGGCAGGGTTGTTATAAATCGATTTATTGCGCTGTTCGCCGAAGTGGAACATCGGGTTCTTTTCCTGCTGGGCAAGCATCGGGCGGATGCGCGACAGTTCGTTGTCATAGTTGGCCTGGTCGTTGCCTACCGCTGTGAAGGTGGCATATACGAGATCCATTAGGGTTTCGAGGTCCTTTACAGTCGACTTACCGTTGAGGGTAGAGATATAGAGGCCCTGTTCGAAGCTAAGGCTTACGTTCTTGCCGGCAAGGTATTTGGTGAGTGTCTTCTGGTCGAAGGAGCCGAGACGGGAGTAGTCGTAAGCGGAGCTAAGGAGCAACGTATTGGCGGCTTCGGAGGCGGGATACATCTGCTTGCCGCCCTGGCGGAAGGCTGTCAGCAGGATTTCATCGCTGGCGTAGTCGGTGGGCTTAACCACAACCTTGGCGCCGTTAGAAAGGGTCATTTCGGTGTAGCCGAACTCTTTGTTTTCAGTCTGGGATTTCACCTTACCGGCCTTGAGGTATTTCGGAATGAGCGGATCGGTGATTACTTCGTCTACGTATGCTTCATACTCTGCGCCCATCACGTTCTGTGCGGTGGCGAGCATCACGTCTTTGCCGGGAAGCGGGGTGGAGGCAGGCGTTGTCACTACCATCACCTCGTTTTCAGGGGTAAGGAGATCCTTGCACATCTCGTTGATCATCGGGGCGGCGAGCATCGGTGAGAACTGGTCGATGAGCTGTTTCTCCATCTCGATGCCAGGAGCCGGCTGGTTGTCAATGAAGTGTCGGATAAGTTCTTTGGCAAGATTGTCGGAGTTTGTTTTGTCACGTTCGTTGTAAGCTTTCTCGTAGAATGCGAGAAGTTCATCTTTTGCACGGCTTACTTCCGACTCCGTGAATCCGGTCTTGGCGGCACGGGTAACCACTTTCATGGCGTCTTCAAAAGCCTCCTTGGGGTCATTCTTGGCCACTACCGTCACATAGAAGGCATCTTTTGTCTTCGATACGAAGAAATCGTCAAACTGCACTCCGGCATAGGAATACTTGCAGTTGGCGTCCTTGCTGTATTCGTCCAGACGGTTGTTGAAGAGGGTCGAGATTACTATGGGCATCACGTCGTTGAAGATATATCCTTCCACAGTGTTACGCTGCTCGAAAGGCATCTTCTCGCTCTTGAATACGAAACGCACTATGGTATTGGCCATCTCGGGGTCGGAGAACTCGAAGTAGATGGGTTCCTTGTTGTCGCTAACGGTAGGATAAGTGCGCTCCGGAGCATTTTCGGGCATGGGGATGGGCGAGAACATGGCTATCACTTTCTTCTCCATCTCGGCGGCATCGAAGTCTCCTACTACGATGATACCCTGCTGGTCGGGACGGTACCATTTGTGATAGTAATCACGGAGCACTTCGGGGTCGAAGTTCATGACCACGTCCATTGTACCGATAGGCATCTGGCGGTACTGGTATTCGTCATAAATTGCGGGCAGCATGGCGGTATACATACGTGTATTGGCATCGTTGCGCATACGCCATTCCTCCTGTATCACACCACGCTCGGAGTTGATTTCCTCCGTTTCGAGGCTAAGGTCGCAGCTCCAGTCGTGAAGCACGAGCAGAACACTGTCCATCAGCGCCTGATCGGTAGTCGGGATGTTATTGATATTGTACACGGTTTCATCGAACGAGGTATAGGCGTTGATGTCTGCACCGAAGCGAATACCTTTGCTCTGCAGGTAGTTGAGCATCGCCTTGCCGGGATAGTTCTTCGTTCCGTTGAAGGCCATGTGCTCCAGGAAGTGAGCAAGACCAAGTTGCTCGGGAAGTTCGAGGGTAGAACCCACTTTCTGCGCGATATAGAAATTGGCGCGCTGTTTGGGCTCTTCATTGTGGAGGATGTAATAGCTCATGCCGTTGGGCAGCTTGCCCGACTTTACCTTGGGGTTTTCGGGCATTGGTGTCAACTGCTGAGCGCTCAGGCTGAAGAGGCCTGCCATGGCTATCAGGGCCATGCTCAGAATTTTTTTAACCATCTTTCCTTTTTTGATATTAGTTAGTAATTTGTGTTTAATTTTCGTGGTGTGAGTGGGCGCTGCGAGGCCTGCGCTCCATATTTAGACGAACGGGCGCCCTTAAAGTGACAGCCGGGGAGAGATTTTTCAACCCGCTTTCTCAGGGAATCACGCCGCAAAGTTAGCTAAAATTCTCGTAAAACAAAAGGAAAATATCGTAAAACGATAATTATTTTCGAGAAAAGGGCAAATTTAAGCCTTTGTTGGCGTTAAATAATGTTAAATCCCGCGTTGCCTACTTTAATAGGCACGCGGGACTGGTATTATTCTGGTTTACCGGCGGCCGATTCGGGCAACGCGGTTGAGGGGGAAGAGCCGGCTGAAGGAGCTTCGGCGGGAGATGCTTTCTTGCGGCGTGAGTAACGGCGCTTTTTCGGCTTCGGGGATTCGGCTCCGGCGGCCTGCCCCTTCGGAGCCGCAGGCTTGGAGGCCTGCGCTCCATCTTCGGGCGCGGCGGCGCGACGCGCTTCGGCGGCTGCTATCAGGCGCGCCCGCTCTTCGGCATCGGCGCGCGCCGCTTCGGCGGCCATGGCTGCGCGTATCTGGCTCTGGCTTACGGGGGGCTCGGACGCCTTCTGGTCCTTCTGCTCTTTTTTTTCTTTTTTCTCCTTAGTATTTTTAGGGGCATCAAGGTCTTTTACATCCTTAGAGTCGGGGGACTGCACGGGATTCTCGGCAGATTTCTCCACCTTTTTATTGCGCTTGTTCTTGCGTTTATTGGCTCCCTCTTTCTTCTCCTCCCTCTTCCCTTCAGACTTATTTTCGGACTGCTCTCCCGGCTTCTCTTCTTTCCGGGCCTCAGGTTTCCCTTTTTTGCAGGACTTTTTCTTCTTTTTATTGCGACCTTTTCCGGAGGAGGATGAGACGTTATAGTCCGGGGTTTCGCCGAGGTCGGAGGGAACTTCGTTCTTGCGTATTTCCTTGCCGATGAAACGTTCTATGGCTTTGAATTTCACAATCTCTTTTTCTGCCACGAAGGTGATGGCCACACCGTCTTTTTCGGCGCGTGCGGTGCGTCCCACGCGGTGTACATAGTCTTCACATTCGTGGGGAACATCGTAGTTCACCACAAGGTCTATGTCATCGATGTCAATGCCGCGTGCCATTATATCGGTTGCCACGAGGATTTTCTTCTTACCGCTCTTGAAGGCCAGCAGCATATCCTCGCGTTGGTTCTGGTCGAGGTCTGAGTGCATCTCCCCTACCGGGAGGTTCATGCCGCGCAGTGTCTTGCCCAGCTCCTTGCATTTGAGCTTCGAGGAGGCGAAAACTATGCTCTTGGAGTTCTTGAAGTTCCTGAAAACGTGGCGCAGCACGGGGAGTTTCTGCGTTTCGTAGAGGACGTAGGCCGACTGGTCTATCTTATCGGCGGGTTTCGACACCGAAAGTTTCACCTCGGCGGGGTCGCGCAGAATGTTCTGTGCCAGCATCTTGATTTTTGGCGGCATGGTGGCGGAGAAGAGGAGCGTCTGCCGTTCTTTTGGCAACAGCTTGACTATCTGCATTATATCGTCGTAGAAACCCATGTCGAGCATACGGTCGGCTTCATCGAGGATGAGGAACGACACCTTCGAGAGGTCAACGTACCCCATCGAAATGTGGGCGATAAGGCGTCCCGGGGTGGCTATGACAATATCGGCACCGAGTTTGAGACCTTTCTTTTGCTGCTCGAACGTCTGGCCGTCAGTACCGCCGTAGATAGCTACGGAGTTGACGGGCATGTAGTAGGCAAACCCTTGCATCTGCTGGTCAATCTGCTGTGCCAGCTCACGCGTGGGGGCCATTACTATACAGTTGATTGCATCCTGCGGGTAGTCGCCCATGGCTATCTCATCGATGACGGGCAGGAGGTAGGCGGCGGTCTTTCCGGTGCCGGTCTGGGCTACGGCTATAAGGTCGCGACCTTCGGTTATGAGGGGTATGGTTTTTTCCTGAATCGGGGTACAGTTCTCGAAGTGCATGGCATCGATGGCGTCGAGAATGGCACCGCTTAGATAAAGTTCGTCAAATTTCATTTGCTGGGGGATGAATGAATTAGGGTTGCGGGGCAGCGTCGGAGGGAGAGGGTTGCGGGGCAGCCTGTCCGGTCTGCGGAGGGGTTTCCTCGAACGGCCACACGGTTCCGGAACGCAGACCCATGGCGGCGGCATAGAGAAGATAGAGACCCACTATCACCGACAGCAGGTACATCACGCTCCGGGGGACGGAAGATTTGTGCTCGTCATCGTCAAAGGTACCGCCGTGGCTGTCGTGGAACACCAGCTGCTTGTATCCGGCATCAAGGTCGGCTTTCGTTATCGTGACACGACTTACCCGCCCTACCGACGTGCGCAGGACCGAAATCACATAGCCGTCCTTGGGTTCCTCGAAGAAGATGAGATTGCCGGGACGCACCTCGCAACGGTTGCCGCGGGTGTTTATACGCACGTCGTTGACGGGATTCCCTTCGGCGTCAACGCACTCGAGCTGCACCACATGGCCGAAATTGATGGTCCGCGGCACCAGTATCTGCATCCTAGGAGCCTTGAGCGTTATGTGGGGATTGGACACTCCGTCGATGCGCACGGGCACCGTTATCGGGGCGAAACCCGGCTTGGAGTAGGTTATCTTAAGCACGTCACCGGCACGGATCGAGGTCTGCGAGACGGTGACACCCTTGGGCAGAGGGTAGTCTATATAATAAATGAGGCGTATGGGTTCCGTAATGCGGTCAACGCCAACAAGGGACTCCTCAGAGACTTCTTCAGCGGGAATCAGAGCGATGCGGCGATACGAGGCATAAGAGCGTTGCTCTATATTTGCAAGGCGCTTGTAGAGCCCCTCCTCGCTGTCGTATGTGACGTATCCGATTTCACCCTCGGGATTGAGGACGCGCTCACCCACCTCGCGGCGAAGCTGCACGGTATCGAGCACGGCTTTCACCTCTTCGTCGGTCGGCTGCCCGGCGGTGAACAGTCCTTCAAGTTTTTTCCACGCTTCCACGAGTTCGCGGCCGCGGCAAACGGCGTAATAACCGGTGAAGAGTGTATAAACCTTGGCGCTGCCCTTCTCTTTCTGGTCGCGAACTACCATAGAGTAGCAGTTTCCTTCGGTGGAAGTCCAGAAATAGATAATGCGGTCGGTATGGAAAACGTCGTTGTAAGGCTTAGGGTTTACCAGGAATTTAAGCCATGTGGATATTGTCCCCTCTTCTGTCTGCTCGCGCGTGAGTTGAGGAAAAGAGTATAAGATATTGCGCTTGCCATCAGCGATGGTCGAGAGCACGAAGTGGAGTGTTCGTTCCATAATCAGTTTGCCGTGAAATGTGCTAAGTTAGTCTGTTTCAACGTATTGAGCTATAAAAGCAGTCCTGATGTCAGAGAGGCTCAGCCAAGTGTTCGTGTAGTTTTTCAGGCCTTGGGGAGAGAAGAGGCTGCCTATAATTGCACAAAGTTACAACAATTAATTGGAATAACAAAATTTCATGTAACAGTTTGTAAAAACTTCGCATGTTGCCCTTGGCCATGATAACTGTTTTAGATAAGTTAACCAAGCCTAAGCGGCCCTGACGCGCCTAAGGCTAAACCATCACCTCAGAAGGTGAAGTGGAGAGCTATGCGGATGCCGCTGTCAGGGGCGTTCGGGGTGTTACGGTAAGAGAGGCGCCACACATAATCTACCCGCAGGATGCTCAAGATATTGTCTATCCCGGCGCTGAATTCCATATACGGAGTAGCACCCATAGGCCGTGCGCAACTCAGTGCCGGGAAACGAAGCAGGTCGGGGTTCTTGGCCGGGTTATTGCGGTCCGAGAGGTGTCCCCACAGTCCCTTGAAATTTATGACCTCGCGTAGCTTCAGCTTGTTGACGAGCGGTATACGGTTGAACAATAAGCCGTTGAGCCAATAGGTGACGTCCCACTCGGCGTAAGTGTCAGAGGCAAACTCCATCGGGTTCATCAGCGAGTAGCTTTCCGGCTGTATGGTGTATGAAAGGTTGGCGTTAGGCCATGTCAGCGCCGGGTAATACACCTTGCTCCACATCTTCGCCCCTTTGACTATGCAGTCCAAGTAGCCGAACGATGAGAACCAGAAGCGTTTCTTGACACAAAATTCCGTCTTATTGGTAGTGAAGTCGGCACCGAGGAAACCACGGGGCGCATACTCGTGGTAGAATCGGAACACCCAGTTGTCCATATTCACCGGTAGCCGGTAGGAGGAGGTCTGCACGAACTTGGCACCGGGAGCGTATTGCAGGTCAACGAAGAATGCCGACTGGCTGTAACGCTTGCGCCAGTGGCCGTAGCCGTCCACGAACGGCATCCACGGCGTGGATTCCTGCCGTTCCCATTTCAATCCTGCCGTCAGCGAAAGCCCCGAGGCGTGCTCGTATATGTAAGACAGCTTATTTTCAAGGCGGTAGGTGCCAAGCGTGTTCTCCTTGCGTTTCAGCGACAGGAAGACGTTGTCGGCGTTCGTGAAGAGGTAATGCAGCCCTATCATGTCGAGGTTATAGTTACTTTCGAGCCTCACGGAGTGCATCGGGAACTCGCGTGAATGTTTCTTCTTGGGGAGAAAGGAGTATTCCAGCTCGGCGTTGTATTTCCATTTATGGTCCTTGGTACCGTAGGCCACGTATCCGCGAGCGAAGACATGCTTCGAGAGGTCGGCCGTTGTCATGCCCCCGACACGAAACCGCGCTCCCTCGATAGTGTTGGCCGAAATCATGGTGTTAACCGGGCCGATGTCCACCTTCGAGGGTTTTCCGGTCGGCACATAACCCGTCACGAGCAGGTTTAAGAACTTGCGCCCCCAATAGAGCTCCTTGGACTTGTTCATCCTCTGCGAGAGGTGCGTAACATTTTCCTGCGCCGCAGGGAGCGGCACCGGGCGCGCCGAATCCCAGAAGACGTCCGACCGGCTCTTGTAATCTGGCAGGTTGACCGACTCCCCGGCTATGTCCATGTAGTCGGCGAAATCAGGACTGTCGGCAAAGGAGAAGCCGCTGTAATACGTGTCCCGGAGCGCATAGAACCCCTGTATACCCTCCACGAGGCGCAGCTCGAGCCCCATGCGGTCGCGGTTCTTGTGCCGTTTGCCGCGCTCGTCTCGGTGAAAGGTCTGCTCCACGAAGATATTGCTCACGAAGTTGAGGTTCAACGCCTTCGGGATGCGCATCACTACCTTATATATAAAGGGCTCGCGGCGGTCCGTGATATCAACGTACAGCGAACCGTTGAAACTGAACGACTCGGGGTTGTGGGGAACGAAGATGAGTTCCACCCCTTTTCCTCCCAACGGAGTGGGAATCGTGTCGCCGAGATAGAACTTATAATAATCGGCGGCTATGCGCGACAGCGGGCTCACGAAGCGGTTCTGCATCAGCGCTATGTCATTGCTATAGATGTCCACCTCGCGCAACACGTCTTCGAGCATCACCTGCACGTTATCCTGGTCTATGAAATCGTCGGCACCGAAGCTGCGGAATCCCTTCACCACCTCTTTGCGGCGGTCCGGTCCACTGGAATGCAGACGAGTGGAAAACTTCTCGCGGAAGCTGAGGTTCAGCACCGGTTTCCGGGTCATGAAAGCGGTGTCAATGAAGTCCTCTATCGGATTGAGTTTCTTCGAGAGCCACTGCGAAGAATTGCGGTCGAAGTCGTTGAGCGAGAGCACCATCTTCTCGTATTTGTCATAACTGTAACGCGGTTCCCCGTCGGGATCCTGGCGTCGGGCGCTCTGACGGATGTCCTCCATGAGGTCCACTGCCGGGTTGTTCTTCTTGCTGTACTTGGGCTTCATCTTGGTTGTCACCACCACCTCCTCGAGCTGCGTCTCCTTATGCTTCTCTTGGGGATGAGGGAGCGGGGGCACGTAGTCCGGTACCTCGGGCAGACTTACTACCGCCGTCCCCGGTACCGGCTCCCGCCCCGAAGCGGAAAACACCGACACCAAGACCATAATCATCACAATTATTAACGGCGATTTGGTTATCTGCATAACAATTATTAATTTCGCAACGCGGGGACGGCGTTAATGTTAAACTCGCGCGTCCCAAATTCTATAACGCTTAAAATGCCGAAAAATTTTTATGAGCCTCGAAATAGAACATAAATACCTTGTGGAGAACGACTCTTACCTTGAGTTGGCCACCTCTTCAGTCCACATACTGCAAGGGTACCTGAGCCGCACGCCGGAGGCCGTTGTGCGCGTAAGGATAGCAGATGACCGCGGATTCCTGACCGTCAAAGGGAAGAACACGGGCGACACGCGGCCGGAGTTCGAGTACCCGATTCCTCCCGAAGAAGCGCGGCAGCTATTGCGACTCTGCCCGGGACGCATCCTCGACAAGACGCGCTACATAGTCCCCTACCGTGGCCACATTTGGGAAGTGGACATCTTCCACGGCGACCGAGAGGGCCTCCGCACCGCAGAGATTGAACTCCCATCCTCCGACACCTCCTATGACCTGCCCCCGTTCGCAGGGCGCAACGTAACCGGCGACCCCGCCTACTATAATTCCAACTTGTAAGGACAGCAAAAGGCACCCGGACAACATGAGGAGTTAACATGTGTAACGCAGGCCTCCCGGCCTGCGTTACACATTAGGGTCTGATTCTTGTTTAGTTGTGCTTCTTGCTCCAGTCTACGAGGGAGTTGAGAGCTTCAAGGAGCTTGTCTCCGATAATATTGTTCGGGGCGTTCCCTATCTCCTCCTTGCAGCTTACGGCGGCCGCTACCGTAAGTCGTTTGTGCTTCTCGCCGTCCGGGACACCTACCATAAGTTCGAGCACCATCTCGTTGATCTGTTTACCCTCGGGGTCGAAGACAGTTCCCTGCACGGCGATGCGACCCACGCGGTCATCCTTGGGATGAGTGAAACAGATGACCTGGCAGCGCGCCTTGTTGCCGTCCGCGAGGTCGAAATGGAACTGTGCCTTGTCGTAGATGTGCGGGTCGGTGTCAGAGGGATTGTCGAAGTCGATGTCCGTTATCGAGGGGTAATAGCGGTTCCAGTTTGAGATGTTCGTCATGTTGCGCCAGATTCTCTCGGGGGCGAGGCCTTCGGCCTCTACTCCGGCCGATGCGAAGGTCTTGGAATCATCCTTGGCATAGCCGGGTTTAAATTTAATCTTGTCGATAATCATAGTATAAATTGTATCTTTCAGTTTTTATATAGTTATAACAGCGCAGGTGGGAAATTTGATTACGGGAGGCGAAATTATTAGCCTTTGCAGGCTGGAAATAAAGTGTTAAAAGTGTTATGACTGGCGGTCTAAATGTTAAAGAACAGGTACGGAATTGGGGATTTGTGCAGGGTATTTTAAGCAAAACGACAGTTAAGAGACGCTATTTTTATGTTCTGCAACATATTTATAACATTTTGTTTAAAATAATTTGGTGGGTAAAATTAAAAGGTGTAACTTTGCAGTGACCTTAAACAATCTTTTTTACCTTAAGATTTTTACCTGTAGAAACTCATAAAGGGAGCGACCGTGGCGGTTATCTCCCTTTGTTTTTTTATTGGCGCGCTTTTGTTACGCGCGGCGGATGTAGGCGTTACGTAGACCGGGTTTACACAGGCCGGGAGGTCTGCGCTCCATATTCAGTTCCTTCAGTCTACTTTCAGGAAGCGGCCGGAGCGGTCGAATTTCAATTCGAGGCCGTTGCGGAGCTGCACTTCGTAGTTGTTCTTGTTAATTTCGAGTTCTACTATTTTCTGCCCTTTGTAGTTGCGCGATACGTAGTCGGAGATGGCTTTCGGTACTACCGACGAGGGGACGGCGTTATTGCCGCAATCCACGGATTTCATACGTCCGTCGCCGTCGAACTCAACCTCGGTACCGTCGTTCAGGATGACGTCATATTCGGTGCCTCCGAAAGTCTGCTTGTCCACATTGATGTGGTTGACGGATTTCTTAAAGTTATTTTTCAGGAATGTGCGCGCGGCCACGGGGAGCACATTGACGTCTGTGGTCACATAGTCGCGGGCTACGGATGCCGTGACGCCCGTGAGCAGGAGAATTATCGCTAACAGTAATTTTTTCATCTTTCTAAGTTACTTTTGTTATTTTATTGTAATGTAAACGCCTGCAAGGGGGAGATGGTTCAGCTGTCAAGTTCCACTACCGTTATTCCGGCGCCGCCGAAGCGGACATCCTCATCGTGGTATTTCTCTACGGCGGGATTGGCGGCGAGCCATTGGCGTATTGCCATGCGGAGGGCGCCGGTGCCGGTGCCGTGGAGGATGCGCACACGGTCGGCCGAGAACTGCACGGCGTCGTCGATGAAGTATGTGACGGCCTGCAACGCCTCGTCGGCCCTCATGCCGCGGACGTCGAGTTCGCGGTTGAAGTTGAGCTGCCTTTCTCGGCTTTGCGCCGATTGTGCGCCGGAGGTGAGGGAGAATCCCGTCGAGGCAGATTCCTTGGGCTTCTGTGCGGGGAGGAGCTTGGAGAGGTCGGCGTAAGTGCGGAGTTCGCCGAACGCCACCTGCGCCTTCTTCCCTTCGATGGCGAGGATGCGGCCTGTGACGCCCCCTGCCTGCATTTTGACGAAATCCCCTGCTTTCAGTTCGCCGGTTTTGGGGGCTGCTGCTTCGGTTTTCTTCTTGGGACGGCGATGCTCGGAGAGGAGTTTCGGCTCCGGCACGCTCTTCCCTTTCTCCACTTCGCGGCGATATTCTTCAAGCTCGGAGCGCACGCGGCGTGTCTGCTCCTTTTCGGCCTGGGCGTTGCGTATTTCGAGGATGGTGCGCTCTATACGGGCGTTGGCGGTGTCGAGTATTTCTCGTGCCTGCTGCTTGGCTTCGCGCAGGATGGCGTTGCGTTCAGTGCGTAGCGAGTCGGCGCGGTTCTCGGCGTCTTGGAGGGTTTTCTCAATCTTGTGCTCTTTCTCCCGGATGGAGAGGCGCTTATTGGCCCAATAGCGGCGGTCGCGCTGTATGTCGAGAATATATTTGTCTATGTTGATGTAGTCCGAGCCGACTATCTCCTTTGCTTCGTTGATGATGTCTTCGGGGAGGCCGATGCTTTTGGCTATCTCTACAGCGAATGAGCTGCCGGGATGGCCCACGTCAAGCTGGAAGAGGGGACGGAATTTCTGCCGGTCGTAGAGCATGGCGCCGTTGATGAAGCCCGGCTCGTGGTCGGCGAGTTCCTTGATATTCTGATAGTGTGTGGTGACGACCCCGAAGCAGCGGGAACGGCCGAGCTGGCGCAGTATGGCCTGGGCGAGGGCGGAGCCTATCTGCGGCTCGGTACCGGAGCCTATCTCGTCGGCGAGAACGAGGGTATCGGCATCGCTACCCCTCAGGAAGTACTTCATGTTGCGCAGGTGCGAGGAATAGGTGGAGAGGTCGTTCTCTATGCTCTGCTCGTCGCCGATGTCGATGAAGATATTCCGGAGCACTGAGACGTGCGAGTTCTCGTAGAGTGTGGGAAGGAGTCCGCACTGGAGCATATATTGCACTATGCCTACAGTCTTGAGAGTCACCGACTTGCCGCCTGCATTTGGCCCCGAGATAACAAGGAAGCGCTGCTCGGGAGTGAGTCGCAGATCGAATGGAACCACTTCGCGTCCCTGCCGGCGGAGGGTGAGGGCGAGAGTGGGATGCACTGCGTGGAACCAGTCGAACTCCGGCTTCTTTTCGAGTACGGGCATGCGTGCGTCAGTAAGGACGGCGAGCTTGGCTTTGGCGTGGATGAAGTCAAAGAGGGCGGCGAGGCGGAACGAGCCTTCCATAGCCGGGACCTCGGGACGGATGGTGGCGGAGAGGGCTGTCAGGATGAGCACTTCCTCGCGGTGCCGTTCGCTCTCCAGTTCGCGCAGGCGGTTGGCGGCTTCCACAACTTCCGCGGGTTCTATGAAAGCGGTCTTTCCTGTGGCCGACATGTCGTGGACTATACCGTTGATGGCGCGTTTGTGCTGTGCCGAAACGGGGATTACGGGGCGCCCGTCGCGGATGGCGGGAGTTGTATCTTTATCCACGAGTCCGCGCTGTACGGCGTCGCCGATGACCTTGCGGACAATGGAGGACATGGAGGACTGCAGCGAATTGATGCCGCTCACTATCTTCTGAAGCTCCGGCGACGCATTCTCCCGAACCCGCCCGAAACGGTCGATGACACGGTCAATCTCGCCGATGACCTGCGGGAACATTGCCATGTCGCCGAAGAGGCGTGCGAGTGCCGGAGTGGCGGTTCTCCCCTCTTCGCTGCGGGCACAGAAACCGTGAATCTTGGCGGACCCTTCGAGGAAACGCTTGATTTCAGCAAAGCGTTCTGCGGGGATGTATGAGCCTTCTGCTTTCAGCACTGACAGCGAAGAGGATACGTCCGGGAGTCCGGGGTCGGGAACGGGCGAGCCGCTGCGCAGCACGGCTGTGAGTTCGGCTGTCTGACGCAGCGACCGTGACACGTGGTTGAAAGAGTTTGAAAACTTCATGGCGTCAACACACTCGCGCCCCTGCGGCGAGGCACAAAAGTCCTTGAGCAGCTGGCGCAACATCGTGAAACCTGTTTTCTCTTCAAAATCGGAAGGATATATCATTGAATGGCTTTAGGTTAAGGGGAGCACTACCATGGGGAGGTCGCGCTCGTAGAAGAGCAGATGGGCTATACCGGGGTTGATGAGCCGCGTGAAGATATTCTTCTTCTTGTTCTGCACAATGATGAGCTGAATGTCGTTCTCGGCTATATAAACGGGGAAGTCGCGCCGGAAATTGCTGCCCGGCAATATCTTGGCGGCGAACTTTACCGAGGGATATAGCTTCTCCATAGCGGCGCGGAGGCTGTCGAGCTTGCCTTCTGTGGCACGTCCGAAGCGGTCGGACACCGGGATGAGGGTGATGTTTACTTCCGGGTAATCGAAAATCTGCAGGAAGCGCTCCATGGAGAGGAGGTCGCCCTTATCGAGGTTGACGAAGAACACAAGATTGAGGATTGAGCGTATTTCGGGCACCGGATAGCCTTGCGTCACGGTGAAGAGAGGCGTCCGGCAACCGTCGAGGACTTCGGCGGTGACGCTGCCCACGAGGTCCTGGGCGCGTGCTTTGCGGTCGCGTGTGGCCATTACAACCAATAGAGGCGAATGTGTTCGCGTGAACTCGTCAATGACCTTCTCGGGCAGTCCCTCCACAAGCTGCGAGCGGAACGGAATATCGGGGAGTTCGCCCGACTTCTGACGCTTCCTCACGGCGTCGCAGAAGCGTTGGAACAGAAGACGTTGCACCTCTTCCGACTTGCGGTCGGAGGCTAATTCCATGTCCTGCTGCGCCAGATTGTCTACTATCGAGACGGAGGCCTCGAAGGATTGCAGAACGTAGGTGTGGAGCAGAACAGGTGTTGCCGAGAGGCGTTTGGCAAGGCGGAAGCCGAGGTTGACGGCGAGATAACTCTTCTCGGAGAGGTCCACCGGGATGAGGATTGAACCGTGGAGAGCCTTGCTGTCGCCGTTTACATGCAGTGCGGCGGACATGGCTGATTCGAGGATGGCTACGGCCTCCTTTACCTGCGCCACGTTCACGGCTACGCTCCTGAGGGCGAGGCCGGAGAGTTCAGGCGACTCCAGCGAGTAAGCGGAAATGCCGTTGACGGTCAGGAGTCTGACTGTCTCGCCCGCGGCCTCGGCAGAGAGGGTTATTATAGGAATTAGCGTAGAGTTCATTTGCTTGTATGGCTATTTTGGGGAGAGGAGGCTGTAGGGATGCACCGGCGACAAGACGCCGTCACGTTTACAAAAAGCCTGATTGCAAGGTAAGAAGCGCCCCGTGGCTTCATATTCGCTGCGGTTTTTCGCAGGTCGGGAGGCCTGCGCTCCATATTCGTCGCTCCATATTGGTTTCCTTAACCAAAAGAATGGTGTCCGGAAAGGTCGGGAGGGACTCTTCCGGAACACCATGGAAATTCTTTTTTTGAGGCGAGAATTACAGGCTTACTTTTGGGCGTTGCTCTCCTCAAGTATCTTGAGCGCCATGTCAAGAATCGTGGTGTCGTCAAGGACAACTATACCTCCGTCGGGACCCGGCTCGATATGGAGACCGGCATTCTTTCCGTATTCGTAGTTGACACCGCCGAAGTAGTTACGCACTGTCTGTACAGTGAGGTTCAGTTCATCGGCGATGCGGTGTGTGCTTCCGTCGGGAAGGCTGTCTTTGATGCGCCGCAACTCGTTAAAGGTGATGGTTTTGCTCATGGTTCTATCTTTTTTAATTAATAGTTCAGTTATTGTTTTTATTTTGCTAATTTAATACTTTTTTCCGAAACCACAAAAATTTTCCTGCCATTTTTTTATTGTTATATAGCATGTTTTTTCCAACGGCTATAGCGTTTCAATTTCATCTATCTGATATTCAATTCTTTACGCTATGAAATTTTATATCATTTCGATGTCGTCTTTTTTGGCCCAACCTATAATATCGCTGTTGACACGAAGCTTATACCACTCAGGTTGTTCTTCGGTACCACCTTCGGTCTTGACCACTTCAACCTTCGTTCCGGCGTTGAGGCGGGGCGAATTGTCTTTCGACTTCTCCGACGGTTCCTCTTTCAGGATAATTTTTTCGGCGGTGATGACAGCTTCGCCCCTGGACTGCGACTCACGTGCCGCACAGAAGGCGAAGACCGTGAAGATGACGGAGAAACCGAGCATGACGAGGCTTCCGAAGAAACCGAATTTGCGGTATAGAACGCGCTTGGTGAAGAGGTAGTCGGCCACGAAAAGGATGAAGAGTACGAATGCAATGGCGGCAAGCAGAGCCCATGTGTCAGACTTCGTGTCGCGCGAAAAGGCGCTGTATATGGAGGAGAAAAACCACTGTTCGTCGGGCGAGATGTTGACGGGTTCGCCGTGGAGGTCGGCGCGGTTCTGCTTCTCTATCTGCTGGGAGACGTACTCTAGGTTGTTGTTGATTTCGTCGTTGCCGGGTTCGAGGCGACGTGCCTGCTCGTAGCATTTGCGGGCATGGCCGAGGTCGTGCATCTTGACGTAGGTGTTACCCAGATTGTAGAGCAGTTCAGCGGAGGCGGGGTATTCCCCGGCGAGCGTCTTGTAAAGCTGCAACGCCTCTGAATAATTCCCGGCGTCATATTCCTTTTGCGCGGTGGCGAGGGCGTTGGCTTCCCTCTGCGGGACATCGGCCATGGCGCCGAAGACCGTCAATATGGCCGCGAGCAGTGTCAGATATATCTTACTTTTCATGTTTGGCTTTTTTAAAGGAATCTTCTAACTCGTTGATTACCTCCACGCCGGTGTCGTAGATCGACTGCATGGAGCGTGTGTCGGCTGACTTTGAATATTTGGCGAACTCGCAGTCGTCGAGGAGGGTGAGGAGATTCCGGACGGTCTTCTCCCCTATCCCGGCCTCGGCGAGTATCTTGCTGACATTCTCGCGGTTAAGCTCGGAGGTGGGAATCTTCATCTTGAATCCTATGTAGCCCCATAGCGCGAGTAGCATCTCGTCGAGGAACTGTTCGCGCCGGTTTTTCTGCATACATTCGGCGGCCTTGCGGAAGCGTTTCTGTGCCATCTTGTTGGCCCTGCGGCTCATAACGGCGCTGAAATCGGCGTTGGCTTTCACATATTTGCGGTAAGCGATGACGGCCATGATGAGAAGCAACGCGGGCAGGATGAAGCTCAACCAGTAGGGGAAACGGTAGACGAAGGGTATGTTCTCCTTCGAAAGGCTGTCCACCGGCAAGAGCTTGGGGTCGAAGACAGCGCGCTTGGCACGCTGGGACTTACCCGACTCGCTGCCTTTCTCCACATGTATCTTGTAGCCCTTGGCAACGGAAGTCTCGTACTGTCCCGTCTCCGGGTTGAAGAAGACTAGCTTGACGGCGGGAATCTGGAAATCGCCGACTTCCGAGGGCATGAAGGTATAGTCGAACTTGATGTCGCCGGAGACATTGACGCCGTTGAGCTGCGCGTTGACGTCGGTTTCGGGCGACGATATGTCAAGCGATTTCGGGAAGGTATTTGAAAGGTCCGGAAGTACCACATATTTAAGGTTGCCGGTACCGGCCACGGTGTAAGTGATGGTGTAGGCCTCTCCGGTACGGAATGTCTTGCCGTCGAGCTTTGAGCTGATTGAGAATTTACCCACGCCTCCTGAGAAGTCGACAGGTTTGGGCTGTGGCAGTTGCCGGACGTTGACGCTCAGGTCGTTGGGCGAGACATTGAGTTGTAGCGGACGGTTAACTACCATCGTTCCGAAGAAGCTCTCGCGGTAGTACTCGCTCTGATCCACGCTGACGGTGTATGTATTGCCCTTGACTTGAAGGTTGCCGGTCATCTGCGGAAAGATGACGTAGCGGGCTATGACGGCTGTATAGTAGCGCTTACCATTGTAGGTTTCCACCTGTAGGTTGGCGTCGGTCTGCTTCGACTCTTCCACCACGAATCCCTCGAACTTGGGGGATGCCGTGGCGCCGATGAATTTGATTCGGGCGTAGTTGGAGTAAAGCTTCACTGTGTAGACCAGCGCTTCCTGCTCGTAGGCGTTGCTCTTGGATACGGAGGCGCGCATGAAGAGGTTGCCGTCCCCCTTGCCTATGAACTTGGGACCGGACGACTCGCCCTGCTGCGCCTGCGGTTGCGGCTGGCGGCTTTGCGACTCCTCGTTGGCTGCGACGCCGGTGGTGGCGTTGGCCGCGTTTCCGCCTATGGTGTAAGGGACTGTGTTACTTCGCACGCCTTGCACCTGAATCGGGCCTATACGGTAATTGCCCGGCGCCTTGGCACGGCACAGTAGCGTAAGTTCACTCCTGGAGGAGGCCCTGCCATTGTTGACTTCGGCAAACTGGCCGAAGTTCTGCCCCATTATGTTGGCGCCCGGGACGTCGATGTCCGGTATGGAGGAGATGCCGTTGAGTGTAACGACTACCTGGAATTTGTCGTTGACATTTATGCGGCCAGTCCCGGTCAGCGGGATAATCCTGACGCTTATGGAGGCTGCCATGGCGGTGACGACGGCCAATAGCAATGCGCTCAGGAATGTCAGAAATCGTTTATTGTGATTCATACTGTGATTGCTTTAACGAAAGATTGGGGAACCGGATTATCTACGTACTGCCCTTCGCCGGGACGCGGCTTTTTGGGTTTCGGCTTGGTGGTTACCTCGCAAGGAAGCGACGAGACGGTGACGTACTTGCGGCTGTCGGTGTCGAAGTAGCAGAACTCTACCGGCGCTATGGTGCAGTCGGCGGCTTCCTTTACGGTGAAACGGCATTTGTAAACCACGCGCGAGAGGAGCGACCCGTCGTCCTGCGCCACTACCTCGCTCTGCGGAGTGATGCTCTTCAGGCGTAGGTTCTCAGGGAATGATGAGCGTATGTCGGGCACGGTGATGTCGTCGAGCAACCCATTCCCCTCGAGCGTGAACGAGACTTCCGCCTCGCCGGTGCCGCGCAGAGTCAGCTCGGGTGAGTTGCACTCGAAAGTGAAGTTGCCGACGGCACCGGAGAAATTCTCGGGCGCTCCGGAGGGCAGTTTCTTGGCTTTCCCTTTCACTGCGGGAACGTTGACCACAATGGTGTACGGCTGTTCAGTGCGGTACGGTCCCCAGAACGGGTCGCTTGCGACTGTGACAAAGCCGTAGGTGATGCGGTATTTGCCCGGCCCGATGTTGTAGGCGCCGGTGGTTTCGGGTGCGTAATAGCTTTGAGTAAGCTCCACGAGGTAGCCTCCCTTGCCGTCCGATTGTAGTTGGTAATTGTAATCGGAGACCGATCCAATGTCGCTAAGGTTCTGCGTATGAGGATAATCCACGCGCTGGATAGAGAGTATGCGGCTGTAATTTGTGCGCAAGGTAACGGTGTACATTACCGGCTCGCCGAGGTATACCTCCTTGGTGAGGAAGGCATCGCACTGCGCGGTGACGTCCTCTTCCGAAAAGTCGCGCTGCACGTTGCGGCGTTCCGTGGCGTTGACTGCCGCGGAGAAGAGCAGTGCCGCAAGGGCCGTGGCTACCATTATTTTCAACTTACGCTTCATATTCTCGTTTTGCTTGTGGGTTAAACTAATCTCCTTGCAACAAACGGGTTACCAATTCTTTCGCGCGGGACGTCCGCCCTGCCGTGCGTTCTTGGCTTTGGCTGCGCGAATCTGGTTTTCCTTCTGTTCCATAGCCTGCAGTATCTGCTTTGCGGCGTCGTTGCTCATGCGCTCATTAGGCTGCTGAGGCTGTTGCTGCTGATCCTGCTGATTGGGTTTATCCTTGCTCTTATCCTTATTCTGGTCCTGGTTCTGGTCCTTGTTTTTATCTTTGTCCTTATTTTGATCCTGGTTCTGGTCCTTTTTCTTATCCTTATCCTTGTTCTTATCGTCGTTCTGGTCCTTGTTGTTCTGCATCTTTAGCTGGACAATGCGGAGGTTGTGGCGGGCGTTGTTGTCGGCGGGATTGAGGCGGAGAGCCTGCTTGTAATACTCTGCGGCCTCAGGCAGCTGCTCGTTGGCCACGGCGAGGTTGCCGAGGTTGTAATTGGCACGCGACGCAAGTTCCGGACGTGTTGAGCCGAACTTGGTGGAGGCTTCCATCAGCGAGGCTCCCTCCTGCACGTATTGTTTGCGTTTCTCCTCGTCGATGTCCTTGCCGGCGGCCAGCTGGAGCATCGTAAGTCCGTAGTTATAAGAGGCTTCCGGACAACCGGGATACTTCTTCAGAACTTCGGAATACACCTTGAAGGCCTCATCGTACTTCTGCGAGCGGTACAATCCATTGCCTTTCATGATTAGCTTGCGTTGTTCGCGCGAAGTGGAGTTGTCGCCCGCCAGGACGGTGGGGACGATGCTCAGGATTGCTATGATAAGTAATGCGATGCGTTTCATGCTTTTTCCTCCTTTTTGAAGAATGTGATTTTGTCAAGCCAGCTGATTTTGCGCTCAAGGGTGAAGATGTCGAGGAGCAGGAACGCGAGACCTATCCAGAGGAAGATGGTGAAGAGCTCGTCGTGGAGGGCGTAGACACTGGCCTTCATCGAAGATTTCTTGAGGGTGCTGAGCTGATGCTGGAGCTCCGGCAGGGCGTCGGAGTTGGATGCGTTGACGTAGATACCCTTGCCGGCTTTCGCTATCTCGGTAGCGAGGTTCTCGTCGATGGCGGTCATGGCGGGCTGGCCGGTGTCCGGATCGGTGATGTACGAGCCGTTGTAAGGAATGGGAACAGGCGTGGTGGAGCCAACGCCGATGACGTCTACCTGAATGCCGTTCTTGGCGGCGTTCTTGGCGGCGTTGATGGCGCCCTCCTTGTCTTCGAGGTCTTCGGCGTCGGTAATAAGTACGATGGCCTTACCCACTTTCTTATCGGCGCTGAAAGAACTCATGGAAGAGTTGATGGCCTCGGCTATGTTGGTGCCCTGCTCGGTGATGATGGAGGGGTCGATGTTGTTCAGGAACATACGTGCCGAGACGTAGTCGCTGGTTATGGGGACGAGCGAATAGGCGTTTGCGGCGTAGACGATGAGTCCGACTCGGTCGTTGTGGAAGCTGTTGACGAGCTTTTCGAGCATGAGCTTTGTGGATCGCATGCGCTGCGGGCCGTCAGGCCGGTCGTTGGCCGAAGCGAGCATGGAGTTGGAGGCGTCGACGGCTATCATCACTTCTATGCCGCGCTTGTCGGTCTTCTCGTCCTTAAGACCGCCCCAGGGGCGGGCGAAGGCCAAGATAAGGGCGGCGAGTGCCAGCATCCTGAGCGTTATCTTAAGCGGCGGTTTGTAGGGCGAAACTTCCGGCATCAACGGACGCAGCACCTTCAGCAGCCCGAAGCGGGCCAGCCGCTTGCGCCGCGTGTAACGCGCCCAGACGTAGATGACTACGAACAGCGGTACCAGTAGCAATAGTAGCAGAAGTTCCGGATATGCGAAGCTGAACATTTCTTTTTCTTTCTCTTTATATTGTTCTTGGATGGTGTGTCGGATGCCTCATGTGAATTATAAATAAGGTATCGGGGAGAGTGTCAAGGCATTCGGCGCACCACCACGTAGTATAATACCATTTCAAGCACGAAGGCAACGAGCGCGAGCAATACCCAGGGCATGAATGCTTCCTCGGCCTGCGAGTGGCGCTGCACTTCGAGTTGTGTCTTTTCGAGTTTGTCTATCTCCTTGAACACTTGTTCGAGCATATCGCGGTCTCGCGCACGGAAGTACTTTCCTCCCGTGGTGTTGGCGATTGCTTTCAGAGCATCCTCGTCGATTTTGGTTTCCATAACGGTGGTGGAATAACCGTAGGGGTCGGGAATAGAGACACTGCCGTCGGTACCAACGCCTATGGTGTAGATGCGTATTCCGTTCTGGCGGGCTATCTCGGCGGCTGTGGAGGGTGCCACGTCGCCGGCGTTGTTAGTACCGTCTGTTATGAGGATGATGCTCTTGGACTTGGCTTTGCCCTGAAGCAGACGGTTGATTGAGCTGGTGATACCGTCGCCGATGGCGGTGCCGTCGTGGAGCAACCCGAACTGGAGGTCGCTGATTGAGGAGAGGAGCGCGGCACGTTCGTTGGTGAGCGGCAGTCGCGAAAGGCTTTCTCCGGCGAAGATTACGAGCGCCATGTTGTCGTCTTCACGGCTGTTTACGAACTTAGAGGCTACTTCCTTGGCGGCCTGGATGCGCGACATGCCACCCATATCCCTTACCGACATTGAGCCGGAGATGTCGAGGGCCAACGCTATGTCGGTGCCTTCAACCTGCGAGGTCTTGAAGCTGTCGTAGCTCTGCGGACGGCAGAGAGCCACTATCACCGCAGCGATGCAGACAAGCCTGAGGGCGAACTCGAGGTGCATGGCTATTATCTTGCCGGTGGGACGCACCTTGGCGAGGGTGCCCGTGGACGAGATGGAGAGCGTGGCATTGGCGTTCTTGTGCTTCCAGATATACCATATAATAAGCGGTATGAAGATGAGGAAGAGCCAAAGGAAGCCCGGGTGTTTTAGAATCATGCGTTGCCTCCTTTCTTGATATTATCGCCTTGCTTCTTATCGGAAACGGTCTTGCCTTTGGATTGAGAGGAACCATGTTTGCCTTTGTTCTTGCCGGAGCCTTTCTTCCCTTTGCCCGGTTTCCGGGCGTTCTTACTGTTACTATTTCCGGCGAAGAACTGTCGTCGTGCGGCGAGTGTGGCAGCCTTTGCCGCTTCCTCGGCGGCGGCTTTCTCTGCGGCCTCCTCTTCGGGTGTCGGCTTGGTTTCCTGTATGAAGTTCATCGCATTGTCAAACGACTTCACATTGTCTTCGGCAAGCGGACGAGCGCCGGCAAACTTCACGAAGTCGGCGATGGCGAGCACCTGGCTCACATATTTCTTCTTGTCCTTGATACGGCTGTCGGCAGATATTTTCTCCTCTATCTGGCGGGTGGTCATCTCCATGGCGTTGATGCCGAACCGCCCCTCGAGATAGGTGCGGAGGATGTCGGTCAGCCGGGTGAAATATTCTCGGTCGTGTCCCCCCTCCCAGAGTTTCTGCGCCTTGAGGGCGTTCATTTCGCGCATTGCCACGTCGTAGGGTTTCGGCTTGGGCTTGGCCGGAAGCAGAGTTCCCTGTGTGCGGAAGCGTATTATCAGGAAGACAGTGGCTGCGATGACGGCGATGGCCAGGAGGATGAGCCACCAGAAGTTGTAGATGACGTCGGGCACTTTGTCGAAGAAGGTACGTCCGGGAGGATCCATTACGTCGGCGTAACCGACGAGCGGCGACTCGGCGGTAAGACCGGGGACGGGCATTACTTTAAGCGAGACGACGTTCGAGCGTGCTGTGTCGCGGCCGGAGACGTAGATGAACTGCGGCAACTGGTAGAAGCCGCTGTCGAATGCCTGAACAGGAATCTTGTAGTTAATCTGAACGCGGCCGGAACCGAGGTCTACGGTGTCGCGGGTGAAGGATGTGCGCAGTTCCACGCTGTCGTTGCAAACCGGGACATAGCCCATCTGCAGGTTCACATTCTTGAAGAGGGACAATTCTCCCTTGGCATTCTTGTCCTGCACAACCTCGAGGGTAAGGTTGTTGAGCGTGCCCATTAGCATCTGCACGGAGTCGAGCTTCGCCTTTATGGAGACCGGCGAGGCCGAGGCCGCCTGCGCCGCAAGGCATAGGAGAACTACCAATATGTATGTGAACCGCTTATGCAATTTATTCATAATATTTTTAAAATCCAACTTTAAACCTTTGCTTTAAGTTTGCCATTACATATTCCGTTTCAAATTGTTATGCCAATAATTTAAAGCATAATTTTAAGTTTTCGTACCGGAGTCGAAAAGAGAAAAACCATCCGGAATTTATAAGTTTCAGTGCACGGCCCGTTTGCGGAACAGTGCGAGCAGTGATTTCACATAGTCATCGTTCGTAGCAATGCTGACGAGGTCTACGCCACAACGCGCCACATTCTCGGCCAGCCGCTGCTGCCGCTGGTACCATTCCTTCTCGTAGAGCTTGCGCACCTTAGACGAAGATGTGTCCACCCAGCATACCTGCCCGGTTTCTATGTCGCGGAGATGCATGAGTCCCACATCGGGGAGCTTTGCGTCGCGGCGGTCGTAGACCTGAATGGCGGCGAGGTCGTGCTTGCGGTTGGCTATCGACATGGTGCTTCGGTAGTCGTGGCCGTCTATGAAGTCGGAGAGCAGGAATGCCGTGCAACGCTTCTTTACCACATTGTTGAGGTATAGCAGGGCGGCATCGATGTCGGTACCTTTATCCTCGGGCTTGAAGTTGAGTATCTCGCGGATAATCAGCAGTATATGCTTGCGCCCTTTCTTCGGGGGAATGAACTTCTCCACCTTGTCGGAGAAGAAGATTACTCCCACCTTGTCGTTGTTCTGGATAGAAGAGAAAGCGAGGGTGGCGGCTATTTCGGTCATGATTTCCTTTTTTGCCTCTCCCACTGCGCCGAAGTTGCGGCTGGCACTGACGTCGATGAGCAGCATTACGGTGAGTTCGCGTTCCTCCTCGTATGACTTTACATATGGACGGTTGTGGCGTGCGGTGACATTCCAGTCTATGTCGCGTATATCATCGCCGTACTGGTATTCCCTTACTTCCGAGAACACGATACCGCGGCCCTTGAAAGCCGTATGGTATTCGCCGGCGAAGATGTTGCGACTCAATCCGCGCGACTTAATCTCTATCTTTCTTACTTTCTTTAAGAGTTCGTTTGCATCCATTGGTTCGAGAAAGTCAAGTTTTTACAGGAGTCCGGGAGAACCGTTGTTACGGAGTCTCCACTCTTGGGATAAGCGGTGTCCTACCCCTTCACGGTGGGGTCCGCTCAGGGCACTTCCACCTTATCGATGATGTCGGTGATGACCTCGTCGGTAGTGATATTGTTGGCTTCCGCCTCGTAGGTAAGGCCGATGCGGTGGCGCATCACGTCGTGGCATACGGCGCGCACATCTTCAGGGATAACGTAGCCGCGTCCGCGCAGGAAAGCGTAGGCACGCGATGCCTTTGCAAGGGATATGGAGGCGCGTGGCGAAGCCCCGTAGCTGATGAGGTTCTTGAGGTCCTTCAGGCCGTAACGTTCCGGCTCGCGGCTGGCGAAGACTATGTCCACGATATAGTTCTCTATCTTCTCGTCGATGTAGATTGTCTCCACGAGCTTCTGGAGTTCTACGATTTCCCCCTTGCGTACCACGGGGCGCACGGGCTGCAGGTCGCCGTGAATGTTCTGGCGTATGATGGCCTTCTCCTCCTGCTTGTCGGGGTAACCTATTACGACCTTAAGCAGGAAACGGTCGGTCTGGGCTTCGGGAAGAGGATAAGTACCCTCCTGCTCTATGGGGTTCTGTGTGGCCATTACGAGGAAGGGACGGTCGAGGTTGAAGGTATTGTCGCCTATGGTCACCTGACGTTCCTGCATGGCTTCGAGCAGCGCGCTCTGCACCTTGGCGGGGGCACGGTTTATTTCGTCGGCAAGTACGAAGTTGGCGAAGATGGGGCCTTTCTTGACCTCGAATTCCTCTTTCTTGACGCTGTAGATCATTGTGCCGATAACGTCGGCGGGAAGCAGGTCAGGAGTGAACTGTATGCGGTTATAAGGCGCGTCGATGAGTTCCGACAGCGTCTTGATAGCTAATGTTTTGGCAAGTCCTGGAACACCTTCAAGCAGGATATGGCCGTTGCAGAGCAGGGCAGTCAGCAACGAGTCCACGAGGTGCTTCTGCCCTATTATCCGCTGGTTCATGCCTTCGCGGATAAGGTTGATATAGTGGCTGTTGGCAGCTATGGTTTCGTTCAACTCTCTTATGTTTACCATTTCATTCATTGGTCTTGATGGTTGATATTTTCAATTCTTTTTCCATCCGGGGGGCGATGTTAAAAGGGGTCGCCGCGGAGTGGATTCTTCAAATCGGTGTGCAAAAATAACACTTTATTCGAGATTATTATCCCTGCGAAATATTATATATTGTTAAAATTAACAATTATTGATTTTCAAGCTGATTATCAGGCGCCCATATTGGCAAAATTGCAATATTAAAGCGGTATTTTTACCGGTATGCTGTTCTATCTCCGAAGGACCGGAGATTATTTCTCCGTAGCAGGAGTGGCATTGCCGTCCTCATGCTCGAAGGCGTTCCAGCCGCGCGAATGGATGCGTATTTCGGAGCCGTCGTGGGTGACGAGGGCGCAACCGAGTTCCGGCTTGGTGATGTACCCTATCTCGCGCACGCCATTGATGAACTCGACCTTGCGGTGGTCTGTAAGAGGGACGGTGAAGAGCAGTTCGTAGTCCTCGCCGCCGTTGAGTGCCGCCGTGAGCGGCGATATGTGCATCTCCTCCGCTGTGATGGCAGTCTGGTAGTCTATGGGTATCTTCTCTTCGTATACGCGGCAACCGACGTTAGAGTCGCGGCAGATGTGGAGCAATTCGGATGAAAGGCCGTCGCTGACGTCCATCATCGAGGTCGGGGCGACTCCCTTTTCGCGCAGGATGGCAACGATATCGCGCCGGGCTTCCGGTTTCAGTTGCCGTTCAAGTATATATTCTCGGCCGGAAAAGTCGGGTTGGAAATTCTTGTCCTTTGAATGTGCCGCGACGTTGTTCTCGCGTTCAAGAAGCTGGAGTCCCATATAGGCCGCTCCGAGGTCGCCGCTCACGCAGATGATGTCGGTAGGATTAGCGCCCGAACGCTTCACTGCATCGCCCGGTTTGGCGTCGCCGAGGCAGGTAATGCTGATTACGAGACCCGTCACCGAGGCCGAGGTGTCGCCGCCCACGAGGTCAACTCCATATTTCTCGCAGGCAAGGCGTATGCCACTGTAGAGGGCTTCTATGTGTTCAGTAGTAAAACGACTTGATATTCCGAGGCTTACTGTAATCTGCCGCGGTGTGCCCATCATGGCGTAGATGTCGCTGAAGTTAACCACAGCTGCCTTATAGCCGAGGTGTTTTAACGGCACGTAACGCAGGTCGAAGTGTATCCCCTCAAGCAGGAGGTCGGTAGTCACGAGCACTTCGTTATCGCCGTAATACATAATGGCCGCGTCATCGCCGACTCCGGTGCGCGTGGATTCGTTTTTCAGGACAATGTCGCGGGTGAGGCGGTCTATAAGTCCGAACTCACCGAGCCGGGATATTTCAGTTTCTTTTTCTTCCATCTTCAAAAAAAGCGGGTTTAAGTAGAGCGCGGAACTACGGCAACAGGTGCGAACGTATCCGCATGTTTGTGAGCATCCGCCCGGAACGTAGTGAACCGGGCAGACACTCATATATTCTTATCGCGGTCGCCGTCGGGAATGGCGTCAGGCGCTTCCGGTTCAGATTCTTTCAAGAAGTTTCTTGATAATCTTGGTCATGACAGGCTGTGCGGTTTCGGCAGCCTTGGTAACCTCTTCGTGGCTGGGCGGGATGAGGATGTCCTTGCCGCCCAGGTCGGTGATTACCGATACACCGAAGCAGCGCATACCCGAGTGGTTGGCCACGATGACTTCGGGGACGGTGGACATACCCACGGCGTCGCCGCCTATGATGCGGAAGTACTCATACTCGGCGGGAGTCTCGAACGTCGGGCCTGTGGTGCCGACATATACGCCGTGCATGATGCGTATGTTTTCCTCCAGGGCTATCTCGTCTGCCTTCTTGATAAGCTCGTGGCTGTAAGCCTCTGTCATGGACGGGAAACGCGGTCCGAGTTCCTCGAAGTTCCTGCCTCGCAGCGGGTTCTCCGGGAAGAGGTTGATCTGGTCAGTGATAATCATGACGTCGCCCACACGGAACTCCTTGTTCATGCCGCCGGCGGCGTTGCTGACAAAGAGGGTATTGACGCCGAGCGACTTCATTACGCGCACGGGGAAAGTCACCTGCTTCATGTCGTAACCCTCATAGTAGTGGAATCGGCCCTGCATGGCCATGATGTACTTGCCGCCAAGGTTACCGAAGATGAGTTTGCCGGCATGTCCTGCCACCGTCGATATGGGGAAGTTGGGTATCTCTTTGTAGGGAAGCTCTGCCACTACATCCATGTGGTCAACGAGATTGCCGAGACCGGAACCGAGGATTACAGCGATTTCGGGCATCTTTTCCACCCGGCTCTTGATATAGTTTTCTGTCTCCTTGATTAAATCGAATAATGATTTTTCCATTTTGTCTAAATTTTTCTATAAATGCCACGTTTTCAGAAGCATATACTTTACTAAGTAAAAACAATCTTTCCGGCTTTAATGTTTACTTCCGCCGGGCAATTATCAGGTTATAAGGAGAGAGGCTTTTGCTTTAACTATCTTGGCTAAACTTATGCGGCGCTCCATGTCAGCGGAGCTCTTGTTACACAGTCCGGAAGGCCAACGCTCCATGTTCGCGGGGTCTGCTTTGGCTGCCGGTCAGTCGAGCGGGTTCTTCTTTTCTATTATGGCCTTTACAGTCTCTATCAGTTCGGGGCCCTCGAGTCCGTCGAGCACTTTCACCTCTATTGGCTGGAAGAAGATGAACTTCTTGAGCTGTTCGGGGAAGTAGGGATTGGAGAGGAGCCGCGCAGCGTCTTTCTCGGTGGTGACGATGAGTTTGCGCTCTCCCTCCATATCCTCGTACATCTTTTCGATACGTAGCAGGTCACTGCGTGTAAAGGCATGGTGGTCCTGGAAGTGGAATACCTTCTTGCGCACAGGATACTGTTTGAACTGACGAATGAAGAAGCGGGGATTGGCTATTCCGGTGAGGAGAAGCACGGCGTCGCGGTCGGTGAGTCGGCTCATGGAGGCCTGATAGGGGCAATCCTCCGGGAATACAGGTTTCAGTTCGCCGTAGTGAAAGCGTGTGAAGAAGAGCTTCTGGAAGCTGAGTTTGTCTATCTTCTGCGCTATCTGGCGGTAGTCGATAGGCTGCATATCGGCCGGACACTTTGTCACCACGATGATGTCGGCACGCTCAGCGCCGTGTTTTGACTCCCTCAGACGCCCGAGGGGCAACACATTGTCTTCGTAGTAGGGACGGTGGCAGTCGGTGAGCAGGATAGACACCTTGGGTTGCAGTTCGCGGCGCTGGAAGGCGTCGTCGAGGATAATGAGGTTAATCTCCGGGTGGTCTTGCAGCAAGCGTTTCATTCCCTCGGTTCGGTTCTCGCACACCGCCACCTTTGACATCATTCCGAATTTGCGGTAAATCTGGAACGGTTCGTCGCCGATGGTTTCGGCCGTCGACGATGAGTTTGCCAGCACATATCCCCTCGTACGCCGTTTGTATCCTCGGCTCAGCACCCCTATATGGTAATCGAGTGCGAGATTGCTGATGAGAAACTCCACGTGTGGCGTTTTTCCGGTACCTCCTACCGCGAGGTTGCCTACCGATATTATGGGCACGTCGAGCTCGTGGCGCGCCATCAGATGCCTGTCATACGCCAGGTTGCGTAGTGAGGTGGCGGTGCCGTACAGCCATGACAGCGGGGTCAGTAGCCAGGTCAGGATTTTATCTTTTGTTTCTTTGTTAATCATCGTTCAACCGGCTGGCAATGGTGTGTGTTGTCAGAAATTGAAATAAATTACGGGAGCGAGCGCCTGTACGGGCTTGCGGTTGAGAATGTCCGTGAGCATGAAGACGGTCTTGAGGTCGGCCTGCGGTCCGAGTGCCCGGGCCACGAGTTGCTGCGTGGCGTTCAGCTCCATCTGGTTGAGCACTGCCCAGACGTCGTCGTCGGGACGCGGATATATGACTACATTCTCGTTTCCGGAAATGTCGGCCATTGCGGCGGCGGTGTCTATGGCGTCGTCAAGCGACGCGAGGCGGTCCACAAGACCTATCTTGAGGGCCAAGGCGCCGTCCCAGACACGGCCTTCGGCTATCTGTCGAACTCGCTCCTCCTTCATCTTGCGTCCCTTGGCCACACGGGCTATGAACATGTCGTAGCCGCGCTCTATGCTCTGCTGCATGGCGGCCGCCTGCCCGGCAGTGAGCGTCTTGACCGGCGACAGCGGGAAGCCGTTGGGGTAAGTGGAGACATATTGCGGGCTTACGCCAATTTTCACCAGGAGTCCGTCGACGTTGGGGATAAGTCCGAAGATTCCTATCGAGCCGGTGATGGTCATCGGGTCGGCGTAGATGGAGTCGGCCTCGCAGGAAATCCAGTAACCTCCCGACGCGGCATAGTCGCCCATCGAGACAACGAATGGTTTCTTCTTGCTCTTGAAGTAGGCCAAGGCGTCCGCTATCTCCGAGCTGCCGAACACTGAGCCGCCGGGAGAGTTTACACGGAGCACCATAGCCTTTACATCCTCGTTGTCGGCAAGTTCCGTTATCACCGGTACGATGGTCTGGAAATCTATTTGCGATGGGTTTCCGTCGGCTATCTCCCCCTCGGCATAGAGGACAGCCACCTGGTTCTTGCTCGACGGGTTGCTGAAATAGCTCGACGAGCCGGCCATCCAGCTTACGTCCACATAATTGACATCTTTCTCTTCCTCTGCGCCGGTAAAGTCCTTGAAGAAGTCGTTCACCTGACGGTTGGTCATCAATTTGTCCACGAGCTTATTCTTCAAAGCCACTTCGGCGGGACGGAGCATCACTATGTCGCGGTTGATGAGCGAGTCTATGGTATGCGGCTTGAGTTTGCGTGCCTGTGCCATGTCGCCGCGCATCAGGTTCCATATATTATTATATAAGGTGTCGAGCTGTGCCCGGGCCGGTTCACTCATCTCGGTGAGAATGTAGGGTTCTACGGCCGACTTGAAGGTTCCCACCTTGAAGACGTCGAAGCGGACGCCTATCTTGTCGAAGAGCCCTTTTAAATAAGGCGTCATTCCGGCAATGCCGTGGAGGTCGACGCTTCCCTGCGGGTTGAGGAAGAGCGAATCTGCCAAAGTGGCCACATAGTAGTCGCCCTGAGCGAGGCCGTCGCCGTAAGCGTAGACGGGCTTACCCGACTTTTTGAACTCCGCTACGGCATCGCGCAGCGCGTGGAGAGTGGCGGGAGAAGCCGACGCGCCGTTGCACCGTATGTAGAGGCAGTCTATGTCCTTGTTGTCGGCTCCCTCACGAAGTCCTGCCACAAGGTCGTTGAGGGCCTGCACGTTCTCCTCACGGTTGAGGAGCATGCTGCGGAAGTCCATCTGTACCGTCGGGGCGGTCTCCACGATGGTGCCTTCGAGGTTGAGGGTGAGCACCGAATGGCGTTTCATCTTTGTGGTATCGCCGCCCATGGAGCCTATCTTGCCCAGTACCGCGAAGATTACTATCACTACCACGACACCGAAGAGCATAAGCGCTATCCATGCGCCCATGAAAGATGACAGCAGGTTGGAAAAGAATTTTTTAAGCATTTTTTAACGTGTTTCCTGTCAGGTGAAATTCATTTGTTAACACAACGAGTCGAAAAGCCGCTTCATCTCTTCGGCAAGTTTTTCGGCCTCCCCCACGGTAGCGGCTTCGCTGTAGATGCGCACTATCGGTTCGGTGTTCGACTTGCGGAGATGCACCCAACTTTCCGGGAAGTCTATCTTCACGCCATCGATGTCGTTGACCTCTTCGCCGGCGAAGTGTTCCTTCACCTTGCGGAGAAGTGCGTCGACGTCGGTCGCCGGGTCGAGTTGTATCTTGTTCTTGGAAATGCAGTATTCGGGGAGTTCACGGCGCATGTCGGTAGGGCGTTTGCCGCTCTTCGCCATATAAGAAAGGAAGAGTGCGATGCCTGCCAGAGCGTCGCGGCCATAGTGCAGTTCGGGGTAAATGACACCGCCGTTGCCTTCGCCGCCGATGATGGCGCCGGTTTCCTTCATCTTGGCCACGACGTTGACCTCACCCACTGCAGCCGCATTATATTCGCCGCCGTGGGCGCGGGTCACGTCGCGCAGGGCACGAGAGCTGCTGAGATTGGAAACAGTGTTGCCGGGAGTGTTCGCGAGCACGTAATCGGAAACTGCCACGAGAGTGTATTCCTCCACGAAACATTCGCCGTTCTCCATGATGATGGCCAGACGGTCCACGTCGGGGTCTACCACGAAGCCGACATCGGCTTTCTCCCGGCGCATTACCTCCGAAATCTCGGTGAGGTTCTCGGGCAGCGGTTCCGGGTTATGGCTGAACTTGCCTGTAGGGGCGCAGTTAAGCTCGATGATATTCTTCACGCCGAGAGCGCGGAGCAGCATCGGAACTGCCACACCTCCGATTGAGTTGACTGCATCCACCGCCACGGTAAAGTTGGCGCCGGCGATGGCCTTTGTGTCGACGAGCCGGAGGTCAAGAACCTTGCGGATATGGGAGAGCAACGCCGTTGTGTCGGTGTAAATCTGCCCTACCCTTGTGTAATCCGCAAATGAAATCTCCTCCTGTTCGGCGATGCGTATCACCTCTTTGCCCTGACGGTCGTTGAGGAACTCGCCGTCGGCGTTGAGGAGCTTGAGGGCGTTCCACTGTGCCGGGTTGTGGCTGGCGGTTATGATGATTCCGCCCAGGGCATGGTGTTCCGTGACAGCTATTTCGGTGGTCGGCGTTGTAGCCATTCCGAGGTTCACTACATCAAGGCCGAGGGCCGAGAGTGTGCCGCATACGAGACTGGAGACCATTCCGCCGGTGACGCGCGCATCGCGTCCCACCACAACGGTACCGCGGTCAACGCCCGCTTCGCGCATTATGAACGTGCCGTAGGCTTCCGTGAATTTTACTATATCTATGGCTCCGAGTCCTTCGCCGGGAACACCGCCTATGGTGCCGCGGATGCCGGAGATTGATTTTATCAATGCCATGGGTTATATATCCTGTTGTAATGTCAATATTCAGGTTTGAAGTAGCGTATGTTGTAAATGTAGGCCAGGCACTCGCTCTGGTCGGTAGTGAAGCCGTAATAGGAGCGTAGCACGAGGTTGACCTCGGCATTGTAGCCGAAGTATTTCAGCGGTATCTGTATGCCCTGGCCGTAAGTCGAGGAGGAGGTCACGAGCATGTCGTCGAAGATAAAGTTGGTGGAGCCGAGGGCGCTTCCGACGCTGGAATTGCCTTCCCACTGAACATCCTCCCCTTTGTACATCCGCTGCAGGTTCTTGCGCATAAAGCGGAAGTAGACCATGTCGCCTTTCTTGGGACGGTTGTCCATGTCGCCCTTGCTGATTACCTGCATATAGATGAATCCGTCCTCGTCCATCTTGTAGAAGGGAGCGTCGGATCCGGTCTCGAAGCTGACGGAGTCTTCCGGCACATCGAGGCAGATGGTCTGCTGGGCCATGAACCAGTTGGTGGCTTTCTCCTCTTCGTTGAGGTAGTCAGAGTAGCTGTGGTTGTCTTCGCAGGCCGTGGCCGCGCCCAAAAGCAGGAGCGAGAGCGCCGGGCCGAGTAGTTTTATCGTTAGTTTCATGTCAGTGTTCACTTACTTTTCAGGTACGTGTGATTTTCTCGGGAGAGAGTTTCTTCACTTCGGGGTCGAACTCCTTCATTGCAGCAAGGAGCCGGTCGTAGCACCGTTTGAGGCGCCCTTCCTGTTCCCCCTCGCGGTATTCGCCGCCGGCCGCCATTATGTGGCCTCCGCCGCTGAAGTATTTCGAGCAGATGCGGTTCACCGGGAATCCGTCCACGCTGCGTGCCGACACCTTGACCATCCCTTCCTCTTCGCGCAGGAAAAAGGAGTAGACAACGCCTCGTATTTTCAGCGGTATGTTGACCAGTCCCTCGCTGTCGCCGCGCTCGTAGCCGAAGCGTTTCTGCTCGTCGAGCGTTATGGTGATTACGGCGGCATGGTGTTGCGGGAACACTTCCAACTTGTCGTTGAGGGCGTATGCCTGGAGCCGCAGCGAGTCGTAAGAAACCAATTCGAGCGCCTGGCGTACTATGGTAGGTTTATCCACCCCCTTCTCAAGAAGACGCATCAGTATCTCGTAGGTCTCCGGATTGCTGCAGTTCACCGAGAAGTTGCGCGTATCGGTAATGATGCCGGTGCAGATGCAGGTGGCGGCATCGCGGTCCATCTCTCCGTAAAGGCCGAGTGCCGCTATGAGGCGGAAGGCAAGCTCCGAGGCCGACGACATCTCCGGGAAGGAGAATGTAAGGTCGCAGAAACTGTCCGGTCCCTCATGGTGGTCTACCATCACCTTTTTAGCCTTTGAACCTGTAATGGCCGGAGCCAGCGCGTCCTGCCGCGACGGGGTATTGAAATCGCAGCAGAAGATGAGGTCGGCTCCGTCGATTAGCTTCGTGGCGTAGTCAGGATATTTGGTGGCCGGGACGAGGTCCTTCATTCCGGGGAGAAAGTTGAGCGAACGCGGCGGCATGTCGGGAGTCACCACGGCGGTGTGTTTGCCAAGGGACGAAAGAAGATGCGACAGCCCGAGCGTGCAACCCACGGCGTCGCCGTCAGGCCGCACATGGCACGTCAGCACTATGTTCTGGGCGCCTTCTATCAGCCCGCGCAGCTTCCTGATGTCCTTGTTGTCGAAGATTTTATTATCCATATTTTAATTTCAACTTACAAAGATAGCTAAAAAATCAGATATTCTGACTAACTTTGCCTAAAATTTACGACAAAAAATATATCAGACCTCTGTTATACATATAATATACCGAAATATGAATACACGTGAAGAAAAATTGCAAGCCTTCGGTCGGCTCCTCGACATCTTGGACACTCTGCGGGTAAAGTGCCCCTGGGACGCCAAGCAGACCAACGAATCGTTGCGACCCAACTCCATCGAAGAGGTTTTCGAACTCGCCGACGCACTGGCAAAGGATGACGTTCCCAACATCCGCAAGGAGCTCGGCGACGTGTTGCTGCACGTGATTTTCTATGCCAAGATAGCTTCCGAAAAGGAGCAATTCGACATCGCCGATGTCTGCAACTCTCTGTGCGACAAACTCATATACCGCCATCCCCACATCTACGGAAACGTGAAGGCCGACGACGCCGACCAGGTTATACGCAACTGGGAGGAACTCAAGCTCCGCGAAAAAGGTGGCAACAAGACGGTGCTCGGCGGTGTCCCCGACGCCCTGCCCGCCCTCATCAAGGCCGACCGCATACAGGAAAAGGCCGCAAACGTGGGGTTCGACTGGGAGGAACGCTCGCAGGTCTGGGACAAGGTGAAGGAGGAAGTCTCCGAAGTGCAGGCCGAAATAGACGGTGAAAACCCCGAAGGGATGAAGGAGGAGTTCGGCGACCTGCTCTTCTCTGTGGTAAACGCGGCACGTCTCTACGGAGTGAACCCCGAGAACGCCCTCGACCACACCAACCGCAAATTCATACGCCGCTTCAACTTCCTGGAAAAGAGAGCAAAGGAAATGGGCAAATCCCTCAAGGAGATGACTCTCGGCGAGATGGACGAAATCTGGGAACAGGCCAAAAAAATTGACGGATGATTCTCTGCATTACCGAGAAACCGAGTGTTGGCCGCGACATAGCCTCTATCCTCGGTGCCGCCTCGCGCCACGACGGCTACTTCGAGGGAAACGGCTACTGCGTGACATGGACTTTCGGGCACCTCTGCTGCCTGAAGGAGCCGCACGACTATACCCCGATGTGGAAGCGGTGGGCTCTCGGAAGCATCCCAATGATTCCTCCCAAGTTCGGAATTAAACTCATTGAAGACGAGGGGATTAAACGGCAGTTCTCGGTAATCTCCCAATTGGTGGAACAGAGCGACGAGGTGATAAACTGCGGCGATGCCGGGCAGGAGGGGGAGCTCATACAGCGTTGGGTGCTCCAGCTTGCCAAATGCAACAAGCCGATGAAGCGCCTGTGGATAAGCTCACTTACCGACGAGGCCATACGCGAGGGATTCCGCAACCTCCGTCCCGCCTCCGACTTCGACTCGCTCTACACCGCCGGCCTGTGCCGCGCCATCGGCGACTGGGTCCTGGGCATCAACGCAACGCGCCTGTACACACTGAAATACTCTCCCGGCCGAGGAAACATCCTCTCCATAGGCCGGGTGCAGACCCCTACCCTCGCCCTCATTGTTCAACGCCAGCAGGAGATTGAAAACTTCGTGCCGAAGACCACATACGAGCTGCGCACCATGTACCGCGACACGCTTTTCACCGGCACCGGAAAAGTCTACGAGACGCAGGAGAAGGCACAGGAAGCCATCGAGAAGTTCAAGGATGAGCCCTTCACCGTTACCGATGTTCAGAAGAAGAGAGGGAAAGAGAATCCGCCGCGCCTCTTCGACCTGACGTCGCTACAGGTGGAGTGCAACAAGAAGTTCGGGCTCGGCGCCGACGCCACGCTGAAGACCATCCAGAGCCTTTACGAGAAGAAGGTCACCACCTATCCCCGCGTGGACACCACGTACCTTACGGACGACATCTACCCCAAGTGCGGCTACATCCTCAACTCGCTGAACGGCTATACCGACCTCCTTACGCCACTGCGCGGTTCAAGGCTACGCAAAAGCAAGAAGGTGTTCGACAATAACAAAGTCACCGACCACCATGCCATTATCCCTACAGGGCAGCCGCTGCCCCCGCTCTCGGAAACCGAAGCACGGGTCTTCGACATAATAGCGCGCCGATTCATCTCCGTTTTCTACCCCGACTGCACCTTCGAGCAGACAACCGTAAAGGGGAAAGCGGGTAAATTCGACTTCAAGACCTCCGGGAAGGTGATTCTCGAGGAGGGATGGAAAGCCGTCTATAACCACGACAAGAAGGCTACGGATAATGACGACGATAAGAACACTATCCTCCCGCAGTTCACCGTCGGGGAATCGGGTCCACACACTCCCCGCATAGCCCCGAAGACCACCCAGCCGCCGAAGTATTACACCGAGGGGACCTTGCTGAAAGCCATGGAGACAGCCGGTGCCAACGTGGAGGAAGAGGAGCTTCGAGAAGCACTGAAAGCCAACGGCATAGGACGCCCGTCAACACGTGCAGCAATTATAGAGGTGTTGTACCGCCGGGGATATATCGAGAGCAAACGGAAGAGCATCCGCGCCACCGAGGCCGGCATTAACCTCATCGCCACTATCCGCGACGAACTGCTCAAAAGCGCGAAACTTACCGGCATCTGGGAGGGGAAACTGCGCCAGATAGAGCGCGGAAGTTACGACGCAAAGACCTTCCTCGACCAACTGAAAACCATGGTGAAGGAACTCTCGCTCACCGTGCTGCGCGATAACTCCAATATCCGCATCGAGGCACAGCAGGCTCCGCAGAAAACAGCCAAACCTGCGGCTAAGAAGCCAGACAACCAAAAGAGTAAATAAATGGACAGTAATCTCCTGATACAATACATAGTGACCGGCGTGCTGGTCCTCGCCGCCCTCATCTGGATAATAGTAAAATTTGTAAAAATGGCCAAAGGAAAGACGTCCGGGTGTCCCGGATGCGCCCTCTCCGAACGCTGTACAAAGCCCGAAAAATCCCGCAAGCAGAAGAAATCCTGCTGCTCCTCAGGCACCGACAAACCGTGCCCGTAAGGACGCCAAAAAAATGCCCACGGCGTCTTAGCTAAATAGCTATGCCGGCAATTCCGTGACCCTAAAGTCCTTTCAGCCCTTATTTCCCCGAAAGAAATCCCTGACCCTCATGGACACTCGGCGACAATACATAGCCATTGACCTGAAAAGCTTCTACGCATCGGTGGAATGTGTGGAACGCGGTCTCGACCCGCTCGACACTTGCCTTGTGGTCGCCGACGCGTCGCGCACCGAAAAGACCATCTGCCTTGCCGTCTCCCCCGCTTTGAAGCAGTACGGCACCGGTGGTCGCCCACGCTTGTTCGAGGTCATTCAAAAAGTCGGGGAAGCCAATACACGCCGCGGCCGCCAGGGAAAAAGTTATTCCAAAACTGTCCTTGACAAGCATCCGGAACTCGCGATAGACTACCTCGTGGCGCCGCCGAGAATGGCCCGTTACATTGAATACAGTACCCGCATTTACAAAATCTACCTACGCTACATAGCCCCCGAAGACATACACGTCTATTCCATCGACGAGGTATTCATCGACGTGACCTCCTACCTCAAGACCTACGGACTGACGCCTCACGAGCTGGCCATAAAGATGATTCGCGAAGTGCTCCGGGAAACCGGAATCACGGCCACGGCAGGAATAGGCACAAACTTGTATCTCTGCAAGATAGCGATGGATATAGTGGCCAAGAAAATGCCGCCCGACAGGGATGGCGTGCGAATAGCCGAACTCGACGAGATGAGCTACCGCCACAAATTGTGGGACCATCTTCCGCTCACGGATTTCTGGCGCGTCGGCCGGGGCATAGCCGAAAAACTCGCCCCGTTCGGCATTCTCACAATGGGCGACATAGCGCGCTGTTCCCTGCGCAACGAGGATTTGCTTTACCAACTCTTCGGAGTGAACGCGGAGTTGCTCATCGACCACGCCTGGGGCTGGGAACCGGTGACAATGGATTTGGTGAAATCTTATCGCCCTGAAACCAAAAGCATCAGCAGCGGCCAGGTCTTGCAATGCCCGTACGAGTGGTATAAGGCACGCAATGTGGTGCTCGAAATGGCCGACAGCGTTTCGCTCGAACTCATCGACAAACGGCTCGTAACCGACCAGCTCGTCCTCACCGTAGGCTACGACATAGAGTCGCTGACCGACCCCGCCATCCGCTCCCGCTACAAAGGGAAGATAACCACCGACTATTACGGACGCCGCGTTCCCGCACATTCCCACGGAACAATTAACCTCGATAAGCCCACATCATCGGCAAATATCCTTATAGCGAAAACAGCCGAACTCTTCGACCGCATAATAAATCCCTTCCTTCTTGTGCGCCGACTGACTTTGTCCATCAACCATCTCGTTGGCGAAGAGCAATCAAAAGCCCGGTGCCGTACCGTGCAGCTCGACCTTTTCACCGATTACGAGGAAATGAAAAGCCGCCAAAAGGCTGAGAAAGAAGCACTTGCCCGCGAACGTCGCCGGCAGGAAGCCATTCTTAACATCAAGAAGAGTTTCGGCAAAAACGCCATACTGAAAGGGCTGAATTACTCAGACGGCGCCACGCAACGCGAACGCAACAAGCAGATAGGAGGCCACCATGAGTAAGTACGACGACATAATCAATCTTCCCCACCACGTAAGCGAGACGCGCACCCCGATGCCAATGGAAAACCGTGCGGCACAGTTCGCCCCCTTCGCCGCCCTCACCGGCCACGACGACGCCATAGCCGAAACGGCGCGCCTAACGTCCGCCAAGCATGAACTCTCCCCCGCCGAATCGGAGAAACTATCCCGCAAATTGCACTATGCCCTTGAAAAAGAGGCCGTCATAACAATTACTCATTTCCAACCCGATGCGCTAAAGCATGGAGGATGTTACAAACAAATCTGCGGGAAGATTAAGAAAATAGACCCGACGGATGGTTTGCTCATTCTTCCCGACCGACGTACAATTCCGCTTGCATACATAGCCCATATAGAAGGCCACGTCTTCGACGATACGGATTTCTGACATCACTGCCCTTTCAAGTCGAGAGCAATTTCTACGGGGCAGTGGTCGGAGCCGGTTATGTCGCGGAGGATTTTGGCTTCCTTTAGCGCGGGCAGGAGTTTGCGGCTCAGCAGGAAATAGTCCACTCGCCAGCCTCGGTTGCGCTGCCGGCTTTGCCTCATGTAGCTCCACCATGAGTACTGTCCCTCGGCGTCGGGATTGAAGTGGCGGAAGGTGTCCACGAATCCGCTTCCGAGAAGTTGCGAGAATGTGTCGCGTTCCTCGTCGGTAGAACCGGCGAGGCCTCGGTCTTTGGCCGGTTCCGAAAGGTCGAGGTCAGAGATGGCCACGTTGAAATCGCCGCATATTATCACCGGCTTCTTGCGGTCGAGTGCCGTGACATATTCCATAAAAGCGCGGTCCCACTCTTGCCGGTAAGCGAGGCGCGCGAGTCCCATCTGAGAGTTCGGGGTGTAGACGTTCACCAGAAAAAACTCCTCGGCTTCGAGGGTGATGACGCGCCCTTCGCGGTCATGCTCCTCTATTCCCATGCCATAGCTGACGTCGATAGGTTTACGGCGCGCGAAGATAGCCGTTCCGGAGTAACCCTTCCGCTCGGCATAGTTCCAGAACGACTCGTAGCCCGGAAATTCGAGGTTGAAAACGCCGGGACTTAGCTTCGTCTCCTGAAGGCAGAAATAATCTGCGTCGAGCTGCTCGAAAATCTCCGGAAACCCTTTTTTGCAGACGGCGCGTAGCCCGTTGACATTCCATGAAATAAACTTTGTCATATCACTATACTTAATGGCCGTAAAGAGATATCTATAGTACTCCCCGTTTTTCGAC
>DKVK01000096.1 GCA_002491165.1 Porphyromonadaceae bacterium UBA7180
GAATTTTGATACACCCTCTCGCGCATTTGCTCCGCTGGCCAAACACCTATATGATTTTAGGCCTGACGAGTCCGGCTGTCGCGATAAGCGGCCTGACGCGAGGGCTGTTTATCAGGTATATCCGGCGTATTCGGCACATCAGCCTTAATCTCTGCGATTCGGGGAGGTTCGTCAAATAACTGCAATATTTCATCCAATAAGCGACTAATTATTTGCAAAGTCCGCCAAAGATTAGTAATTTCGCATCAGAAATTAAAACTAAAAATCAGAATTATGAAAAAAGAAGAAAAAGAAGATCTTGACCGGCAGGAAAGCAGCCACAAATCGCTTAAACGTGGCATCGTAGCCGGTGCAGCGGGAGCAGCCGCCATCGGCGCAGGTTATGCCGCCGCAAACTACGACGGACTCATGCCTGACGATGACGAGAGTGCCGAAGTGATAGAGGACGTCGATCCCGCCGACAACGAAAATGATTCCTTCTTCGGCAATATGTTCGCACACAGCGACAATCCCTCCGGTGGAGTGACAGACGCCATCGGTCACCCGGCAGACGGCCACTCGGTTGAGCCGGTCCACGCAGCCGACGGCCACGGGCATGACGGCTTCCACGCCGACGGAGACGAACCCTCTGTTTCGATAGTGGACGCTGAACCTGATGTTAATGATGCTCCCTCACCAATGGCTGCTCACGACATCAATGCCGATGCAGTTGCCAATGACATTATAGACGACATTCCCGCACCCTCGTTCGAAGAGCCGGTTGCTGATGCTGATGCCGTCGAACCCGAGACTTATGACCCTGCCGTCGATTTCTAATCACCGACACCTTCCAACTTGCGCAAAATAACAGTAACAATATGAAGAAAATAGCAATCCTTGCCCTCGCGGGTCTCATAGCAGCCGGAATGCCGGCAACAGCCCAGGGCAACAAATCCCAAAAGGGAACTCCAACTCCCAAAGTCGAGCAGAAAAAACCTGAAAAGAAGAAACGTAAAAAAGACATCAAGGCTCCCGCCGCCGTCAACGTAGACTCCATACAGACAGCCGCCAAGGGCGGCGACGCCACCGCCCAGGTGCTCCTCGGAAACTGGTATTATTCCGGCCAGAACGGTCTGCCGCAGGATTATACCCAAGCCGCCAAATGGTATCAGAAAGCCGCCGAGCAGAAAAACGTTATCGCCCTCGGCAACCTCGGACTCTGCTACCAGTACGGCCACGGCGTGGAGAAAGACTCGCTGCAGGCAATGAAGTATGAGCTGACCTCGCTCGTAAACGGTAACAAGAAGTTCCTGGAAAACAAAATCCAGACCGCCGGCACCGGCGTAATCTTCGACAACATCCTGCTGGCCAACTTCTTCCGCAATGACAAGACCCCGGCCCGCGACCTCGACAAGGCAGTGGAGTTCTACACGGCGGCCGCCGACCGCGGCAATGTGCCGGCACAGCGCGACCTCGGCGTAATGCTGCTCAACATGAAGAAGGGTGACGACGCCTTCAGATGGTTCAAGAAAGCCGCCGACAACGGCGACCCCACAGGCCAGTTCTACGCCGGCAAGATGCTCCTCTTCGGCGACATGCCAGGCCAGACGTTCCCAGTGAACCCCTCGGTGGGCGTCGACTACCTGATGCACGCCGCCGACCAGGAGTTCCCCATGGCATACTACCTCCTGGCACAGGCTTACCGCGACGGCAAAGGTGTGAAAGCCAACACCGCCAAAGCCCGCGAATACTTCACCAAGGCCGCTATCCACAACCATACGCCGCAGCCCGGAAACCCGCAGTATGACCTCGCCATGATGCTCATCCAGGGGGACCCCGCCGACTATGACATGGGCCTGAACTGGCTGATGGTGGCCGTTCCCAACGGCAAGGCAGGTGCCCTCAAGAAAGCTTTCCAGGAGGAAGAGCCGGGTCTCGCACAGTCTGACTTCCACATCTACATGCAGGCCCGCCGCCTCTACGAGGAAGGACAGTACGAAGAAGCGGCCAAGCTCTGCAAGAAAATCGAGAAGGCCGTTCCGGCAGCCGTCACCCTCCAGGGCATGGTGCTCCTCAACGACAAGAATCCGAAGAACAACCCCAAAAAGGCGTTCAAACTCTTCGAGAAAGCCGCCAAGGCGGGTGATGCACAGGCTCTCTACCGCATAGGATATTGCTATGAGAAAGGGCTCGGCGTGAAAGCCGACGAAGCAAAGGCCCTCGAATACTACACCGCATCGGCCGACGCCGGTTACTACCGCGCCGTTATCCGTCTGGGCGACATCGCCTATGAAGGAATCTTCGGCCAGGAACGTGACCTCGCCAAAGCCATCGCCCTCTACGACAGCGTCAGCGTATTCCTCAACCCGCAGGCCGCCCAGCGCGTCGCCGACGCCTACGCCACCGGCCAGGGTGTGGAACACGCCTGCCGCCATCACGCCGAAATGGCCAAGAAGAAAATCTTCAAAGGCAAAGTCGCAGACGTAGCGAACCAGGCTCCCGCCCTCGTCACTAAGTAAATCCCCGACATTCTCACATAGAAAAGGCAGGACCGGCACAGAGGCGGTCCTGCCTTTTCTATACACCCCCGACCGTATCAAGGGATAAAGAATTGCACCAAACTAAAAAGTCAGTGCCGAAGGTTTTCGGCACTGGCTCAACATTATTTCAAGGATTGTTTCCACATCATTTTACGCTTATCTTGACAGGACGGCCATCTATTCTCAACACGTAAACGCCTGCAGAGGGAAGTGATACGGCTTCGCCGCCGGGCACGCCACTATAGACGGGCATTCCGGAAAGATTATAGATTTCCAGGAAGGCGTCGGCATCATGGACCGTAACATCCAGTCCCCCTACCGAGATTATCTCACCGGCCTCCACGGACTCTATTCCGTTGGTCTCTTTGATGTTCAGGAACTCCTTCCACTCTGTGGCACGCTTGTAGGCCTCGAGAGCTGATGCCGGGACAGTGACCTGGACGGTGGAATAAGCTTCCGGCTCGAAGCAGGGGCCGTCAAGCGTGGGAGGAACAGTATTCTCACTGTTGATATATTCGAGATTCGGGCAGTTGAAGAATGCCTGATAGCCTACATATTTCATTTCGGGACCGAAATCCACAGTCGTCAGGGCGTTGCAGCCACGGAAGGCCATGCCGCCGATTGTGGTAAGAGTGGAGGGAAGCTTCACATTCACCTTCGGACAGAGCGCGAAGGCATACTCGGCGATTGTAGTGACACCCTCCGGAATCTCTATCTCGGTAAGATTATCACACTGGGTGAACATTCCGGCCCTGATGTTGGGCACATGGCCACCATTGCCGTCGGAGAGCTTTACCTTCTCCAGACTCGTACATTTCACAAATATCATGTCGCCGTAATATGTCACATTGTTGGGAATCGAGATTTCCTTGAGGCTTGTACACCATACGAAAGCGTAATCACCAATGCTCGTCACAGTCTCCGGAATCTCTATCTCCTTCAGGCTCTCACATTTCTGGAACGCGCCGTAGCTGAGTTCCTCAAGTGCCGGCGGCAGTTTTACCCATTCCAGGCTCTCGCAAAGCTGGCACACCTGGTAGGGAAGAACCTTCATGGATGTCGGAAAAGTAAGGTTCTTGAGCGAAAGACACTTGAAGAACGTGCCTTCGTCCATAAATTCTATCGACTCGGGGAGATTGATAGTCTCGAGCCCGAAGCAGTTTTCGAAAGCCGACATACCGATAGTCTTCAGACCCTCAGGAAGCTTGACGTTCTTGATCTTGCGGCAATTGGTGAACGCCAGAGGCTGGATTTCCGTAACACCGTCCGGAACGACAATATCTCCGCTTATGCCGTTGGGACAAAGCACGATGGAGCTCATGTCGGAGTTGTATACAATATTACCGACACTCTTGTAATTGGGACAATCCTCACTGATCTCGACAGTTTCAAGATTGAAGCACTCCATGAAAGCGGCAGGATCAAGCGATTCAAGAGAAGCCGGAAGGCTGATTGCGGTCAGAGACTCGCAGTTCTGAAAAGCCTGGCGCATGATTGTCTTGACTGTGTTCGGAATCCATATAGACGGAAGAGAAGTGCAGTTTGCGAAGATGCCGAACGGGATTGTTTCAAGTTTTGTCGGCAGATATACTGTCGCGAGGGATGAGCAGTGGTCGAACACATAATTGTCAAGATTCAGGCAAGACTCCGGAATAGTGACTCTTTCAAGGCTTGTACAGTGATCGAATGCGGCATAGCCGATGCTTTCCAGGCCGGAGGGAAGATTTATCGCGGTCATACGGGAGCAGTATTCGAAAGCATCACTGTCGATCTTTTTGCAGCCATTCTCCACATTGACCTCGCCCTGGCGAGCCGAGGCGCATTTAATCAGCTGGGAAGAATCGGCTGTATAAAGGATGTTGTCGATAGCCTTGTATGAGGTATTCCCCTCGCCTACCGTGATGCTCTCCAAAGCCGAACAACCGTTGAAGCAACCAGATGTAATCTGCTTCACAGTAGCGGGGATATAGAGTGATTTCAACGACGAGCAACCGACAAAGGCGGCATATCCGATGCTCTCCAACCCCTCCTTGAGGTCAACACTCTCAAGAGAAGAGCAATCCTGGAACACACCATATGCAACCGACTTGATGACACCCTTGATCTCAATATCTTTCAATCCGGAGCATCCACTGAAAAGAGCCGAATTGAGCATATCCACCTTCTCCGGAACAACCATTGACTCCAGAAGAGGACAAAGAGAGAAAGCCGACCCTCCAATCGAGTCTACATTCTCGCTCATGACAAGCTCTTTCAAACCCTTGCACTCGCTGAACGCGAATGAAGCGATTTTCGTGACAGACGAGGGAAGCGTCACGGCAGTGAGAAGCGAGTCTGTCACGAAAGCCTCCTCACCGATCCTTACTACGGCATACTCATCGCCGCCATTTTTTACGGATGCCGGGATATCCAAGCGTCCTTTGGCTGACCGCCCGTCTGTGAGCTGACAGGTTTTCTCCGCGTCGGAGAGCACCGAATACTTGATGCCGCCGACCGTGAAGTCCTGGGCATATGCCGACACCGAAAGAACGGCAGCCGACATAAGTAGCGTAAATTTGTGTCTCATTGTCTTTAAATTTAAAATTTGAAAACATTGCAAATTTACAGGTATTCTGAGCCCCAGACCTAATTTTCGCCTTTTGGATAAAGCAATTTTGCTTTTTTAAAAAGCTGATAGCCTTGATTTTGTCTTTTTCCGAAGATTTGTCCCCTTCCGGGGTCATTCCTGAAGCTCCGACGCGCTCCGGCGGTAAGCCGTAGGCGACATGCCCACACTCTCCTTGAACACCACATTGAAGGTAGAGACATTGGAGAAGCCCGATGCGTCGGCTATATCCTTTACCGACATGCCGCCCTTCGCAGGGTCCGACAGTATGAGACGGGCATGCTTGACACGGTAGCGGTTTATCCACTGCGGAAGCGTCAGGCCGGTATTTCCCTTTACGATTTTCGTTATATAGGTCCTGTTGGTCCCCAGCCGCTCTGCCAGGCTGTCGCGAGTCAGGCCTTTGTCAAGATATATCCGCTCGGTCTCCATCAGGCTGCTCATCGAATCGAAAATTGCCTGATCGGTGGAGTCGGACGGCTCACATGATTTTTTGCCCCTCGTCTCGGATAGCTTCTCCTCCAGATTGTCCTGTTCCATATATTGGCTGACGATGCGGCGGTTGAGGGCACGCTCCTTCCTGTAGTTGCGATAGACAAGCGCCAGGACTCCAGCCATGACCACAAGGGCTGCTATGAGGATTCCTATACGCTGACGATGGAGCGAGATCTCCACATCCCTCAAGGCAAGCTGCTTCTCCTTCCTTATAAGGTCAAACGCACGGCTTATCTCACGGTGGATTGTCTCATCCTGCACTTTCACAGTGCTTCTTAACACCCTGTTCTCGTTGCCAATAGCTTCAAGCGCAGCTGTATAGTCTCCGAGACTTCTGTAATTGTCCCCCATCAGGGCATAGATTTCCGAAAGAGGGCTGCGGTTGCCAAGCTCATCCGACAGGCGGAGGGCCTTGGCGCAAAACCGGTTGGAGGCCTGGAAATCACCGATGCCGCTGTATATGCGCGCCTTCTCGAAATAGGCCTGGGCGAGAAGCGAACTCGAAGGATTCCTCTCCTCCAGGGATGTTATGGCCCGGTCAAGGCTGGCAAGAGCCTCCTTTTCCTTTCCCATACAGCCCAAGACGCTCCCGAGTATTATCCTGGCAAGATCCGGCTGGCCCAAGGAGTGTTTGTCCGAGATTGCCACTGCCTCGGAAGCGAACCTGTATGCCTCGCTGAGATTTCCCGAAAGCTGGTATGCCGAAGCCAGATTGCAGGCGGGATAGTAGAGATTCTCCGGCCGTCCGGTCTCCTTCCCTATCCGGTAGCTTTCCTTGCAATATCTCAGCCCGGCAGTGTCGTTATGGGATATGAAGAGAAGAGATATGTTGCTGTAGATTCCGCCCAGCACCGGATTGTAGTCTATGCGTCCGGCATAGTCGAGGGCTTTGAGGTAGTAACCGAGCGCAAGGGCGTTGTTGCGACTGTACTCGTTGGCTATTATGCCGAGCACGTTGAGGGAGGAAGCCCTCAACGTGTCATTGCCGGAAATCGCCGCCAGCGAATCGGCCGCCGCGGCATGGCGCCTCGCGCTCTCTACAGAACCTGTCTTAAGCTCGGAAGCGGCAAGATAGTAACTGGCATAGGCCGCAAGCCTGGAGTCCTTTTCCGATACAGCCTTGTCATACAGCCTACGGGAAGTATGCCGCAAACCTACATAGTCCAGGTTCTGCAGCATGTGCTGACATTCCACTCTGAGGGCCTCTCCGCCATAAGCATACCCCCCCGACGGCAAAGAAACCGACAGAAATACGGCGGCAGCCAGTTCTTTTAGTTTCGGGACCTTGGGTAAATTCCATTCCTTGCATATATAATTTTAAGACGGGAAGGTTACAGCACGATCTTGCGGCCGGCTATTAGTAAGTGTTTTCAGGGTCATGTAAATATTAAATAATCACGTGAAAGTGTGCAAAATTAGCTATAAATTACAGAACCGCAAAATGTTAAAACGGCAGGAAGTGTTAAAAATGACGGTAAAGTTTTGCAGTACGGAGAAAAAGTAATAAATTTGCGCATTAATATGGATTCTAATCAACCGAAAGGCAATCCGTGGACCGAGCCCATGGCGCCTGACTACGACAACGATACAAAACCGATCAACCCGGCTCCCCGCAACAACTACGGGCAGCCGCCCATGCCGCCTCCCGATCCGGAAGCTACCTACCGTATCGAACCCGGGAGCAGGCAGGCACCCCCCGGCGTCGTTATCCGCGGCACCTCACTCAACGGCAAACCGAAGAAAAAATCGGTTGCTATTCCCGTCTTCTTCGGGATGATATTCCTGCTTATCGTGGCCATTGCGGCAGTAATCTTCCTTCCCGGCACCAGCGGAAACGAAGCCGAGCAAGTCCCGGCTGCCACACAGCGCCATATCAACATCCCCGCCGGGCAAGCCGACAACATGCTGAGCTACGGCGAATGGGACGGCCAGTTCCGCTACGGGCAGCCCGACGGCAACGGCACCCTGAAATTCTCCGAACAGCGCCTCATCAGCCAGTTTGACCCCAAGCACACGGTAGCTCGTCCCGGCGACTATATAATAGGGGAATACGACAACGGGCAGCTCATCCACGGACGCCTGTACCGCACCAACGGTACCACCGCAGACATCTTCTGCAACCCGCCCGCCAGCACCGAACCCCGCAGGTAACACGCCGCCGTTGGATTCCTCTTGTCGGGGCAATTCGGCTCACCGGGTCTATCCCGCCGTTTTTTTCGCAAAAGCGAGCCTCCGGCTTCGCTATCATTTTGCAACGACAGACACAGCCCAAGCTGCCCGAATGTGTTAATTTGATTGACAAATTCGGTTAACAACCCTAAAAAATCAAAAATCCGCGAAAAAAGTTTACTTTTTATTTGGATTTAGCTCGCCAAGGTATTAACTTTGCAAGTGTTTTTCATGGTATTAGATTTAAGGTTAGAGGATTAATTGTCGTGAGACAATCAATCCTTTTTTTTGTTTTTTAGCACCTTTCCTCACAGTTTTACCATAGGTAACGCAGTCGATAAATAGAGGTTTGACGCGCGGTGCGGAAAGGTGCGTCCGGCACGATAACGGTGCGCTGATTTTACCTCCGGATTTTTTGGTCGCCACGGGAATTAACTTTTCGCGTTTGCGCGTGTCAATATGGTATGACCACCAAGAAGAAACATAAGATTCTGTTCGTGTGCCTCGGCAACATTTGCCGCTCCCCGGCCGCACAGGCTGTCATGCAGCAGATTGTAGACGAAGCCGGGGCCTCGGCCGATTTCTACATCGACTCCGCCGGGCTATATTCCGGCCACGCCGGGCAACTCCCCGACCGTCGGATGCGCGTGCACGCCAACCGGCGCGGATATACCCTCGACCACCGCGCACGCCCCGTCCATACGTCCGACTTCTTCGACTTCGACACCATCGTGGCCATGGACGGGAGCAATTACCGCCAACTGTGCCAGATGGCGCCATCGCCCGAGGATGAGCGAAAGGTGGTGCGCATGATGGACTTCTGCCGCGTGGCAACCCGCTACGACCATGTCCCCGATCCCTATTACGAAGGCGCCGAAGGTTTCGAGCTGGTGCTCGACCTCCTGCAGGACGCCTGCCGCGGCCTTTTTGAAGAAATCAACAACAACGGGTAAGCGGCCAATCCCGCTCATCCACAAAAAAATGAATATTATGAAAAGATTTTATCTCGCACTGGCGGCTATAATGGCCTTCGTGGTTTCAGCTTTCGCCGATGCCCCGGCACAGTTCCCCGGCGGCAAGGAGGCCATGGACTCTTTCATCAAAGGCCATATACAGTATCCTGCCGCCGCCAAAGACAACGGCATCGAGGGGGTGGTGAACGTCTCTTTCGTGGTGAACACCGACGGCTCCATCGGCACCATCAAGATAGTACGCCTCATCGACCCCGACCTGGAACAGGAAGCCATCCGCCTGGTCAAGACCATGCCCGCCTGGACACCGGCCGAAAAGGGAGGCGCTCCGGAAAAGTCGACCGTCGAAATCCCCATCGTCTTCGAGCTGCCGTCCGAGTAAGTCGGGAAGCCCGAGAGGTGAACCATTTTGAGCCGCGAACGGTTAATATTCTAAACCTGAAAGATTATGAAAAGAAAATTTACGCTTATAATGACCGTAGCGGTGGTGGCAGTGGCCGCCATGCTCGGATTCTCCTCCTGCGATAACGATGATTACTGGAACCCGTATCCTCCCAACGGCTGGAACAACGTCTTTTACGACAGCGACCTGACCGGCAGCTGGATGCTGGTGGAGGACAACTTCGGCGCCGTGCCGCCAAGTCGCACCAACTATCTTTACTTCAACGGACGCGGACGCGGCAACTATTATTACTACGAGAACGGCAACCTCTACAACAGCCGCATAGCCTACTGGTGCGAGGATTTCTACGGTTCCGGTTCGAATCCCGAAATAAACATTCAATATGACAACGGGCAGGCCTCGACCATGTCGTATTGGTTCTCAAACAACTACAACTACCTTTGGATGCGCTGGAGCACCAACCAAGGCATCATCACCTACTGCTATCAATACGTGGACCGGATTCCCTGACGCCGGCTGCAACAGATAAAAGAGCGTCCCCCCACCGCATATAGGCCCGAGGGAACGCTCTTTTTTTGTATTGTCCGTAAATTACGGGAATATTGTGAAGGGATACACGCGGCTGACAGTTTCCTCCGGGCCGACGGCTACCGTCAGGCAGATGAAGTAGTTGCCGGGCTGCCTCGGTGTGCCGCTTACCACTATGTTCGGTCCTTCGGAGCCGGTGTGGAAGCCGAGTCGCGTGTTGTCGGTGTCGTTGTCGCGCACGGAGCAGGGCAAGCCGCGCAGCCGCTCGGGAATGAAGAGCCGCGCCACATACACCGCGCCCACTTTTCCGTTTGGCACGAAGGCATAGGCCGTATCCAGCTGGTGTTCAAGCTCTTTCACCTGTTCTCTCTTATGCCGGCAGTAACGCTCCCAGGCGTCCTGCTCACGCCATTGCATGAAGTCGTACAGGCGCATATCGTCGGTTGTATCCATCTTTATTCCTTTCTGTTGTGCCGCTGCCGGGAAAATGCCCGTGCGGCGCCGTTTCATTGATAATAACGTGGAATTTCCCGTTTTCTATCAATATGACCCGAAAAAAATCGCCTGTCCCTGATGACCGTTCCGATTTTTTTGACTAACTTTGTACAAATAAGTTATTTCTGCAACCGACACCATGAAACATTACGCACTGATAGCAGCCGCCCTCCTGGCCATGCTGCCTGCCGCCGCCAAGACAACCGGCGGCATCGACTCCAAGATGATGGAGCGCATCAAGGCTTCATACGTCCCCACCGCCGCCGACCGCGCCCTGCGCAACGCCCTGGCAGCCAACGATATGGACAAGCTCGCCAAGAACTCCGAAAGCCTAAACAGCTTCGACACCGACTTCTCGAACCGCGTCGAAACCAAGGGCATCACCGACCAGAAGCGCTCCGGACGCTGCTGGCTATTCACCGGACTGAACGTGCTCCGCTCGCAGATGATGGCGCGACACGGCCTCCCCGAACTCGAACTCTCGCAAAACTATAACTTCTTCTTCGACCAGCTGGAAAAATCCAACCTCTTCCTCCAGGGTATCATCGACACGGCCGAAAAACCGATGGACGACCGCATGGTTGAATGGCTCTTCCAGCATCCGCTCAGCGACGGCGGCCAGTACACCGGACTCTCCGACAACATCATGAAATACGGCGTGGTCCCTTCCACGGTAATGGTGGAGACATTCAGCAGCAACAACACCTCCAAGCTCAACAACCTGCTGTCGCTCAAGCTGCGCCAGTGGGGCCTGGAGCTGCGCAAGATGAAGGCCGACGGCGCATCGCCGCAGGCCATCGCCGCCAAGAAGGAGGAGATGCTCGGCACCGTGTACCGTATGCTGGCCATGACGCTGGGCGAACCGCCCGCGGAGTTCACCTGGACGCGCAAGGACAAGGACGGAAAGGCCGTCTCCACCAAGAAGTACACCCCGCAATCATTCTACCGCGAGTTTGCCGGCAACGACCTCAAGGGTGACTACGTTATGCTCATGAACGACCCTACGCGCGAGTATTACCAGCTCTACGAAATCGACTTCGACCGCCACGCCTACGACGGGAGCAACTGGACATACGTCAACCTCCCGATAGAAGACATAAAGACCATGGCCATCGAAGCCATCAAGGACAGCACCAAGATGTATTTCTCCTGCGATGTGGGCAAATTCCTGGACCGCGACCGCGGTTACCTCGACCCCGAAAACTTCGACTATGCCGCGCTGATGGGCACCGACTTCCCCATGTCGAAGGCCGACCGTATACGCACCTTCGCCTCCGCATCCTCCCACGCCATGACGCTTACCGCCGTCGACCTCGACGCCGAGGGGCGTCCCGTGAAGTGGATGGTGGAGAACTCGTGGGGCGACGGTCCCAACAAGGGCCACCTCATCATGAGCGACCGCTGGTTCGACGAGTACATGTTCCGCCTCGTCGTCAATAAGAAATACCTCACCGACAAGGCGCGCAAAGTGCTGAAACAGAAGCCGAAGATGCTTCCCGCCTGGGACCCCATGTTCCTCCCCGAGCAATAATCCCGCCATTCACCGACACACACGACCACCGCTATGCAACAACCTACCCTTCCCCCCGCGGACAGCGGCAACGCCGACTTCGAGCTGGCCCGGCGCATCATCGAGAACACCGGAGAACACCTCTTCCTCACCGGTCGTGCGGGAACCGGAAAGACCACTTTCCTGCGGCGCCTCATGCAGTCAACGCACAAACGCATAGTGGTGGCCGCGCCCACCGGCATCGCAGCCATCAATGCCGGCGGTGTGACGCTCCACTCGCTCTTCCAGCTCGACTTCGGTCCCTTCGTCCCCGGCGCGCCGCACAAGCCCTCGCACCGTTTCCGCAAAGAGAAGCTGAAGCTCATCCACAGCATCGACGTGCTGGTCATCGACGAAATAAGCATGGTGCGAGCCGACCTTCTCGACGCCGTGGACGACGCCCTGCGCCGCCTGCGCCGCTCGCCGCTCCCCTTCGGCGGCGTGCAACTGTTGCTCATCGGCGACCTGCGCCAGCTTTCCCCCGTAGTAATAGAGAAAGAGTGGAACCTGCTGCGCGAGCATTACCCCACCCCATACTTCTTTTCGAGCCATGCCCTGCGGCAGTGCCCTTACGTCGTCATCGAACTGGAGAAGGTGTACCGCCAGGAGGACTCGCATTTCCTGAGCATCCTCAATGCCATACGCGACGGCAAAGTGACCGCCGGTGTCCTCAATAAGCTCAACGCCCGCTGCCGCCCCGGATTCACCGGCGACGGCGACCGCCCCTGGATTCAGCTCACTACCCACAACCACCTGGCAGCCGCCATCAATGCCGGGCGCATGAGCCGCATCAAGGAGTTGCCCCGCGTCTTCGAGGCACAGGTAGAGGGCAACTTCCCCGAAGCTCTGTTCCCCGCCGAAGCCAAACTCACCCTCAAGCCCGGCGCGCAGGTTATGTTCATCAAGAACGACCCGCTGCACGGATACTACAACGGCCTGCTCGGCACCGTGAAACGTATCAACGACGACAACACGGTGATAGTGGTGCCCGAAGACCGCAACGACGAAATTCGCGTGGAGATGCAGGAGTGGGAAAACCGCGAGTTCACCGTGCGCGAGGCCGAGGGCGACATCGAAGAGAAAGTGGTGGGGTTCTTCCGCCAACTGCCGCTCAAAGCCGCCTGGGCCATCACCATACACAAAAGCCAGGGCCTGACGTTCGACCACGCCGTCATCGACGCGGCGGCGGCATTCGCCCACGGCCAGACCTACGTGGCTCTCTCCCGTTGCCGCACGCTCGAGGGACTCGTGCTCTCCTCGCCGATTCCCGCCAGCAGCATCATCAGCGACACCGTGGTCTCCTCATTCCTGCAGTCGGGCACCAGCACACGTCCCGGCGAAGAGCAACTGCAGCAGATGGAACACGCTTATTCACAGACGCTTCTCGATAATCTATTCGACTTCTCGCGCGTCCGCAACGACTTCGACAACCTGCGCATCCTCGCCACGCAAGCCTTCCGCAACATCGCCCCGAAACTCCCGGCCATGCTCAACGAGCGCAAGGCGGAAATCGTGGAGAAGATGGAAATCCCGGCATCGAGATTCCATGCGCAATACACCACGCTCATCCAGCGACAGGACCTCGCCGCCCTCAACGCGCGGTTGCGTGCTGCCGCCGGATACTTCGCGCCACTGGTCAGCGACCTCGAAAAGTACGTAAAAAACCTCCCCTCCTCTCACGACAACCGGACGTATCAGGAGCGGCTCGCTGAATACACCACGCAACTGCTGCAAGAGTTGGGCGATAAATCCACCCAGTTCGAGGCATTGCAGAAGGAGGATTTCTCCCCGATGGCATTGCTGCGCGCACGCTCCAAAGCACTGATAGCTAACGAGAAGACCACACCCGTACGCTCTGCCGCCAAGAAAAGCAAGTCAGCTAAAAAAACCACCCAAAAAGAGCGTAAACCTCGAGAGATACAACTGCCCCCGGGATTCGAGGGAGACGCAAACGTCTACCGCGCGCTGAAAAAATGGCGCCTGCAAAAAATGTACACCACCGACAAACCGGCCTTCACCATCATGTACGAAAAGACCCTTGTCGAGTTGGCCACCGCGCTGCCCGGCAGCCGCGAAGAGTTTCTGGCCATCAACGGCTTAGGCCCCGCCAAATGGAAAGAATACGGCCTTGAAATACTCAAGATAATCGCCAACCCCCAACACTTCCTCCCGTAAGAATCACATGGAGCGCAGGCCTCCCGGCCTGCGTAATCCAAGTCGATGTTCACCGGCGGAAGGCCGAGTAGCGATGTCCGGCGGCAGTCAGGGAGGCGTGCCCTCCTTATTTATCGGACTATTCCCGGCTAAAATCCAGAAAATATTTCTCTTTATAATACTCTATAACCCAAAGAGTTAGCTAAAATCTAAAATTTTTCTGTCAAAAAATTTGGTGGAACGAGAAAAAGTAGCTAACTTTGCATCGCTTTTCAAGAGAATCCCCTCCGCTTGCGGAGTAAGTATTCAGCCTTAGCCAACGCGCAAGCGGAGACAAAAGAAGGCACAGTAACAATGTTTCGGCATTCCCCCCACGAATACAGGTGATTCTCTGAAAGCCGCCTACGGGGTGTAGCTCAGTCCGGTTAGAGTGTGCGTCTGGGGGGCGTGAGGTCGCAAGTTCGAATCTTGTCACCCCGACCCGGAGAAATCCAATAGAAGCGCGTTGCATTGCAGCGCGCTTCTATCTTTTTATTATCCTCCTTCTCCAACAGGGGCATCCCATGCCGGTAGCATGGACATCCGTACTGCTGTTTTTACAATGGCCAATAATTAGGGTTTACTGAAAAAT
>DKVK01000091.1:0-1673 GCA_002491165.1 Porphyromonadaceae bacterium UBA7180
CTCTAACCAACTGAGCTATGGGACCTCGCCAGGCTTTCCTTACGCTATCGCGAAACGTGCATAAGTGGCTTTGCGGGTGCAAAGTTAATGCTTCTTCGCGGATTGTGCAAATTTTTTACCACCTTTTTTCTGATTTTTATTCTCACACCCTGATTTTCAGCCTCTTCCGGCACTCTTCAAACCCCGTTTAAGATATTTAACATTTCAATTATGGAATTATTTCCGCAATCTTGGCTTTTATCTCCCCAAATTTTGTTAACTTTGCAACAAAGTTTGACACTCAACGGTTTTACAGGTAGCGTCCGCACGTACGGGCGCCTATATGAATCAAGCAATTACTAATTATAACAAACTGCTATGGCACATTTAGATTTGGCCAAATATGGCATCAAAGATGTAAAAAAGGTTATCTACAATCCCTCTTACGAGGAGTTGTTTAAGGATGAGACAAACCCGGCCCTCACAGGCTACGAGAAAGGCATCGTCACCAACCTCGGCGCCGTGGACGTAATGACAGGCGTCTACACCGGCCGCTCCCCCAAGGATAAATATCTCGTCAAGGACGACGTCACCGAAGACACCGTATGGTGGACCTCGGACGGCTACAAGAACGACAACAAACCCATAACCACCGAAGTGTGGGACCGCCTGCGCGAGAAAGCCGTGCGCGAGCTCAGCGACAAGGTGCTCTACGTGGTGGACTGCTACTGCGGCGCCAACCCCGCCACACGTCTTCGCGTACGCTTCATCATGGAGGTGGCCTGGCAGGCACACTTCGTGAAGAACATGTTCATCCGCCCCACCGAGGAGGAACTCAAAGACTTCACCCCCGACTTCGTGGTCTTCAACGCCTCGAAAGCAAAATGCGAGGATTATAAGGAGCTCGGCCTCCACTCCGAGACCGTGGTGGCCTTCAACATCAAGGAGCGCGAACAGGTAATCATCAACACCTGGTACGGCGGCGAAATGAAGAAGGGACTCTTCTCCATGATGAACTACTTCAACCCGCTGCGCGGCATCGCCTCGATGCACTGCTCGGCCAACACCGACCTCGAAGGCAAGAACACCGCAATCTTCTTCGGCCTCTCCGGAACCGGAAAGACCACCCTCTCCACCGACCCGAAACGTCTGCTCATCGGCGACGACGAGCACGGATGGGACGACGACGGTGTCTTCAACTACGAGGGCGGCTGCTACGCCAAGGTCATCAACCTCGACAAGGAGAGCGAACCCGACATCTATAACGCCATCAAGCGCGACGCACTGCTCGAGAACGTGACCGTAGACGCCAAGGGCGACGTGGACTTCAAGGACAAATCCGTAACGGAGAACACCCGCGTCTCCTACCCCATCTACTTCATCAAGAACATCGTGAAGCCCGTCTCCAAGGGTCCGGCCGCCAAGAAGGTCATCTTCCTGAGCGCCGATGCCTTCGGTGTGCTTCCCCCTGTTTCCATCCTCGACAACGAGCAGGCCAAGTACTACTTCCTCTCCGGCTTCACCGCCAAGCTGGCAGGCACCGAGCGCGGAATCACAGAGCCGACCCCGACATTCTCGGCTTGCTTCGGACAGGCATTCCTCTCGCTGCACCCCACCAAATATGCAGAGGAACTCGTCAAGAAGATGGAGCGCAGCGGCGCACACGCCTATCTGGTGAACACCGGCTGGAACGG
>DKVK01000091.1:1987-8354 GCA_002491165.1 Porphyromonadaceae bacterium UBA7180
CACCGGCAAGCGTATCTCCATCCGTGACACACGCGGCATCATCGACGACATCCTCAACGGCGACATCGACAAGGCTCCCACAAAGGTTCTGCCTATCTTCAACTTCACCATCCCCACCGAGCTCCCCGGCGTCGACCCGAAAATCCTCGACCCGCGCGACACTTACGCCGACCCGAAGGAATGGTACGAGAAGGCCGACAAGCTCGCCAAGATGTTCATCGAGAACTTCAAGAAGTTCGAGAACAACGCCGCCGGCAAAGCGCTGGTAGCCGCCGGCCCGCACATCGACTAAGACGCTGACAACCCCTGTTATAAAAAAAGAGAGCCGCCATGCCGCGGTTCTCTTTTTTTAAGTAAAAGGTAAGTAAATCCGGCTAACCACGGTTAGCTTTCTTCAGGACGGATACCTTACCCAGGGTAAATTTGCCGCTCGCCGCGCAATTTTTTCAGAATTTTCTTTTTTCTTTCACTAAACTTCTTTACCTTTGCCATCAATTCACACACACTACTGAATGAGACCTTATTACTAACACAATATAGAAAATATATGAAGAAAACTTACTTACTGCTGACGGCAGCCAGCCTCGCCGTCGCCTCCACAGCCATCGCTGCAACCCCACGCATGGACCACAAAGGGCGTTACATAGCCAAATCCCTGCAACAGCCAGCCTCCGCACGCCAGGCACAGAAGGCTCCCGCACGCATCGTAAACGTTACCCCAAAAGCCCTCCCCGCCACCGACATCACCGAAAACGCCTTCACCGCCAACTGGGAAGGGGTAGCCGGCGCCGACGGCTACTGCATGTTCGTCTACGAGCCTGTAAAGATAACTGAACCCGGAACTTACGCCATCGTAGACGAAAGCTTCAACCTCGTCAACGTAGGCTCCACAGTAGAGCCTGTATGGGCCGAAAACACCTTCTACACCGACATCAGCGAGGAATACGACTACACCTTCACCCCCGACTGGAGCGGCATCGGCGTAGCCTTCGCCCGCGGTATGGTAAGCGCCAACCTCTACTCCCCCACAATGGCGCTCGAACACAACGGCGGCAAGTTCAAGGTGACCATCGAACTCGTGGCCAACCAGGGCACCATCCTCTCCGTGACATCCATCAACGGCGACGGCGTGGAGCAGGAGAAACGCCAGACCACCACGCAGCCCGGCGGCCAGACACTCGAGTTCGAGTTCACCAACGGAACTCATGAAACATGGCTATACATGGTGGACGAAGGCATCGAAGGGGACGATGACGGCCAGTACGCCAACGTCCTCTCATGGTTCAACCAGATAACCGTCAGCCAGGAACTCCAGGCCGGCGACGAGGTGCTCCGCCTCGTGGACATCGACGACTACATCAGCGTACCCGTAACCTCGCGACGCTTCGATAACATGAAATACCTCTACGGCGCCAAGGAGCTCGCCTACGACTTCTACGCGGCATACGTCTACGAGAACGACCCCGACGACGACTGGGACGACGAAACCGACTACTCCAACTTCTCCAACCTCCAGAAGCTACAGCTCCTGCAGACCGGCATCGAGGGTATAGACACAGCCGGGGACGACGCTCCCGCTCGCTACTACAACCTCCAGGGCGTGCCCGTAGCAAACCCCGAACCCGGACAGATCTACATCCGCACACGGAACGGTCGTTCCTCAAAAGTGAGACTCTAACAGCCTGATAAGCATCCTATTGCCCTTTCCTCCCCTCTCATTGATTTATAACTCTTAAAAAACACGACAGAAACATGAAGAAAATCTACGCACTGGCAATACTCGCAACGGCCTCCTTGGCCCTCACGGCACAAGCCGAAACCAAAACCGGTACCCTCGACATAGGCGACTTCGAAGGCTGCACCACCTACATCTACGGACAGAACATAGAGCGCGCACCCTTCAACTTCTACTTCACCAACTCCGGCACACAGCTCATCTACACCGCCGAAGAGATAGCTCCGTTGGTAGAGGCCGGCGCCAAAATCACATCCCTGACCTTCCGCTTCGGCGACCCCGAAGCCATGTCATATTACGACCTCTCATACAACCTGCACGCTTACATGCAGCTCATAGACGCCGACCGCTTCACACTCGTGGAGGGCAAGACCAACTGGTTCACACCCGGCGGCGACTCCGCCATAGGGGAAGGCACATTCACCTTCGACATGATTATGGACATGGCCAGCGAAGACATCCCTGCAACCGTGACATTCGCCACTCCCTTCGAGATTCCCAAGACCGCTACCGGCAAGAGCCTGCTCATAACATCGTGGGCTACGCTCGACACCGGAGACTCCGAAGGCGGACAGTGCATCTATCCGTACGCCGAGAACAACGCCGCGCGCACATACCGCATGGCCTGCTTCGCATCAGACACCAAGGACAATTTCATCGAACAAGTGAACACGGGCGCCCTCATCGACCTCGTGACCACCGGTACCGACGTCTACAACACCGACATCCCCGTGCTGCGCATCAGCTACACCTACGAGGACACCGCCGACGGCATAGAGTGCATCTCCACGCCGGAAGAGGACGCTCCCGCACAATACTTCAACCTCCAGGGACAGCGCATCTACTACCCCGAACCGGGCCAGCTCGTAATCAAGCGTCAGGGCTCACAGGCCGTCAAGACCATAATCCGCTGATAATCATCCTCCCCCGTCATACAGCCGGCTCCACCCCGTGGCCGGCTTATTTACAATATGGAGCGCAGGTATGTCTCGCCGGCTTCCCGGCCCGCGAAACAAAAACGCCGCGGACAAGGAGACTGCCCTGCCAGAGATTCCGATTCCGTCCAATAACTTTCTGAATAATTTGTCTTTTCCGAATTATTATCGTAACTTTGCGGCAGATTCTCAGAGGAGGAGGTCCGGCAGTATCCTTTACATGGAAGCTACACGTCACGGCCGGACTTAACCGTTTAAATGCCAAGCCGGTACCAATTCCACTTAAGTGCGACATCAGTCTTTTCCACTTTTACCCGGCCATAATTTTTTAGAAAAAACTAACCGCATGAAACTAATCTACCCAATCATTATCACAGCGCTGGCAATACCGGGCGCCGTCATGGGTGCCCCGCAGTCGCCCGCCGCTTCCGCCGACGAGCCCGGCGTTTAGGTCTTCCGCCGTCCCGAACCCGTAAAAAGCCTCCAGACTTACGCCACAACGGCCTATACCGCCACTCTCCACGACGTACACACACTGCGCGGAGACATACTCCACAGCGCCGGGAAAGACACCATAACGGCCTTCAACCTCAACCCCACCGGCGCCACATACCTCGTGCTCGAAAACGAAAATGGCAACGGCAAACGCACCGCCACCGTCTACGACACCTATCTGCGCGACAAGAAGCGCGCCCGGTTCAACGTCAAGAAGCGCGGCATCCCCTTCTGCGCGACATATTCGCCCGACGGGCGCACACTCTTCGTGGCCACCGACCGGGGAATCTTCCCCGCCGACCCGCGCACCCTCGAAACCGGCGAATGCCTGGAACGCACCGGCTCCATCCCCGACATGCTACTCGTCTCTCCCAACGGCTACTTCCTGCTGGCCATAGCGGGCGACCGCTGCGCCGTCTACAACCTCGAGGAAGGGAAAGTGCGCAAGACACTCCTGACCGGCCAGCGCATCACCGACGCCATGTTCTCCCCGGACTCGCGCGAGATGGTACTCCTCTCCGACGACGGCATGGCCTCCGTCTACAACATGAACACCCTCACGGTGCGCAAGATGATAGACGGCCTCGGGCAGGCACGCGCCGGGGCGCTCAACTTCGACGGTAAATACCTCGCCGTGGCGGACCGTCCCGACAACATAGTGCTCGTAAACACCCTGCGCGACACGGACCGCACCAACATCCACGTCCCCGACGGCGACATCCGCGACCTCGGCTTCATCTACGACGCCGGGCGCAACACCCTGATGGTCTACCCCGTGCCGGGCGCCGTGAAGGCACGCCGCATGCCGCTCCTGAAGCCTTACTACAACAAGCTCATCGACGAGGAGGTGAACGCCCGCATGGAGGAATGGCTCAAGATGCAGCCGGGCGAAACCATGGAGCAGTACGCCTCCCGTGTCACCGACGAAACCCGCGCCGAGCAGCGCCGCATGTTCGAGTACGAGATCACCACACGCCTGGCCGGCAACCTCATAGCCGGGCAGCCCGTCGGCATCGGCGAATACAACCGCGCCAACGGAATGCTCGCCCTCAAGCCCGGCGACATGCCGCAGATTTTCATCAATGTCCCCGAGGAGGAAGCCACGGCCTTCAGCGACCCCGCGCTCGTCTCCCTCTCCGAAGTGCTCTACGGCGTGATGGACGATGACACCTTCGAGATAGTCTACGCCCGCGTCACCAACGGCGTGAACGGCAAGAGCTACATCTTCGACAACCGCAACCGCAAGCCCCTCGACTACATGAAGGGGGGGCGACGGAATCTCGCTCCAGGTGCTCCGGCTGCAGAAGATGGAGGAGGTGCGGCTGCGCGAACTCAGCGAGCGCGTCGTCAACGAGGCCAAGAACATGAACGTAATCTCCGACCATACCAACATCTCGGTGGCCTCGCGCGTGGTGGAAGACTACGACGCCAACGGGCGCCGCATCCTCAACTACGAGGTGAGCTTCACCTACGACGTCGCCCCGGGCTTCTCGGCGCAGGAAGACTTCCCCTCCGGCAAGTACCACGTGGAGCAGTCGGGCGCCGCCTCCAGTCCATGCACTACGACGGCATCACCGAAGCCGGACTCTATCCCGAAGTGCTGGCCGCGCACCGCGCCATCTCCTCGGCGCTCGCCATGCCGGAACTCACCGACACTGACGCACGCCTCCTCCGCTCAATGCTCCTCGACCTTGACCCGCTCCTCTTCAAGGGCGCCATTTACTACTCCTCCACCGGCGACGACGCCGCCATGAAACTATGCGCCATCACCGCCGTGGACACTCGCCTGCGCCCCGACATGGCCTCCCTCCCCTTCACCCCGCAGCCGCAGCTGTGGCCCGAACTCCTGTATTGCGCCGCCCTCGGCCTCTCCGCCGTGGTAAGCGCCGGGATGCCCGAATCCGTGGCTTACGACGACCGTCAGCCCACGCGCGGCAACGCCGCAAAGACGCCCGGATTCAACGAGTTCGCCTCGCCGCTGGTGCAACGCCGCTTCGCCGACTGGGCAAAGCGCCGCGAGTTCGAGGAACTGCGCGACTACGACCGCCGCATGAACGAGCAGGGTTATGACGAATACCGGCGCCTCTGCGACGAGGCCGCCGAGGAATACATCGGCATCTACGGCGGCCGCCTGCGCCTCTCAGACCTTACGCTACACCCCTACGACGTCGACGACGAGACATACCTCATTACCTCCGGCATGGGACCCGTCGTGGTCTCCGTCCCCAAGAAAAAGAAGGAGGCCGAAGCCTTCAAGGCCTCCTGGCCGACCATGAAATTCCGCAACCCGCGCTTCATTGTCAAGGACGACCGTGTGCGCATAGCCTCCGTGACGCTCGAAACCTCCTACGGCAAGTCGTACCCCTACTCCATGGAGAACCTCGCCACCTACCGCTGCCCCGACGTGGCAGTCGATTTCCGGTCCATAATCGACCGCAGCAAGGCGCTCGAAGGCAATACCGCGCAGGGTGTTCCCTCCGTGCGGCAGAACACCGCCGTAGTGCGTGCCAAGAGCTCCGTGGACGAGAATATCCCCGTAACCAAACGTGTCAACGAACACACCATAGCGGTGGTGTGGGCCAACGAGAACTATGACGGCGACGTGGAGCGCGTCTGCGGCGCCATCAACGACGGCGAGACATTCGCCAGATACCTCACCTCCACCTTCGGGATACCGCAGGACAAAGTGCGCCTCGTCACCGACGCCACCGCCGGGCAGATGAAACGCTCGCTGAAATGGCTGCGGGGACCGAAACCGCCTGGAACTACCCGCAGGAGAACCACGGCACCTTCACCTACTTCCTGCTGCGCAAACTCCAGGAGAGCAAAGGCAACGCGACGCTGGGCGAACTCGCCGACTATGTGCGTGACAACGTGGAGAAAACCAATATGCGCCTGCGCTCCGTGCGCCAAAGCCCGAACGTAAACCCCTCGCCCTCCTACGACGGCGACTGGCGCTCCCTGCGCCTCGCCAAGTAGCGCCGCCAAAAATGGAGCGCACGCCCAAACATGGAGCGCAGGCCTCCCGGCCTGCGACAAACACGAGGTGCCGAGTAATCGTTACGTGTGGGTTCGCGTTTCGCAGGCCGGGAGGCCTGCGCTCCATGTTCGCTCCATACGCAAATCAGACTTTTAGAACAATTTTAAAGCTGCAACCGTGTTGCAACCGTCTGCTCGTGACGGTTGCAATTTTTCATGAGAG
>DKVK01000029.1 GCA_002491165.1 Porphyromonadaceae bacterium UBA7180
TAAATCGGCTGTTGTTTTATGGTTTAATAACGCAGGGAAAACGCGCATATTATATCCGAAATGTTAAATATTTCCCGAAAATGTAATTTTTCATGGAGCGGAGGCATTCCAGCCTCCGTCAAAAAGCCGCGCAAGCGGCTAACTGAAAACGGCAGTTTATCGGGTTATTTGTACTTTGATTTCGCAGGCCGGGAACCCTGGGCTCCATATCCGTTTGCTGCTCTTGAGATTTTTCGCTAAATTTGCATCATAGTTCTAAATTTGAAATCTTATGGAAAACAAAACACCCTCCAAGGTCTGGTTCTGCCCGCGCATCACGGCAGACAACCTTATGAAAGTATATCGCGCGATGGGGCGCGAAGCCAAAGGGCGTGTCGCCGTCAAGCTCTCCACCGGCGAGGCCGGAAATCCCAACCACCTGAGCGTCGATGTCATCAAGAAGCTTGTCAAAGCAGTGGACGGTACCATCGTGGAGTGCAACACGGCCTATGAAGGGCGCCGCTGCAACGTCCCCGACCATATTCAGACCGCCGCAGAACACGGCTTTACCGCTATCGCCGAGGTTGACATCATGGACGGCGAAGGGGAAATGGAACTCCCCGTGCGCCACTCCAGGCATATCAAGACCAACCTGGTGGGCAAAAACTGGGAAAATTACGACTTTACCATCGTGCTTTCGCACTTCAAGGGACATCCGATGGCGGGCTTCGGCGGCGCTCTGAAGAACGTGGCCATAGGGATGGCTTCGGCTGCCGGCAAGGCCAATATCCATACCGGGGGCGCCTCTACCGCCGTTCCCGTGGATTGGGAGAACGTGCCGCCGCAGGATGTTTTCCTCGAATCGATGGCCGAGGCCTGCGAGAGCGTCTTCGACCGTGCCGGCGACAATATCCTCTATATCAGCGTGGCTAACAACCTCTCCGTTGACTGCGACTGTGTGGCCGAGCCGGAACCCGTACACATGGAGGACATCGGCATCCTGGCATCGCTCGACCCCGTTGCGCTTGACCGCGCCTGCGTAGATATGGTCTACAACTCCCCGGATCCCGGCAAGAAACACCTCATAGAGCGAATGGAGTCGCGCCGCGCCACCCATCTGCTTGACTATGCCGAAGAGCTTGGTCTCGGCACACAGAAATATGAACTTGTAAACGTGGAACCGGCAGATCCCTTCGCCGCTTTCTGACTTTTTTTTGAAATGGGGATGAACGGTAAACCGTCCGAAGAGAATGCTTCCCCGGCGCGTGTGGTACTGCTCTGCGGTATCAGCGGGTCGGGGAAGACGCATTATGCCCGCACCCTGGAGGCGCAGGGGTACCGTCGGCTGTCGCTCGACCGTCTGGTGTGGGACCGCTATGGCCCGCTGCCCGACGGGCTGCCGCTGTCCGGGCGGCGCGAGATTTTCCGCAAAGCAGCCGCAGCGATGGCCGAAGAACTCGGCCGGATGCTCGACTCCGACCCGGAACTGCGTATCGTGGTCGATGCGCCGCTGTGCAAACGTGCGGGGCGCGACCGGCTCCGCGCCGTATGCCGCGACCGGGGCGTTACGTCCGGACTCGTCTACCTTTCGGCACCGCCCGAAGAGTTGCGCCGCCGCCTCGCCGCCCGCACCGGTAGCGGTCCCGACGACCAACGTGTCCCGGAATCCGACCTCGTCGCCTTCCTCCGCGACTTCGAACCACCGGAGGAAGAATAGGCTCTTACCCCAATAATATGATATAAATATCAAATATACGGTACTATAATTTTGAATTTTAGATTATAAGAAACAAATTGGGAACAGATATGAATTTTATTTGTAAGTGCGATTTTACGCAAGTTATGCGAGGCGTTTCTTGCTAAATCTCGCCTTTTGAAGAAGAAGTAAGATGGAAGGGGATAGAAATTAGCGCATATTTCATCTTTAAGTGAAATATTAGTCGGATCTTTGCGTTATAATATTAAACGTAATATACTCTGCCCATGAGCGAAGTTGAATTATACCTTATCCAGGATGGCGAGAACTGCACAATCTATACGTTGCAGTTTCTCCGGATGTCGAATCTGAATTTGAAAAATTTATTGCCAAGTTCAGAGAAGATGCCGAATACAGCGAGGATTTCTCGCGTATCGCCGCATTTATCAAGCGTATTGCCAAGACGGGAGCATTGGAACGATACTTCCGTCCGGAGGGCAGAATGAATGATTCTGTTGTCGCGCTGCCTGTGACATCTTCAAAATTGCGCCTTTACTGTTTGCGCCTTTCAGATAGGATACTCGTATTGGGTAATGGTGGCGTGAAGACATCACAACGATATGAAGATGACTCGCTTCTCAACGGCTATGTGATGACCCTGCAGAAATTCGAGAAACTGCTAAGACAAGAAGTTGCCAACGGCAATGTGAATATAACTGAATCAACCATAGAAACCGACACTATATTTGAGTTATGAAGCGCACATCCAAAACACTTGAAGAAATGCTCGGCCCGATTCCAGCAAATGTTCAGGCAGAGGTTGACCTCTCTTTTGAAATATCCGACCGCATTGATGCCCTCATGCGGCAACGTGGCTTATCTAAGAAACAGTTTGCCGACGCCCTTGGACGCCGTCCGAGCGAAATCACCAAATGGCTTAGCGGTCAGCACAATTTCACCATCGCCACTATCGCCATGCTTTCATCGTTCTTTGGGCAACCGATAATCACGGTCAGCTAACGTATGTTTCTATAAATGACGCGAACGATACCGATTCATTACCTGAAGGAAGATTCCGACTTTGATGCGGAAGTCACTCATCTTATGCCCTCAAGTGAGAGGTGGAATAAACTTAACGGATATGACGCTCATATTGATGATTGCTTTACGGTCATAGTCGTGTCAAAGGGAAGTGGCATCACCGATATTGATTTTCGCACAGTATCGGTATCAGAGGGGCAACTTGGAATTATTGTGCCGGGGCAGATCCATTCTATATGCTAACGAACTTTGTATATCGGAGGTATATCTGAATGAGGCTGTAAAGAAAAGCACCGGCATGACTCCATCAGAGTGGATTAAAAATCTCTATGGATTCGTGACAGATTTCCGATGTTTTCCTATTCTTAACACAGTATCTGCCAGCACCGCAAAGTTACGAAATAAATCTCAAACACATCCCACTTTGGGAAACAAAAATGACACTTAAAAACGCAATTCTCGGAAACCATCGGAATTTGCCTAAATTCATAATAAACTAATATTAAGCCTGTTAATTACATTTGTCCTCCTATTATTTCTCTTGTTTTCGTTATAATGGTATTAGGCTCCGTTTTCGCTCCCGATAAAAAAGAGAGAGACCCGCCCAGGCCTCTCCTTTTTATATTGATGTGTGTTTGAATCCTGATTACCAGTCGGCACCGGTGTTGCCTTCCACGTGGCAGATTTCCAGACCGTTGGTGTTGCAGTAAGCGGCTTTCGGGGTGCCGGTCATTGCATCGGCTGCGGTAGCGGAAGAGTTGCCGGTTACGTAGCAAACCGGGTCGGTGTCCATATACCGGTAATTGTCAATTGCGGGAGTAGGGTTCCGGAAAGAGCCGAGGATTCCGGCAACGTTGGCAGTGGCGTCGAGAGCCGGGGCTGTGTTGCTGTTGGCATGGATGTCGGCGAAGTTGTAGACGAGTCCCACGATGCCGCCTACGTCGGTACCGTTGCCGGTTACCGAGGCGGTGTTGGAGCATCCTGAAACTTCGATGATGCCGTTGACGCCGAGGTCGGGATTGGAGCTGGTGTCGTTCTTATAACGGATAATACCGGCTATGCCGCCGATACCGTAAGCGCCTTCGGGGGCCTTTACCGTACCGTTGTTCACGCAACCGGTGATCCTTCCGCCGTAGACCTGCTGGCCCGCGATGCCGCCGATGGAGTATCCGTTGCTACCGGTGCCGGAAATCTGTGCGGCGTTGGAGCAGCCTGCGATGGTGCCACCCTGCGACGTGCCGACGATACCGCCCACACATTTGAGGCCGCTGATGTAGACGCCGGAGTTTACCTTGCAGTCTTTCACGGTGCTTGCCAATACGGAACCCACGATACCGCCGGTGTAAGCGCCGGAAATGGTGCTGTTGCCGTTAACGGAGATATTTTCGATGACGCCGCCGTTGCGGAGGACAGCGGTGACGGCACCGCCGGAGCTGACGGTGATGTCCTCGAAGTTGATGTTTTTGACGGTCGCGCCTTCAACGGTGTTGAAAAGCCCTGAACGCCCTTTAAGGTTGGAGATGGTATGTCCCTTGCCGTCGAAGTTGCCGTTGAATTTAGTGTTGCCGGGGAGGCTGATACGGTTCATGTCGAAGTCGCCGGTCATCTCGAAGTCCTTTCCGGCGTAGAAGCCGTTTTCTTCGGACGCGTGTTCGATAATCCAGGCGAGCTGTGCCGGGGTGGTGATTTTGACAGCCGTCGTGCCGTCGCCGAAGTCGGGCATCGATTCGGAACCGTCCCAGAATTCATTGAACGAGGGGTCTATCACAACGGTGAAGTCGGCGGGAGAGGTAAGCAGGTTGCCGTAGATATTGGTGCGGAAGTTGCGCTGGAAGGGTACGTTCTCGAAGGTGAAAGGAGCGAAATCGGGGTCGCTGCAGCCGAGTGTCACCGAGGTGGTCATCTTGTCGGCGGGAACCAGAAGATAGTTCATCGACAGGTAACCGATTCCGGCGGGGTCGGTTACCGGGAATTTCTCTGTGTCGGCGGGGAGCGGGGCTTCGAATGTCACGCTCTCCTTTTTTGAACCGGGGGCGACGTCGCCCTGTACGCCGTCCATGAAATTGAATGTGGTGTAGACGTCGTTGACGGTGATTTTGCTCGTGGCTACGTCAAGGCCCATGCCTTCGGCCACGCCGAGGTCAAGGGTACCGACGTTGAGCTGCGCGAAGGGGCGCAATAGCGTTACGCTGACGGACTGCGCCGAGGTGATGGAGAAGTCTTTCTCCACGAAGCAGAAGGCATCGTAATCTTCGCTGTATGACGTCATTTTATCATAGTCTACGGTTACATTTTGGTCGCCGGCGGAGAATTTGTAGGGAGCCGCGGGGTTCTGTGCCCAGAAGATGATGTCGAATTTCTTGCCTCGCGGCAGGTTGAGGCTGACGGTGGTCTGTAGGCCGGAGAATTGTGCCGTGCCTACGGTGTCGACCGTATTTGTGCCTTTTTCATAAACGGCGTAGGTAAGGGTTGTGGCGCTTTTTCCGTCGCCGAATGTGCGCGAACCGAGGTCCTCCGGCAGACGGACGGTAAAACTGGTCTCGCCCCCGGTGACTGGTGCAGGAACCTCGTCGCTGGAGCAGGATGTGGCTCCAAGCATTGCTGACAATGCCAGGGCCGGTAATAAATAAAATTTCTTTATTTTTATTATAATTGAATTGTTGGAATTAGCGGCAATCAGTAGTATAATGCAGGAAACGGAGGCTTGGTTCGACAGTAGGGAAGTGCCGGTGGATACGGCTGATTTCCCGAGGGATTGTGGATGCCCGGGCTGTTTTCACGATGTCCCGTAACGTGTTTTTCGCGATTATTGCTAATACAGTGCAAACTTACAGAATAATACTCTACCGGCAATAAAATTATCGCTAAAAATAGTTGATGAAATGACGGCTGCCCAAATTTGACGAATCTTCGGGATATTGGCCTTTTGCTATGGCGGTGCAGCCATGGAAATGTTTTAGTCCTGTTTCGTCAAAAAATCCATGCCGTTCGTCAAATATGTCTGCGGTGGTGCCCGGTTTTCTTGCGCCCCGTATTAACTTTGCATCGGAAACGGAAAGATAATCCTCCGTCGCTACCACTAATATCAAACCAGATTAACAGCCTGCCCATTATGAAAAAAACATTATTGCCCGTTGCCATGATGCTCGTCGGCCTATCGGTGCTTACCGGATGTGTCGACAAGGACATGGTGAAGTATGCGGCCACTTACAAACTGAAAAACGACCTGTTTCGCGAAACCATCGACACCCTGCTGGTGCTCGACGACAAGACCATCCTTGAAACCGACACCTTCCGCAATATGCTATCGTCGGCATATTACGCTCTGAACCTCAAGGGGGAACTCGTGGCAGAGGATTGCACTGACATGGACGTGACGCCCGACGGGAAAACCGTAGTCTTCTCGGACTATTACAACGGCAAGGTGACGTTCTATTCTTATCCTGACATGAAGCTGAAAAACACTGTCGAGACCGGTGTCATCATTCAGGGCGTCGACCTCAGCCCGGACGGCAAGACAATGGCCGTGGCCACCGAGACCGGTCGCATATTGCTCTGCGACATAGCCTCAGGCGAGATTACCAAGGATTTCGCGGCCCATAGTGCGCCGGCGCGTAGCCTGGTTTTCAAGGATGCCAACACCCTTTTCTCCTGCGGCAACGACCAGGTAGTGGCCGCCTGGGACGTGGAGTCAGGTAAGAACCTGTGGTCGCTCCATGTCCACGGGAGAAACGTAAAGAGTATCAAGATAAGCGGCGACGGGAAGAAACTCATAACGGCGTCGAATGACGGAACGTCGAGCGTGCTCCCCGCTACGCGCGAGAAACCGCGCGACGAACTCTTCCACCTCAACCATTGTGCGAACTATGTCAACGACGCCGCCTTCAGCCCCGATGGCAAACTCTGTGCCACCGCCGGCGCCGATGCCTTGATCAAACTATGGGACGGGGCGACGGGACAGTTCAAAAAAGAGGTGAACGTGGGCGAGCCGCTGGCGTCGGTCAACTTCTCGCCCGATGGCAAGATGGCCATCGCGGGAGGTGCAAACTTCGCCTACCTCATAGACACGGAGAGCGGCAAAGTAGTGGCACGCATCCGGTCGGGAAGCACTGCCATTTGGGGCGCCCGCTTCATCGGTAAGGACGAGTTCGCCTTCGTGAACCACAGCCGTGTGCGCTTCGGCAAATTGCTGACCACCGAAGAGATTCTCGAACGGCTCCGCAGAGAATCCTGACAAATAGCTCCGAACCCCCAAAGCCCCGCGCCCAAAAAAGCCGGGGCTTTAGTGTGCAGAATAATCTTTAGTGTGCAGAATAATCTTTAGTGTGCAGAATAATAAGGAGCGCAGGCCTCCCGGCCTGCGTAAATCAAGTCGATGCTGCAAACCGCAAAATTAAAAGGAGCGCAGGTTTACAACCTGTGTAAACCAAGTCGATGCTGATTTGCAGCGGCTGAAAACGGCTCAAAGTCGATTTGCGGCAGGCTGGAAGCCTGCCCTCCATATTTGTCGGTCCGGCTAGTGCAAAATTAAATGGAGCGCAGGTTGGAAACCTGCGTTATGGCAAGAGCAGAAAGTTCGGTACCTATAAACGAAAAAATAAGCCACGTATCACTACATAACTTATTTTTCAATCATTCGGCAATTAACTAACCGAACGATTAAGTAGTCCTAATCCTAATTTAACTATTAATCCATAACTTTACTAATGCAACAATAAAAACATTTGTCAATGAAACGATTAATTATGAGAAGAATTAACTTTTCCGGGGTTATATGGTGTGGGACGGTCGCCAAATTTTATAAACTTTGATGAGCCGTCTCCCATCATCGTAACTCAGTTCCCTGATTACGCTGCAAAATTAGCGATTTTTAAGTTAACGTGCAAATTTCAGACAAACTTTTTTACCGAATTTTTGGGTTTTTTTCTCTGAAATTTCCTGAATTTTATATTTTACTTATTAATACTTTATTGCTACTGTAACTTCTCTTAATAATATCTAAATGATGGCAAATAGCTACAAAGATATTGCTCTGACGCCATTTTTGAGCATCTTTCGCCATAACGAAAGTTTTCTTTATATTTACTATCGGATAATGCATTCACGCTGCCCGGCCGTGGTTTCAGGCCGCGAATCCGGCGCCCGGTGCCCCGGACGCTCTGTCAGAACTTCAGGGAGCGGAGCCATTCGGGCTGTCCGGAGGCGGGCGCCGTGCGGTCGAGAAGCGTCGGGACTACCGACACTATGCCGTGGGCCAGACACCATTCGTCGGTGTCGCGGGCCTCCGGCTCCTCGTTGTGGAAACTGCCAGTGAGCCAGTAGAAAGGACGTCCGAAGGGGTCGGTGTAGCGTTGGTATTCGTCGTTCCAGTTGCCCCGGGCCGCACGCACTGTGCGCATCTCCTTGGGCGGCTCAACGCTGTTGGGGACGTTGACGTTGAGGCACATCCCGGCGGGGAGACCGTTGCGCAGCGTCATCTCCACTATCTTTTCCACGAAGGGACGGCAGCCTGAGAAGTCGGCCTGCGGGTCGTGGTCGGTCAGCGAGAAGCCGACCGATGGAACGCCGAAAGCGCAACCCTCGAAGGTGGCGCCCATTGTGCCGGAATATACCACGTTGACGGCCGAGTTGGAACCGTGGTTGATGCCCGCTACCACAAGGTCGGGCTTGCGTCCGCCCAGCGCCACGTAGAAGCCGAGCTTCACGCAGTCCACCGGCGAGCCGTTGACTTTATACATCTTGCAGCCCTCGAAGTCGGGCACTTCGGCGAGGCGCAGCGCCTCGTTGACGGTGATGGCCATTGAGCCGCCGGAGCGCGGCCCTTCGGGGCAGACGGCCACTATCTCGCCGAAGGGGCGGAGCATGTCTATAAGTTCGCGCACGCCGCGCGCGCGGTAGCCGTCGTCGTTGCTTACGAGGATGAGGGGTCTCTTATCTGTTTCCATAACGGTGATGATGTTTTATTTGCTTTTATTAAACAGGTACCGGTCGAGCACGATGCATCGGCCGGCGCCGGGGAGGGTGGAGAGTACGTCGCGCTCGGGGAGGTCGGTGTATTTCCGGCGCATCCGTCGGAAGTCGCCGTGTGCCTTTAAAACGGCTCGCGCGTGGGAAAAGTTCCCTTTCAGCAGGAACATTCCGAAGGCCAGCGTGTCGAGCAGGCGCCGTTTGAAGAGCAGGGAGCGGCCGCGGCGCCGCGGCAGGTTTTTGTGGAGGAGTAACAGGTTGTTGCGGAAGTTGAGGTAGGTTTTCTGCGGCGACGACTGGTCGAGCGAGGCGCCGCCTACATGGTATACGGCCGAGTCTGTGAGGGCGCATACGCGCCGGCCGCGTGCCAGTAGGCGGCAGCAGAGGTCTATCTCCTCCATGTGGGCGAAGAAGTCGGCGTCCAGGCCGCCGGCGTCGAGGTAATCCTGTGTGCGCACCATGAGCGCGGCGCCGGAAGCCCAGGCCACGTCGGCGGGAGGTCCGTCATATTGCCCCTCGTCGCGCTCCACGCGGTCGAAGAGGCGCCCGCGGCAGTAGGGGTAGCCGAAGCGGTCCAGGTATCCTCCGGCGGCGCCGGCATACTCGAACATCTCCGGCTGACGCTCGCTGCGTATCTTGGGCTGGCAGGCCGCCACGTCGGGATTCTCCTCCATGAAGTGCAGCAATGGCTGCCACCATCCGGCCGGGACGCGCACATCGCTGTTCAGTAGCACCGTGTAGGGGTAGCGCGTGGCCTCCAGCGCACGGTTGTAACCTTCCGCGAAACCGTAGTTCTCGGGGAAAGGGATGACCTTCACCCCGGGATGGTTGGCGCGGAGCCATTCGAGCGAATCGTCGGTGGAGCCGTTGTCGGCCACGAAGAGGTCGGCCTCTTCGCCGATGGTGTTCGCCGCCGCGTCGGGGATGAAGCGTTCAAGCAGCTTGCGGCCGTTCCAGTTGAGTATTATTACCGCGAGTTTCTTCTTCATATACGAGTTTCTTCTTCATATAATGGTGCCTGTCAGCATTTCGGGATTGTCGGGGTCGAGGGCTTCGAGGCGCACCTGCGAGATGGTGTTGGCCAGGTCGGCCGTGGCCGTGGCGCTGACCCTCAGGTAGTTGTCGGTGAGGCCTTGCAGGGTGCCGGAGGTGTGGCGGTGTTCCCATAGCACGGGGCGCACGCGGCCGGTATTGCGCTGCATGAAGTCGCGCAGTTTGCGGCCGGAGAGCTCGCTGAGCTGCGCCACGCGGCGGTGTTTCTCCTCCCGGCTGACGGTGACGGCGCCGGGCAGACGCAATGCCGCCGTGCCGGGGCGCTCGCTGTAGGGGAAGACGTGCAGGCGCGTAACCGGCAGCGACTCCACGAAGCGGTAGGATTTCTCCCACTCCCGAGGGGTTTCGCCGCGCGCGCCGGTCATTATGTCCACACCGATGAAGGCATCGGGCAGCAACTCGCGCACCGTGGCTACACGGTCGGCGTAGAGCGCGGTGTCATAGCGGCGGTTCATGAGGCGCAGCACGGCGTCGGAGCCGCTCTGGAGCGGTATGTGGAAATGGGGCATGAAGGCTCGCGACCCGCGGGCGACCCATTCTATGATTTGTGGTGTCAGCAGGTTAGGCTCGATGGAGGAGATGCGGTAGCGTGAGATGCCCTCAACCTCGTCGAGGCGCCGCAGAAGGTCGAAGAAGCTCTCGGAGGTGGAGCGTCCGAAGTCGCCGATGTTCACTCCGGTGAGCACTATTTCGCGTCCGCCGGCGTCGGCTACGTCCCGGGCCTGGCGCACGAGGTCGGCGATTGCGCCGTTGCGGCTGCGGCCCCGCGCGTAGGGGATGGTGCAATAGGTGCAGAAGTAGTCGCAACCGTCCTGAATCTTAAGGAAATAGCGTGTGCGGTCGCCGCGTTCGCACGACGGCTCGAAACGGCTGTCGCGGGACACGTCGCCGATGCTGAGGATGGGTTGCCGTTGCTTCAGCCATGAGTCCAGATATGTTGCGATGCGCAGTTTCTCGTTTGCGCCCACCACTATGTCGACGCCGGGGATGGCGGCAATCTCGGTGCTTTTTAGTTGCGCGTAGCAGCCGGTGACGATGATGCATGCCTCCGGATACTGGCGCACGAGCCGCTTGATGAGCTGTCGCCCTTTCTTGTCGGCCGTTTCGGTGACGGAGCAAGTGTTAACCACGCAGACGTCGGGCGTTTCGCCCTCGGCGCAGCGCTGCACGCCGCGCTCCGCGAGCATTGCGCCCACGGTGGAGGCTTCGGCGAAGTTGAGCTTGCAGCCCAGCGTATGGTACTCTGCCTTCAGGGATGATCGGTTCGTCATATATAAATGTATAAACCAGCCATCGCCGCCTCCGGTCTGGGGGCGGCGGATGTTATGTTTGCCGTTAGAAGTTGCCTTCCGGGGTGGATTATTTGGCAGCGGGTTTCTCGGCGGCGGGAGCCGGGGCTGCCTTTTCAGCGGCGGGTGCGGCCGGTTTGGCGGCGGGCTGTGCGGCCGGTTTCGGTGCTGCTGCTGCGGGCTTCGGTGTGGCGGGGTTCGACGAAGGTGCGGCGGCCGGTGCCGTGGTGGCGGCAGGGGTAGCCGGTTTCACGCTCGACGTAATGGCTGTTTTCACCGTGAAGGCAGACAGGATGCTGACTGCGCAGATGAAGATGGCCAGCGACCACGTGGCCTTCTCTATGAAGTCGGTGGTCTTGCGATAGCCCATAAGCTGGTTGCCGCTGCTGTAGTTGGAGGCAAGGCCTCCTCCTTTAGACTTCTGGATAAGCACAGCGATAATCAGCAGAAGACAAGCTAATACGATGAGGATGCTCAAAAAGATAAACATATCTAAGTTTTTAGTGTTTTTTTAATCTGTTTTTGCCGTTTCTGCTTGCTCTGGTTTAAAATCAGTTTCCGCAAGAAACGAATTTGGTCTGCAAAGTAAGCACTTTTTTCTGAATTATTCAAACTTATTGCCTGAATAATTTCAAGAGCCTTGCTATAATTATGGTTTTTTATCATTATCCGGGCGAAACCTTCCGACAGGCCGGGTGCTGCGCCGACGGTTTCGTGATGCGGTTCACGAGGAGTTTCGCCATGCGGTTCGGGCAGTTCCCGGTTGGTTTCGGGCATGGTTTCGGGAGCCGGCGGTTCGGAAGCGGCATTTCCCCCTTTCCCCTCGCCGGCGAGCATCGTCGCGGCATAGTCGCCCGTGGGGCGGAAAATAAGTTGCTCCAGGGCTTCGACTTCCTTGCGCGGGTCTTGCGCCGAGAACTTGCCGATGAAGGCGTCGATGGTCTCGTCGGTGGAATGGGCGGCTGTGCGCGGGTCGGGGTAGAAGGGTGGCCCCGCCATGTCGGCGCCGAGCAGCGAAACCAGCGTGTCGGGGTCGCCGACACGCACGTTTATGGCCACGGCGAGTTCGCGCCGCTGCTCCTCGCCGAGCCCTTCCTTCCCAAGCGCCATTACCTCCGGGAGCACGCAAGCCGGGTATTTCTCGCGGAGTGCGACGAGGTTCAGGTCCTGCAATGCGGTATAGTCAACGTTCTGTGCCATAATGCGTTACCAGTTTCCGAGGGTTGCGTTGAAGATAAGGTCCACGAGCTCCTTTGAAATCTCGTTGCAGAGTTCGTCCTGCACGTCGGTGAGCATCACCGAGCTGGAGAAGTCGCGGTAGGCCGAGAAGGTCTGGTCTATGTCGTTGGCGGGATTCTTGGAGTCGGTGTATTTCACGCGGACGGTGATGGTGAGGCGCGTCTGCGTGGCGTAAGCGTCGCTGCCGACGGCCTGCGGCGAAAGGGAATAGCCCGTTATTTCGCCGGTCATCTTGAGGTCGGTATTGTTGCTGTCCACCTCCTGGAGGCGCGTCTGGCGCGTGATGGCGTCGAGCAGGGCATTCTCGAAGGTCTGCTGCAGCGGCGGGTAGACCAGCGAGGCGCGGATGGGGAACTCGCCCACGTCGATGGTCTTGTAGATGTCGTAGTTGATGGCCGAGCCGTTGAGGCCGTATGAGGGCACACATCCGCCAAGGAGCGGCGCCGTGGCACACGCTGCCGTATATATCAGGAGTTTAGAGAGGATTTTCATATTCGTCGGGTGTTATTCCGAACTCGCGTATCTTGCGGTAGAGCGTGCGCTCGGAGATGTTGAGGTCTTTGGCGGCGAGGGGTTTCTTGCCGTCGTTGCGGCGCAGGGCGCTGACTATGGCGGTGCGCTCCGCCGAGCCGTAGGCGCCCGGAAGGTCCATGCACTCCACCTCGCGCGGGTCGGAAGGGTACTTTATCAGCGAGCGCACCGACGTTGCCGGCGCCGGGTAGTCCTGCGTGCCGTCGGCCGCTGCGGTGCCCTCCTTGGCGTCGAGGCGCGCCGAGAGTTCCTCTATGCGCCGCTTCATGGTGGCGATGAGCTGCCACAGCATCTCGCGTTCCGACTCGTAGTTAGGCGTCTTGTCCACGCGTGCGGGCATACGCTCGCCGTCGCGCGTCTGCGGCAGGGTGTCCATGAGCGTGTGGCGGTCTATCTCCGTGCCGGCGTTGAAGAGCGCCAGCTGTTCCACCACGTTCTTGAGCTGACGCACGTTGCCCGGCCAGCGGTAGAGCGACATGTAGCGTCGCGCCTCCGGGCCGAAGGTGACGGGCGCCGTCATGTATTTTTCCGAAAAATCGTGCGCGAACTTGCGGCTCAGGAGCATGATGTCTTCCTCGCCGCGGTCGTGCAGGTTCGGAACGTGTATCTGTATGGTGGAAAGGCGGTAATAGAGGTCCTCGCGGAATTTCCCTTTCTCTACGGCTTTGAGAAGGTCCACGTTGGTGGCGGCCACCACGCGGATGTCGGTCTTCTGTACTACGGATGAACCCACTTTCAGGAACTCGCCCGTTTCGAGCACACGGAGCAGGCGCGCCTGCGTGGTGAGAGGCAGTTCCGCCACCTCGTCGAGGAAGATGGTGCCGCCGTCGGCCTCCTCGAAGTATCCTTTGCGTGCCGAGATGGCGCCGGTGAAGGAACCCTTCTCGTGGCCGAAGAGCTCGCTGTCGATGGTTCCCTCGGGGATGGCGCCGCAGTTCACGGCTATGTATTTCTTGTGTTTGCGAGCGCCGAAAGCGTGGATAATCTTCGGGAAAAACTCCTTTCCGGAGCCGCTCTCGCCGGTGACGAGCACCGAAAGGTCGATGGGCGCCACCTTCACGGCACGCTCTATGGCAGCGAGCAGCGCCTGCGAGTTCCCGATGATGGAAAACCGCTGTTTGGCCGTCAGCACTTCGCGCTCCTGGCTGGCCGGCGCAGGGATCGTATTAATTTTTCTTGGCATTGCGTTACAGTTTTATTTAATGGCCTTCAGCGAGTAGGTACGTTCCCTGAGGAGCCGCCCCAGGGCGTCGAGGTCGGGACATGCAGCCTGCTCCCCGGGCATGATCGGGTCGCCCACGGAGACGTGCACCTCCTTGTCGCGCATCAGGAAGACTTCGCGCGGAAGGCGCAGCGTGCGTATACGCCAGTCTATGAGCCCCAGGATGTTGAAGAACGTGGAGTTGTGGCCGTGGAAATAGATTGGAATCACCGGCACATGGAACTGGTGGATGAGGCGGATTATGGAGGGTTGCCATTCGCGGTCGGCGATGCGGAGGTTGCGCTGAATCTTGGATACGGCGCCCGCCGGGAAGAAGCCCAGCGGATGTCCGCCGCGCACCTGCGCTATGGCCTCGCGGATGCCCTGCATCGTGATTTTCTTCTTCTTGGGGTCGTCGCTCTGCTGCGGGTCCACGGCGATGAACGACGGCCGCATGGCCCTGATATTGTTGAGCACGAGGTTGACCATCACGCGGAAATCGGGGCGGTACTTGGACACCAGATGGATGAGCAGGATGCCGTCCATGCCGCCGAAGGGATGGTTCGACACCGTGACGAAAGCACCCTCCGGGAACTGCGACAGCACCTGCTCGTTGTCTACGCGCAGGCGTATGCGGAACTCCTCCTCGGCCAGTTTGTGCGAGAACTCGGCGCCGGGGGTGTTGCAATAGCGGCCGTGCACCTCGTTGACGCGGTCCACCCACAGAAAGTGCATGATGCGCTCCACCAGTTTGCGGTGTTTGCCAAGGGCCGGCACCAGTTGCCGTATATCGTCGAAATTCAGTACGTCGGGACGTATCGGTTCATTCTCCATAGCGATTCCAATAAAAAACTAAAAGCCGGAATATTCCGCAAAGTTAATGCTTTTTCTGAAAACCGCCAAACCGAATCCGCCGTCCGCCCCCGATATGATTCTCATGATTCTACAAATAAGTGATCAAATTTTCGGGTAACGGGGCTTCCGGGAATGGAAAAATTGGAGGTTTGGGGAATTTGTCTTACCTTTGCGGCTGAGAAATACACTCAAACGATGAATAACGAGGAAACCAACAAACCACAAAGCCAACCCGAGATGGTGCTCGAAGAGGGCTTTGAACAGCCGCTGAACATCGGCATGGTGTCTAACTACAACGACAGCGAGGAAACACGCATCCTGCTTACCCCCGAAGCTTGCGGAATTTTAGTGTCGGCCGGGAATATCGTTACCGTGGAGGCCGGCGTGGGCATCGACGTCGACTTCTCCGACGAAGATTATGCCCGCTACGGCGTGCGCATAGCCCCGCGCGAGCAGGTGCTCGCCCTCCCTGTCGTGCTGAGCTACCGCCCGCTCCAGGTGGCCGATATACGCCGTATGCAACCCGGCGGCACAAACCTCTGTATGCTCGACAATACGCTGTTCGACCGCAAGGTGGTGGACGAATACCTGAGCCGTAACATTACGCTCGGCTGCCTCAACAATATGCTGAGCCACAACGGCGAGCCCATTTTCGCCAATGTCCTTGACGAAATCGACGGCCGCGTGGCCATAATGTACGCGCAGGAAAACCTGTCGTTCCTGGGGGGCGGCAAGGGTGTGCTTCTTGCCGGGGTGGCCGGCATCAATCCCTGTGAGGTGCTCATCATAGGCACGGGTACGAAGGTTATGTTCGCCGCCATGGCGGCCATCGCCGCCGGCGCTTCGGTCACGGTAATGGACAACGACATCTCTTCGCTCCAGGAGATGCGCGACTTCTGCGGCGACCGCCTCACCACCTGCGCGGTGCATCCCCGCGTGTTGCTCAACCGCGTCAAGACCGCCGACGTGATCCTGTTGGACCACTGTACACGCGACTTCGAGATGCCACGTACGCTCGACTCCGTGATGAAGGACAACGTCTACCTGCTCGACCTGGCTGACACCGACCCGTCACAGTCCGTGCCCCGCACCGTAGCCATGGCAATGTCGAACATCCTGGTCAACTTCTTCGAGGAGATGGCGCTCAAGAACGGAGTGGACGGCATGATAGTGACCACTCCCGGAATGCAGGAGGGCATAGTGACCTACCGCGGCAAACTCGTGGACAAGCTGATAGCCTCTTACCTCGGGACACACGGCATGGACCTCGGCCTGCTCCTTGCCGGAGGCAACTGAACGATTGCAGCAGAAGGGGATGTCGCGTCCGAAGCCTGATGAAGGCGCCCCGGTGGCGCCGCGGCGGCTGCTGCACATTATCGCTGCCAACCGCTGGGGGGAACCCTGGCGGCACGCCCTGGATGTGTGCCGCCACTTCTCGCTCATGGGCTGGAGCGTGACCGCCTATACCCGCGATGCCAAAGCCATAGATACCCGTTTCCGCCAGGCACGAATCGACCTGCGCCATTGTGCCCTGCGCGGTTTCTTCGACATTTCATCCACACTCCACCTGGTGCGCGACCTGCGCCGCGAACGTCCGGGTACCATAGTGCACGTGCACCGCTACCGCGACGCCTTCGCCGTGTTGCTGGCCCGCAAGATAGCCCGCCGCAAGGACATCCGCGTGGTCAGCACGCGCCATAAACTGAACCCCGGCGCCGACAACTGGCTGGCGCGCCGCATCTACCGCAACCTCGACGCGCAGGTATTCATCTCCGCGGCGGTGCGCGAACGTTTCCTCGACAGCTGGCGCGATCGCCCGCTTCCCTTCCCCGCCGGGCGGCTCCACACCATACCGCCGGCCGCAAACCTCGAAGTCACCGACATTGTCCCCGAACCGGAAAAGGGACCCAAGATAGTCTTGTGCAAGAGCGACCTTGTGCCCGGCAACGGTCTCGAAACCATGATTGACGCCATGTCCACGCTCCGCGGTCTCAAGACACGGCTGTGGATAGTGGGCGACGGCGACCCCGACTACATAGACACGCTCCGGCGCCGCGCACAGGTGCTCGGCGTCATGGACATGATAGACTGGAAACTGCGCCCCGCGGACCCGTCGGCGCTCATAGACGACTGCCACGTGGCCGTGGACCCTTCGGTGATACCATGTCCCTTCGGGCCGGCGCACATAGAATATATGGCTCACGGAAGGCCGCAGGTGCTTTCCTCGTCGGTATCGCCTTCTGAGCACGTGGCCTCCGGCCGCGAAGCCATCATAGTGCCGCCGTCGCAGGGCGCCGCCCTCGGCAACGCCCTTAAAACCCTCATCGAAGACCCCGCCACGCGCCGCCGCATGGGGGAGGAGGCACGCCGCACCTTCGACTCCCACTTCTCCTGGCAAAAATGCGCCAACCGCCTCCAGCGCCTTTATCGCAATCTATAGTCCGCCGACCCTAAAGTCTTTAAGATCCATAAGGCCATTAAAGACCCGGACTGCACCCCTCCGCCCCGGAATTTACTCAAATTTTTAAGAAAAATGGCTACAATAAAAGTAAAATTCCGGCCCTCCGCAGTCATCGGCGTCGAGGGAACCCTCTACTACAGTATCACGCACGAGCGTCGTGTGCGCCAACAGCTTTCCGGCTGTAAACTCCTTAGCTCCGAATGGGACGTGCGGCATGCCGATATCGTCATTCCCCCCCCTGCGGCACGCGGCGCGAACAACTCCTTGAAATCCGCGAAAACATTCGCCGCGACCTGCGGCGTTTCGCAAAAATAGAGAGTCGCCTCCAAGCCGCCCTCCCGCACTATTCGGCCGACGACATAGTGGAGGAATACCGGCGGTTTCGCCGGGAGTACTCCCTCTTCCCCTTCATGGAGGGAATCATCCGCGCGCTGAAGGATAACGGCCGCATACGCACCGCCGAGACCTACCGTTCGGCGCTTAACAGCTTCCGTAAGTTCCGCCTCGGCCGCGACATCATGCTCGACGCCATAACGCCGGCGACGATGGAGCAGTACGGCATCTGGCTCAAGCGTTGCGGCGTGGTGCCCAATACGGTCTCCTTCTACGCCCGCATACTGCGCGCCGTCTATAACCGTGCCGTCGAAAGTGGTGCCATCGACGACCTGCGGCCCTTCCGCCACATATACACCGGCATTGCAAAAACCGTGAAACGCGCGTTGCCGCTGAACGCCATCCGCCGAATCAAGGCACTCGACCTCGCCGCCATGCCCGCTCTCGACTATGCCCGTGATATCTTCATGCTCAGTTTCTATCTGCGGGGAATGAGCTTCATAGACATGGCTTTCCTGAAAAAGAGCGACCTGCGCAACGGCCGCGTCACCTACCGGCGGCGCAAGACGGGCCGTCGCCTCGCCATAGCCTGGGAACCCGCCATGCAGCGTATCCTTGACAAGTATCCGCGCAACCCGACACCATACCTCCTGCCTGTAATCACGAAACGCGCCGACGACGAACGCTGCGCCTACCGCAACGCCGCCTACAAGATAAACCGCCACCTGAAAGAGGTAGCGGCCCTGGCCTGCCTCTCCGTTCCATTGACACTCTACGTGGCGCGGCACAGCTGGGCCACCGCCGCTCGCGCCGAGGGAATCCCGTTGGGCATAATAAGCGAAGGGATGGGCCACGACAGCGAAACAACCACCCGCATCTACCTGGCCACCCTCGACACCTCCGCCATAGACCGTGCCAACCGGCGCCTCCTCGCCGCCCTGAAATAAACCTGAAATCACAAGGAGTGCAGCCGGGAAGCCGCGCTCCTTGTGATAAGTGGTATAAGAAGAGCTTATTCAGCGAGGGTCAGGGGAGGAGGACTTTGCGGGTCTGGGTGCCTCGGCGCTCTATATAGAGGCCGTGCTGCGGATTGTCTACTCGGATGCCCTGCAGGTTGTAGTAGCGGGCTTCGGCCGAGGGGGCGGAGATGCCGTCTATGCCTACGCCGGGGTTTTTCAGCACGAGGGCGAAGTCGCCGGCCGAGCCGTCTTCCTTGACGTTGGTCTCGAACCAGTCTGCGTAGAGCGTCGGGTAGATGGTCAGCGAGGCTGAGGCGTTGAAGGTGATGGTGTTGTCGGCCAGCAAGCCGCCGGAGGTCATGCCATATTCGTCGGCTGTTTCGCGACCGTAGGTCTCGATGATGTTCCAGTACTCGCTGCCGACGAGTATTTCGCCGTATTCTTCGCCGTAAACTCCCACGGGGCTTTCCTGCATGATTACGTTTTCAGGTTCGGAAGCGTCGATGTAGATATAGTGGCCGTGGCTATGGCCGGGGTCTTGCATGTATTCGTGCGCCAGACCGGCATAGGGGTTCTTGATGCGGAAGTAGCCCGGCTTTTCGGTGTATTGCTGCACTTCCACCTCCACGGTTTGCGGCTCGGTGTAGAGGTAGGGGGAGAGGAGGCCGTCGGTGAAGTCAGCCTTGCAGTAATATTGCCATTTAGGGGAGTTGTCGGCGGGGTTGTAGAGCACGGTGTAGAGGCCGTCCTGGAACTCGCCGTCGGCGTTTAGGGTGATGGCTATGAGATAGGCGCGGCGTTCGGGGTTGGTGGAGAGGTCGAGCGAAACGGTGGCGCCCGGCTGGCATTCGCTGCCGCCGTTGATGAGCTGCATCACGTGTTCATCCTTGTAGGAGTCGAAGATACCGTAGCGCACAGTCGGAACGGTGGCGCCGGTGTTTATGGCCACGTGGTAGCAACCGTCCTCGCCGGGGCAGAAGCCGTCCCGGTTGTCAAACTCCACGGAGTAGTCAGTGCCGCCGGGGAGCACGAGTTTCAGAGCACCGCTATCGTCGCCGTAATACATGTGTGAGCCCTGAAAGATGCGTAGCGACGCTTCGTTGGGGAAGGTGATGATTTTGTCGCGCATGGCGCCGGCGTGTTGCATGGCGTCGTCGTAGGTGTATCCGAGGCCTTCGTAATCGGCTGTAAGGGAGACTACTTCAGCCTTGCCGTCGCTGTCTTCGTAGCCGAACTCGGCGCGCGGAATCTTCACGAAATCGGGGTCGGTGACGTCGAAGTAGATGTAATAATCTTTGTCTGTGGGGAAGATACCCTCTGCAGCTTCCATCTCGGCTTTCTCGGGATGGTTTTGCAGCGGATTGACGATACGGTAGAGCGTGGGCATATCGGTGGCCTGCTGCACCTCCACATCGTAGGTATAGGTGGGCACCTCGAAGCAGAAAGTTATGATGTCGTCGGTGAAGCGGCCGGTGCCTATCGACGTCCAGGTGTGGTTGGCCAGCGAGGCGTCCTCAACGCGCCGGGGCGAGGGTTTGGCCGACGCGGCTTTCTTCTGGCGCTGCGGCATGGCGGCGGTGTGGCTTTTAACACAGTGACGGGGGATGTCACCCCTGACGAGAGCGGCCTGCGCGCCGAAGGCAAAAGCGAGCGCGGCGAGGACCGGGAAGTAAGAATATTTCATAAAGTAAGATGTTTTCCGCAAAGTTAATAATTTTCCTCCAATTCCCAAAATCCCGCAATTTCCGCCGCCCCATTTTGAGTCCGCACGGGCGTCGGTAAGTAAAATACTGAGAAAGTACAGTTAAACCATAAAACAACAGCCGAT
>DKVK01000090.1 GCA_002491165.1 Porphyromonadaceae bacterium UBA7180
CGAAAAACGGGGAGTACTATACCGAACTGTCACTTCTCCGAGCGGTGACACCGATGCCCATATTCACGGTTGACGAGATAGAAGAGCCACTCGAAAAGTGTCACAAACCCGTCGAATCGACACATAAATGCCATGGCTTATTGATGGCCGGGGCATTGTTATCAATTCTCAGGATCAACTATAAATGAAAAACTACCGAAGGAGGTCGCCGGGACTTCCTTCGGTAGTTTTGCGTTGATGTTTTTTTTCAGGCTGCCGGGGCTTTGCGATTCAAGGATTCCAGGCAAATTGCGGGTATCTTGGCAAATTGCGGGGAATGCTTCAGAGACTGCAAGGCCCTGCGAGTCTGTATGCTTTATTTTACTTTGAGCACCTGGCCGATGGTGATGCGTTCGGTGGAGCTCATATTGTTGAGGCGGCGGAGTGTGGTGGTGGAGATACCGTAGGCGCGGGCGATGCTTCCTACCGAGTCTCCGCGTTTTACGGTGTATGTTTCGGTGGTAGTTGCTGCCTGGTAGCGGTTTTGGGACTGTTCCACTTTCTTCTTGTTGTCGTTAGGAGTGAAGTTGCGGGGCTGCTGGTAGGTTTGCTTTGAAAAAGTATAAGTGTCGGTGTGTACTGTTCCGTTGCTGAAGTTGATGATGGCGGCGGGGTTGATGGCGTAACCCATGAAGCGTGTCTCGAAGTGGAGGTGCGGGCCGGTGCTTCGTCCGGTGCTTCCGCCCAGGCCGATGGGCTGCCCTGCTTTTACCACCTGGTTAGGTTTGACAAGGATTTTGTTGAGGTGTCCGTAGACGGTTTCGAGTTTGTTGGGGTGGCGCAGTATTATGTAGTTGCCGTAGCCTTTGGGTTCGTAGTTGGTGAGACGCACTTTGCCGTCGTATGCGGCATAGATGGTGTCATTGAGTTTGAGGGAGATGTCCACGCCTTTGTGCATTCTGCCGAAGCGTGCGCGGTATCCGTAGGGTGAAGATACTCGGCCGGGATGTGGGGTATGGTATCCGCGTACATTAAGCACTTCGCGGTCGGGGACTTGGGATTCTTTGAAGGGATTTACGGAGCGGGAGTTCCAGCCTTCGGTGTAAATGTCGGGTTCGGGTTCCTGTTCGTCCATGAGCTGGATAAAGGAGTTGTCGCCCATTTTTATATTGTCTTTTCCCGTGGATTGTTTGGCCATCAGGTCGCGGTGGGTGCGGGAATGAGATTTACTTACATGTCGTGATTGTGCGAAGGAGCTGAGAGCAACGATACACATCGTGGCGGCACATACAAATTTAAGTATCTTCATATCTAAATTGTTTCCGGTTTAATTGGAGTTATACAAAACCTTAACAACTCCGTTGGGTTATGAGTTGAGAGTTGGTATTAAAATTTACTTTTCGCCGTCGCCGTAGATGAAATTGACGTTTGCCGGTGTCCAGTCGAAGATTTCTTCGGGACGGAAGAAGCGGTCGATTTCTATTTTGGCATTTTCCACCGAGTCGGAGGCATGTACTATGTTTGCCTGCCCGCTCATGCAGAAGTCTCCGCGGAGTGTTCCGGGGGCGGCTTTACGGCCGTTGGTCACTCCGGTCATGGTGCGGAAGGTTTCCACTACGTCTACACCTTTGAGGCACATGACGATAACGGGAGTTGCGGTCATGGATTCAACTATCGAGGGGAAGAAGGGCTTGTCGACGAGGTGGGCGTAGTGTTCGCGCAATATGGGTTCGCCGAGTTGCATCATCTTCATTCCGCAGATTATCAGGCCCCGGTTTTCTATGCGTTCCACCACTTTACCTATAAGGCGGCGTTCCACTGCCGAGGGCTTGAGTATTACTAATGTTTTCTCCATGATTTATTTTTAGTCTTTTTAATATTTTCCGATTTTTCTGACGTAAAGGTAGGAAATCCGCCGGTTGCCTCCAAATTTTTCCACCTTAAAATTCATTAAAAAATCTTCCGTATTACGAACTCTCCCTCATAACTTACACCATATCAGCGCAATAACCATTTTAACCACCGTTAATTCTACTTTCCCGTTTTTGCACAAAGACACCGCTCTGTGTGCAATTTATCTTTAGCTCGAAATGTTAATTAATCTTAACGAAATATTAATGGGGACATTATCAGCATATTACGGATTTGGTGCTATCTATGCTTCCCGCGTTCAATATCCTTTTGAACTTTAAACGCATAGAGTTTGTAAATATTTTAACGGTGTCCGGTCTGCCGGTCTCACCGGTTTAAATTTAAAGATTTCCACTATGTTGTCTTTACTAATTCAGAATCCGCATCCCGAGGCGCCTATAGAGTTGTCGCAGTCGGCTATCAAGAGCACCTTCATTATAGCCGAAGAGATTATGAAGGTAGTGCACTGGCTGCTTTCGGCAGTAGGACTGGAGCATAACATCAAGGCTATCGAAATAGCGTATGCAGCAGTGGTGCTATGCATTGCCTTGCTTGTCGGGCGGTTGCTCCAGTGGGGAGTCATGGCCATTATCAAGGCACTTCAGGATCGCGTGCATAACGTATGGTACCTGCATCTAAGGGAAGTGAAATTCTTCACCAAGTCGTGTCGTATTATTCCCCCCTTGGTTTTCGTGATTCTCATAGAGTTCACCATGCAGGGATCGCTGGGCCATACTCTGACGCTCTGTTCTTATATATATATGGTGTTTGTGGTGGCTATGGCAGTTAACAGCGTAGTGGACGCATCGTGGCTGCGGATAGACGAGAAAGAGAACAAGCGCAAATTGCCTTTGAAGGGTGTGGCGCAACTTATAAAGGGTATCATTTGGATAGTGGTTGCCATAATTATTTGCGCGATGTTGCTTCAGAAATCGCCCGAGAAGGTGCTGGCCGGGCTTGGCGCATTCGCCGCCGTGTTGATGTTGATCTTCAAGGATTCGATACTCGGAGTAGTGGCCGGCGTGCAGCTTTCGGAGAACGATACCCTCCATGTGGGCGACTGGATTAAAGTACACGGAACCGATGCCAACGGTACGGTGCAGGAGGTTACGCTTACTTCCGTGAAGATTGTGAACTGGGACAAGACAGTCACCACCGTTCCGCCTTATACCCTTGTCTCCGGCAGTTTCACCAATTACCGTAACATGCAACTCAGCGAGACTCGCCGGATACAGCGATGCTATCTTTTGGATGCCGACACGGTGATGCCCCTTACCGATGCCGACCTCGAACGCCTTAAAGCCATCCCTCTGCTGGAGCCTTATATCACCGCCAAGATGAAACAGCGCGACGAAGGTAAAATTGCCAACTACAATAATCCCGAGGGATTGGTGGATGGCACCATAGACACTAACCTCGGTCTCTTCCGCGCCTACCTCGCGCTTTACCTTAAGAACAACAAGGGGATAGACCCCGCGTCCACCTGCTTCATCTCTACATTGCAGCAGACCTCCGCTGGCATACCACTCCAGATTTATTGTTTCACCGACACCTCGTCATGGGTGCCGTATGAGATGATACAGTCTGAAATCTTCGAGCATATAGCCGTGATGCTCCATAAGTTCGGTCTCACTGTCTTCGAGTCTGCCTCGGGACGCGACACCATAATGGCGGGATACATTCCGGCTATGGGAGTGGACCATGCCTTCGGTCTCCCCTATCCGATGGGCATGGACAAGGATATCTACGTGAATCCGCATCTCTCCCCCGGTTCGCAATTCTACGGCAAAGTTCCCTCCGGCAAGGAAGCCCCGTCTTCGCCGTCTGATGAGTGAGTGACGATACCCATATACCGTAAAGAAAAGTCCCGCCCGGCGACGGCCTTAGGCGGGACTTGGAATATTTATCGGTTATAGTGGAATTATCCGAGCGGTTCGAGCTGAACGGTGAAGTGGCGCATCAGTTCTGCTTCCCATGTGATTTTGACGCCGCGTGTGATTTCGTGGCGACGGTCGTAAACGTTCTTCAACGCGGCGGCGATTACATCCATGTGGTTGTTGGTGTAAGTGCGGCGGCAGATGCAGAGACGCAGGAAGTCGTTGCCGTTGAAGCGGTTTTCGCGGGTTACGGGATCACGGTCGGCGAGCAGGTAGCCTATTTCGCAACCGCGTACACCGGCTTCGAGGTAAAGCTCCATTGCCAGACGCTGTGCGGGGAACTCCTCCTTGGGTATTCGGTCGAGCACCTTGTCGGCGTCGATGAAGAGCGCGTGGCCGCCGACGGGACGCTGGTAAGGAATGCCGTACTCGTCGAGTTTCTGGGCCAGGTACTGAACCTGTTTGATGCGGGTTTCGAGCATGTCGAACTCGGTGTTTTCGTCGAGACCTACAGCCAGGGCAGCCATGTCGCGGCCGTTCATACCGCCGTATGTCAGGAAGCCCTCGAAGGGGATGAGGTATTTCTTGGCGCCTTCATAGATGTCTTCCCAGCGTGTAGCGATGAAACCGCCCATGTTTACGAGACCGTCCTTCTTCGACGACATTGTCATACCGTCGGCCAGAGAGAACATTTCGCGTGCTATTTCCTTGATCGTGGCGTCCTTGAACTCCGGTTCGCGTGTCTTGATGAAGTAAGCGTTCTCGGCGAAGCGGGCTGAGTCGAAGAATACCCGTTTGCCGTATTTGTCTGCGACTTTGCGCACACCGCGTAGATTCTCCATGGAAACGGGCTGGCCACCGGCCGTGTTGTTGGTGATGGTGACGATGATGAAAGGAATCTTGTCGCAGTTCTCTTTCAGGCAGTCCTCGAGTTTCTTGAGGTCAACGTTACCCTTGAAGGGAACTTCGAGCTGTGTGTTCTTTGCTTCGTCCACCGTGCAGTCAACGGCGAAGGCCTTGCGGCTTTCGATGTGGCCCTTTGTGGTGTCGAAGTGCGAGTTGCCGGGAACGATGTCGCCCTCTTTCACCAAGTGTGAGAAGAGCACGTTTTCGGCTGCGCGGCCCTGGTGTGTGGGGAGCACATATTCAAAACCCGTAATGCGGGTGATGGTGTCTTTGAGTTCGTAGAAGGAACGTGCGCCGGCATAGCTTTCGTCG
>DKVK01000047.1:0-10440 GCA_002491165.1 Porphyromonadaceae bacterium UBA7180
GAATGCCCCCGTTCCATAAGACGCGAATGCCCCCGTTCCATAAGACGCGAATGCCTCCGTTCCATATATTACAGGCGGAGGTTGAATTTTTTCAGGAGGGCGAGGGGATGGTAGCTTTGTTTGGCGTGGCGGAGGCCTTCGTCGCCCGCGTCGTCTTCGCGGTTTATGTACTTTATTGCGGGGTGCCGCTCCGTCATAAGGCGGGCGAAGAGGGCGTTTATGGCTTCGTAGGCGGCTTCTACGGAGCGTGTGGCTTTCTCTATGTGTATGAAGAGTGTGTCGCCCTTTATGTCGGCTACGGTGAATGCGCAGACATGGCCGTCCACTTCGAGCAGTGCGCCGTGGAGGTAAGGGCTTAGCCGGTCGTAGTTTTCCAGGATTCGGCGTGTGAGGTCGCGCTCGGCGGCGGCTTCGGGAGCGTTGTCGCCCTCGAGGTCGGCCACTCCCATGAAGCGCAGCGCGCGGACGGCGTTCCGCGGTGTGAGCGGAGTGAGCTGCCAGCGTCCGTGGTAAAGGGCGAGGAAGCGGTTGAGGTGGTTGCGCTTCTTGGCCATCTTCTTGCCGGAGAGGGTTGCGAGCTTGTCGGCGTCGTAGAGGTAGTCGCTCCAGTCCGGTAGCTCCGTGATTTCCTTGGGGGAGAACTGCATGAAGCCGGGCAGCGCGTATTCGGGGACGGCGGAGAAGCGGGGGACGAGGCCACGGGCACGGCAATATCCGAGGATATATGGCACCGCCCGGGAGAGGGGTAGGGCTCCTACGGGCATTGAGAAGGCTTCCACGCGGCGGTCGTCTTCGAGGACGCCTTTTATAAACAGCGTGTCGCGGTAGATGCAGTATTGGTATTTGAAGTAGTCTATCCACATGGCGACGCCGAGGAAGGAGAAGTCGGTGGTGCGTCCCTGCTCCCGGCTGAGGTATTGGCGGAGGCGGGGCATGTCGTCCAGGGTTACCGGGCGGAAACTCAGGGCCGTTTCCGGGGCGGCGACGGTAGTGGAAGTTTGTCGGGACTGTGGCATAACAGTGTGGAGGTTTGTTTCTCTCGTAACGCTTATCCGGGTCAGGAGGTTCACCGTTATGGAACGGATGCAAGGCGCCGGAGCTGCTTACTTATATCGTGCGGATTAGCCGCTGTCGTGGCTTACGGCGGGGGCAGGAATGTCCCCGTTCCATAAGATTAGCCGCTGTCGCGGCTTACGGCGGGGGCAGGAATGCCCCCGTTCCATAAGATTAGCCGCTGTCGCGGCTTACGGCGGGGCGGAATGTCCCCGTTCCATACGCTCCTTATTATCTTGCCAGGGAGAGGTTTATGGAGATGCCGTAGTTGGAGTTGGTGGTGGGGTAGGCGGTGGAGGAGACGAGCGGGGTGTTTACCTGATGGTCGAAGAAAGCGGCGATGGTGATGCGGCGGCTCAGGACGTATGAGGCCATGAAGTTGATTGAGAAGGTGCGCGTTCCCTGCGTGGCCTGGGTGTATGCGCTCTCGATGCGGCGGATGAGCGAGAGGTTGTTGGCCAGCGAGAGGTCGAGGTTGAGCGTCAGGTCGTTGGAGACGCCCCCCTGGTTGGAGCCTATCTTGATGATGTTGTTGAAGTTGGCTATCTTGTAACCGGCACCGAGGGTGAACTGCTTGGAGGTGGTCTCCACTACCTGCCCGGCGGAGGAGTTGAGGTTTAGCGTGCGGGAGTCGCGGTATTCGGTGTTGAGGGTGATGTCGTTGTTGAAGGTGACGGAGAGGCCGATGAGGGGGGCGAACTTCTCCGTTATGGCCACCGACGATATGTTGTAGGGGGAGGAGGGGATGGGTTGCTGCGTCTGCTCGTCGAGGATGAAACCGCGGTCGCCCCCTATTCCCTGCCAGTTGAGGTAGGAGGAGTAGCTGCCCACCGAGTAGGTGCACTGGTAGGCGTGTGAGAGGGTGAACTTCTTGAAGATGTTGCGGAAGTTGAAGAAGTTGATGATGCCGTCGTATGTCACGCGCCAGTTGGGGCGCATAGAGCCGAGCCCGGGGAAGTGCGCGAGGCTGACCTTGTCGGGGGAGCAGCCGGTGTAGGCGGCGAGGAAAGCGGGGATGAGGACGTCGGAGGATGTGGCGCTGACTCCCCCTACTTCGGGGTTGTATTGCGTTCCGGCCAGGGGGTTGCCTTCCATGAATCCGCCCGAGGGATAGGCCGTGCCGGCATACTGTCCCTGCACGCGCGAGGCCACCTGCGGGATGTATTGCAGGAAACGCGTGAAGGCTTCCGACGCGTAGCCGTTCTCGGCCTTGGAGCCTTTAAGCGCGGTCTTGAGCGCCACGGCGGTGCGTGTGTATGAGCCGGAGAAGGAGGTGGGCATGTCGCTGTACATGAACTGTACCTGGCGCGTGCGGTTGTCGGTGAGGTTGGAGGTGAGCAGTATCTTGAGTCCAACTATGGGTTCGAGTGTAAGCTCGAAGTTGAACTCCTTGCCCTGGTTCCAGATGGCCGGTGATGTCTGGTTGTCGCCGGTGAGGAGCCATCCGCGCTCCAGCGCCTTGTTGACGTAAGTGTCGTCGTAGAAACCGAAAGCGAAGCCGACGCCCGGGGCCATGGGGCCGTACTTGGTGCTCTGTCCGAAGATGTCGCCGACGTTGGGGCCGAACTGGGGCAGGGAGAGGGAGTGGGAGGAGCGCCAGCGGAAGGAGACGTTGCGGGTCATCATGAGGAAGCGCAGCGAGTAGTCGCGCACCTCGTCCCAGGGATTCTTGCGGTCGTCCTTCTTGTCTTCGGTGACGGTGAGGCGCACGGTGTTCTTTCCGCGCGTGAGGATTTCGAGGGTGTTGTCGTCCACGACGCGCGTTTCGAGCTTCACGGCGTTGCCGCCCGCGCCGCGTGCCGAGATTTTCACCTTCTTGGTCTTGAGGTTGTGCTTGACCATGGTTGTGGTGTCCTCGCGCAGGGTTATGGCGTGCTCGTATTTCTTGGGTTTCTGCGCTTTCTTGTCCTTGGCTTTGTCCTTGTTCTTGTTGCGCGAGGAGGAGGAGGTGCTCCACCGCTTGTTGATGCGCTGGAGTGTCTTGTTCTGGTTGTAGAGGTTCTCGAAGTTTATGCGCGCGTCGGCGTTCCACGTGGTCTGGTTCTGTATGGTGTTTCCCATCTGGAACTCGTCGATGGTTGCGCCGCGGTCCCAGCGGTAGGTGGAGTTGTAGGTGACGTTGGCGGTCAGGAAGTTGAGCGCCGGAATCTTGTTGAAGGGTGCGCGCCAGGAGCCGGTGAAGGTCTGGTTGTAGTTCCACGGCGTGCCGAAGCCCTTGATTGAGTTGAGGACGGTGTCCTTCCAGTCGCGGTACTTGTCGGGGAAGAGGCGCTTGTTTACGGCGCCGACGGTCTCCTCGATGCGTGCGGTGGTGTTGCTGGCGAAGGAGAAGTTGAGCGAGGGGGTGAGGTTCCACGTGAGGTTCAGGGAGCGGTCCCAGAGGAAGTTCTTGCTGACCTGCACGGGGAGACGGAAGTCCACGTCCACCTCGGAGCGCGTCTGCTCCTCGTAGTAGTAGCGCGATATGTTTGTCATGAAAGTCAGGGAGTTGAAGAGCCAGTTTATGCCCCAGTCCTTGAGGAATTTCATGTTCTTGTTCTTGCTCTTGACCCAGGCGAAGGGTTTCAGCGGTTTAACCACCGGGGAGTAGGAGTACTGGAAGGAGCCGCGGTAGTCGTTTATGTGCTGGTATTCGGTGGTGGGGTCAATGTTCTTCTGCTTGTTGAAGGAGAAGGAGACGGTGAAGTTTGCGGGGTCCCAGGGCATGGGGACTTTGCTCTGGACGTTGAACTTGAGTCCGGAGAGTGAGAAGCTTTCCACGGTCTTGCGCGTCAGGGCGTATGAGTTTATGGAGTCGCGTTCCTGCTTGGTGACGGCGGCGTCGAGGGCGTCCTTGAGGAGGATGTCCTGGTCCAGCGGGTTGTACTTGGGGGTGTTCTTCTCCGAGGAGTGGGAATAATAGACGGGTGCGGAGAGCTTTGCTGCCGCGGGGAAGAGCTTGCCCACATCGCCCTGTACGGACACGTTGAGCTGCTCGTAGCGGTCGAGGCGCCGTTGCGAGAGGCCCTGGTCCACGGCGCCGAAGCCGTCGGTCTCAATGTGTCCGGCCACGTTGACGGTGGCAATGTCGGAGAGGGCGAGGTTCACGTTGCCGTTGGCCGCCCAGCCGCCGGACTCGTTGAAGTCGGTGACTTTCAGCTCGTTGACCCACACCGTGGCGTCCTTTACGGAGCTGGAGCGGTTGCGGACGCCGATAAGCATTACGCGGACGTCCGAGAGCGACGGGTTGCCGAGCACCGAGACGGTGTTCTGCGCCTCGTCGGGGTCGTGCATGGAGTAGAGCTTGGTATAGCCGATGCCGTCCTGCCCTTCGGAGCGCGCGCGGTTACGAGCGGTCTTTACGTTGGTGAAAGCCTCCATGGGGACGTTGAGGCGGTTGGTGACGGGCCATACCAAAGCGCGGTCGGCAGAGTTCATGTTGTTGTACGTGCCGGGAGCGGTGAGTTCGAGGGGTATCTCGTATTCGTAGTAGTTGTTCTTGACGTCGGAGCCGAGGCGTATGAAGAGAGCGACGTCGCCGTTGCGGAGGTTGGTGACGTTGTCGATGGCGGCTTCGGCGTGGACCCACATCTGGAGGCGTTTGTAGATGCGGAGGTCGAGCGCGGAGTTCTTGTAGATGCCTCGTGCGTCGCCCGGCTGCAGTCCGGTGACCTTCAGGGAGAGTGACTGCTCGTTGAGCTGCGTGGCCTGCGACTGCCCCGGGTCCTGTATGCGCGTGACGCCCGGAGGAAGCACGTAGTTGACGGGGGTGCGCCCGGAGTTCTCCTCGATGTTTACCACCGACATGTCGAGGTCTCCCTCCGCCGGGGAGTCGTTGCGGTTGTTGAGGTTGAAGCGGTAGTCGCGCCATTCGCCGCGCACGAGCTCGAGGGTGGCGAAGCGGAGGTGGGTGACGGCGCGGAATCCGGTCATGAACATGCGTACGAAACGGATGGTGGAGAAGTCGTTGATGCCTCCCACCACCTTGTCGGGGCTTGTGAGGGGTATCTTGAACTGGTACCATACCACGGTTCGCTCGCCGTCGCGGGTGGTTACGCGCGATACCTGCTTGTCGGTGATGTAGTTGCGTCCCACCTCGAGGTCTTCGGGGCGGATGGAGACCTTATACTGGAAGTAGCGCTCGTACTCGTTGAGGGTGTTGTCCTGGTTGATGTCCTCGACGTCGGGGACCGAGCGCGACGACTGGTACTGCGGGTTGTCGCTCTGGTCGGGCGAAAGGGAGTTTCCCTCCACGCCGTTGTAGTGCTTGTAGCGGTCCAGGATGGAGGTCTGGTGCTCGTCGTACCAGCGTGAGCGGTAGAAGTGGTAATTGTCTCCGGCGGGGTCGTTCATGGCCGAGAAGGGGTCTTCCTGCATTGCGGCGATGGTGGAGGCCGGGAGGCGTGTGCGCAGTTGGTCAAGGTAGTCCTTGTAAGAGGAGAAGTCGAACTCGTCGTCGTTGGGGAGCCCGTCGAGTCCGACGTCCTGGAGGGGGCGTGCGTCGGGTGCGTTCTCGAAGGCGTAGGTCAGGGAGTTCTGCGTGGAGACGCGTCCCCAGACGGTCTCGGCCAGGAAGGAGTCGTTGCCGTCGACGGGCATACCGTTCTCGTAGCTCTTCTTGCCGTCCTTAAGGATGTCTTCGGAGATTTCGCCGAAGTTGAAGTAGAGGTCGCCGCCCTGGGTGTTGTCGTTGTCGGGGTCGAGGAAGGGGTCGAGCATCCAGAACTGGAGGTATTCCACGTTGGAGTTCTCGAAGTTGGTGTTGTCGATTTTGCGCATGATTCCTCCCCAGCGTTTCTCGGGGTTGAGGAGGTTGCCGCCGTCGTCGATGTTCACGGCGTCGAGGTTGTAGGGGCCGCGCTCGGTGGGGTAGAAGGAGAGGTTAAGCGTCTGTATGGTGTTGGCCTCGCCGTAGTTGAGCTGGCGGTTGGGGAAGATTTCGTTGACGGTCACCTCGCGGACGTAGGGGTTTGAGAGCTGCTTGAGGTCGTTCTTGAGGTAGCCTGGTATGGAGGAGGAGTTTCGCTGTGTGAAGATGCGGTCTATGTAATACCATGCGAGGAGGGCGCGGTTCTTGCCGTAGTCCGTGTTGTTCATTAGCGTCGCCTCGGGGAAGAGGGCGTCGGCGGAGTTGTCGGCGGGCGTGGAGGCGAGGAACCAACTGTAGGGGCTGCGCAGGTCGATGCCGGTCTGCGTGGACTCGAAGTCGTCGACGTAGCTCGACCCCTTGGGGGAGCCGGATGGCTGCTTGTGGGGCACGAGCTGGGCGAACTCGCCCGTCACGCTGATGCTCGACGGCGCCGTGGAGCTGACCGTGGGTATCTTGTTCAGGAGGTTGGTGAGCCACATGAACTGCTTGTTGTAGGAGAGGTTTACGCCCCACATGGTGTTGTTGATTACCTCGTCGCCGATGTTTACCTTCTCGGTGAGGGCTTTCTCGGAGAAGTTGAGCAGCGTGGCGCCTATCTGGAAGTCCTTGTTGAACTTGTATTGGGCGTCGAAGCCGAGCAGTGTCTTGCGCTGCATGGAGAACATTGACTGGTTCTCAAGCGAGACGCTGACGTTGGTACCGGCGTCGATGATGCTCTGGTTGGTGATGGTGACTATACCCATGGCGTAGTCCACGGTATAGTCGGAGTTCTCGGTGAGGGTTGCTCCTCCGGCGGTGACTACTACGGAGCCGCGCGGCACGTTCATCGCGCCGAGGCGTATGGTGGCTCCGCCCGAGGCCTGGTACTCCCCTTCGAGCGAGAACTTGTTCTTGTCGGCGAACTGCTTGGCTACGACCAACGTACTGTCATACAGCTCCTTATAGACGTAAGGAGCTGCAAGCGCGGGGTCGCCTATCTGCCGCTCGAGGTTGGCGCCGAAAGGCTCTGCCACCGGGAAGATAATCTTGCCGCTCGACGACTGCACGGTGTAGCCCTCTATGTAGTCGAACCATCCGTCCGGGTTGGACTCCTGGTTGGAGTCTATGCGGTCGAGGTTCATGAGCTGGAGCAGCGGCTTGTTCGAGACGGTGGGCACCGGGAGGTAGTTTATCTCCTGGCCGGTGGTGTCGCTGAGGTATTTGATGTTTAGCTTGAACTTGTTCTTGGAAAGCTGGTAGGCGCCCAGGGAGTAGACGTTCTTCATCATGAGCTTCCACATGGGGAGCTTCGGCGAGATGGTGGTGCCGCGGAGCATCTTGAGGTAAAGGCTCTGCCCGGTGCCGGTGACGTCCGAGGAGAACTCGCCCACCTTGTATACCTTGCCGTTGCAGGTGTACTCGTAGGCCACGGCAAGGACTTCGTCGGAGGAGAGGGCGGACTTCAGCGAGATGTATCCCAGGGTGGGGTTGAGCGTGTATTCGCTGGAGTTGAGCAGGCGCGCGCTCTCCACCTTCTCGAAGTCGCGTCCGCCGGTGATGCCGTAGGCCCGGAGGGGTTCGAGGGCTTGCGTCACACGGCTTATGTCGCGCGCGTCGGGGTATTCCTGCTTGAGGACTTCGAGCAGGTTGTTCGACTGGTTCGAGGGGTTCATGTACGACATATCAGGCTGCCAGTAGTCGGAAGCCAGGCGCGTGTTCTCGCCTAAGTCCATGAAACCCACGAAGTTGCGCGACTCGTTGTAGTTGCTGTTCTTGTTGGTGACCCACACCTCTATGCGGGTGATGTTGATTCCCGAGGAGACGTGTGGCAGCCGGGAGGCGAAAGAGTCGTAGTTGTCGTAGAAGTATTGTGCCAGGAAGAAGTGGCGGTTGGCGTCATACTCGTCGGCGCGTACCTGGAACTTTGTCGTCTGCACTCCGCCCTGCGAGGAGATGGTCTTGGACTCGGAGTTCTGCTGCGAGACGAGGCCGGTGACGGTCAGCTTGCCGAACTGGAGCTTGGCCTTCACGCCGAAGAGGGCCGTACCGCCGCGTATGAGGCTCGACCCGGTGGTCATGCTTACGTTGCCGGCCTCTATGTTCTTGATTATTTCGTCCTCCTTCCCCTCGTAGGCGAGCTTGAGGTTCTTGGAGTCGAAGTCGAACGTAGCGTCGGTGTTGTAGGTCATGTTGAACTTCATCTTGTCGCCCACCGAGGCGTTGATGTTGGCCTGGATTTTCTGGTCGAAGTCGAAGAAAGTCTTGCGGCGGTTGCGCAGCGAGAGGGCGGGATTGTCGGTCTTGTTGCTCTTTACGCCGAGCGAGAGCTGCGCCGAACCGGAGGTGGTGAGACGCACGCCGCCGGGGCCGAACACCTTGTCCAGCGGGCCCAGGGCGAAGTTCATGTCCAGGATGTTGAAGGGCTGCTTCTCCTTCTGCTCGTAGCTCTCGGCGTTGCGCCGGCGGAAGTAACCGTACATCTCTTGGCGGTTGACCATGGCGTTGTACTGCTCCGTGGTCATGAGGTAAGGGGTCACAATCTCGCGGTCGCCGACCTTTGTGCGGATTACGTACATGCCGAGCCCGGGGTCGTATTCGGCGGTGGTCTTGATGTTCTCGGGCGTCTCGAGGTCCGCGGCGTATTCCTGGCCGGCATAGTCCTCGTAATTGCGCGGTATGGTGGGTGAGACGGTTCCGGAAGGGAGAATCACGGAGTCGGGGATGCGGCTCGAACCGATGTATTGCGGCGCGGGAGGAGGAGGGGGCGGCGACAACGGACGGGCGCCCGGCCGCGTGGTCTGCGAACGGGACACGACTGCTGCCAGCAATACGGCTATCAGTATTACCGGGAGGAGGAGTCGGCGTCGGTTGCTTCTTGTCATAACTCGGTGGTCAGTCCGTGTGTGTGTGTTGCTCCTAAGGCCGTGCGGATAGTGGCAATGCTTTGGCTCAGAGCATCTTGAGCGCCTGTTTTATGGCGCTTTCGGTGCTTGTGGCCGGGTCGGCCTTGAAGATTTTGGTCAGAGCCTTGCGGCTTGCGGGAGCGGCGAACCCGAGCATCAATAGCGCCGCGAGAGCGTCCTCGAAGTCCTGCGTGCCCGCAGTCTGACTTGTAGATAACGCTACGGCGGGGGTGTTTATTTTATCCTTGAGGTCAACAATTATTCTTTGTGCCGTCTTTCCGCCTATTCCCTTTACGGCTTTGAGGGCGGCGTCGTTGCCCGAAGCTATGGCGTTTTCGAGCTGCGGGGCGGTCATGGCAGAGAGTATCAGGCGCGCCGTGTTGGGACCCACGCCGCTGACGCCGATGAGCAGGCGGAACAGAAGGCGTGCATCCCTTTCGAGGAAACCGAAGAGGACGTGGGCGTCCTCGCGTATGGATTCGTGGACGAAGAGCTTGGCGCTCTCCATCTTCTGTAGCTCTGAATAGTCGAGCAGCGAGATGTTCAGCTCGTAGCCGACGCCGTGGCAGTCTATTACGGCGGTGGTGGGGGTAAGCTCGGCCACCGGCCCTTTTATATAGTCAATCATCGTGATGTCTTGGTCAATGGTTTCAAGCACCTCTGCCGGTAACGGATGTGACGCTGCAAAAAACGAGGCAGGAAGAGCGGAGTCTTGGCGGGTCACTGACGGCGATGCTTGTTTTAATTGACAAAATTACAATGAATTTTCGGATAACCGGTAATGTTTCCGGGAAAATGTTTCGGAAGAAGATTTGATACAGGTATCGGGAGTCGGATTATAGTAGGCGCAGTAAGTAAATGTGCATTTGCAGTAGCCAAGATTATGGAACGGAGGTAGGAATGCCTCCGTTCCATAAGGCGCTTTGTCGGACGCGCCATGGCGTGTCCCTGCTCTGCGGACGGAGTTCCCGAAGTGTTAATCATTGTCAGGCGGGGCGGTTATTTTCAGGGGGTTAGGGAACTTTCGGGACGGTGGGTTGTTGTAATTGGCGAGGGGTTTGAAGAGTTTCCCCTTAAAATTGGCACGCGATTTGTATAGAACCGCAAACAGAAAATAAAACTTAAAATTTAGAACACGATATGAAGATCAAACCGTTGGCAGACCGCGTTCTGATAGAACCCGCTGCCGCTGAAGAAGTCACGATGAGCGGAATCATCATCCCCGACTCCGCCAAGGAAAAACCTCTGAAAGGAAAAGTGCTGGCCGTAGGCCACGGTACCAAGGATGAAGAAATGGTACTCAAAGAGGGAGACACTGTCCTCTACGGCAAATATGCCGGCCAGGAAATAGAAGTGGAGGGCGTGAAGTATCTGATGATGCGCCAGAGCGACGTGCTCGCTATCGTAGGTTAATTAAAAAAAGGAGAAAAGAAAAATGGCTAAAGAAATTAAATTCAATATAAAGGCTCGCGAAGAGCTCAAGAATGGCGTTGACGCACTGGCCGACGCCGTGAAAGTGACCCTCGGCCCCAAAGGGCGCAACGTTATCATCGAACGTAAGTTCGGCGCTCCCCATATCACGAAAGACGGCGTGACGGTAGCCCGCGAGATAGAGCTCGAAGACCCGTTCCAGAACATGGGCGCACAGCTCGTGAA